>JBIKZZ010000165.1:0-7280 GCA_044354435.1 Rhodoferax sp. | reverse complement strand
GCTTGTGGAACTGTTTGTCGAAGAGTTGCCGCCCAAGGCGCTTCAAAAGCTGGGTGACGCTTTTGCCCAGGAGTTGGCTGCTCAGTTGCGAGCCCAGGGGCTGGCCACAGCGGATTCGGTGGTGACGCCGTTTGCGTCGCCACGCCGGCTGGCAGCACACATCAGCCAGGTCTGGCGCAAGGCCGCCGACAAGGCCGTGCCGCAAAAACTGATGCCTGCCGCCGTCGGACTTGACGCCGCAGGCCAGGCCACGCCAGCCCTGCTCAAAAAGCTGCAAGCGCTGGGTGCGGACCTGTCGGATCCGGTGGCTGCGGTCGCCGCGCTGCGACGAGCACCCGACGGCAAAAACGAAGCACTTTTCTATGACAGCCTGGTCACCGGCGCTACTTTGGGCGGCGGCCTGCAAAAAGCCCTGGAAGAGGCACTGGCCAAACTGCCGATCCCGAAGATGATGAGCTACCAGCTGGAGACCGATTGCGAGCTGCCGGGCTGGAGCAGCGTGCATTTTGTGCGGCCGGCGCACGGCCTGTTGGCGCTGCACGGCAGCGCCGTGGTGCCGGTGAAGGTGCTGGGCCTGAGCGCCGGCAACCAGACCCAGGGCCACCGTTTCGAGGCGCGCGTCTCGCCGGTAGTGATTGGGCATGCCGACGCCTATGCCGCCACGTTGGCCGACGATGGCGCGGTGATCGCCAGTTTTGCTGAGCGGCGTGCCGCCATAGAACGCCAATTGCAGGCGGCGGCGACCCAGGTCGGTGGCGGTGTGCGGCCGATCCAAGACGAAGCACTGCTAGACGAAGTGACTGGCCTGGTCGAACGACCCAATGTGCTGGTCTGCGAGTTTGAAAAGCAGTTCCTCGAGGTGCCGCAGGAATGCCTCATACTCACGATGAAGGCCAACCAGAAATACTTCCCCCTGCTCGATGCTGCGGGCAGGTTAACGCACCAGTTTTTGGTGGTGAGCAACATCACGCCCGATGATGCCTCCGCCGTGATTCAAGGCAATGAGCGGGTGGTGCGGCCCCGGCTGGCCGATGCCCAGTTTTTCTTCAACCAGGACCGCAAGAAGACGCTCGAGTCCCGCGTCGACGGCCTGTCCAAGGTGGTCTATCACAACAAGTTGGGCAGCCAAGGCGATCGCATGACCCGGGTATGCGCCATCGCCAAGGCGATCGGTCAGCAACTCGGTGGCGCTGAGCTGGCCGACAAGGCTGTACTTGCTGCGCGCCTGGCCAAGACCGACCTACTGACTGATATGGTGGGCGAGTTCCCCGAACTGCAGGGCACCATGGGCGCCTACTACGCGCGCAATGACGGTTTGAGCGAGGACATCGCCAACGCCATCTCCGACCACTATTGCCCGCGGTTCGCTGGGGATCACCTGCCCAGCAACCCTGTTGGCGTGGTGGTAGCCCTAGCCGACAAACTTGAAACTCTGGTGGGCATGTTCGGCATCGGTAACCTGCCGACTGGTGACAAGGACCCGTTTGCGCTGCGCCGGCATGCGCTGGGCGTGGTGCGGATGATGATTGAAAAGAAGTTGCCACTCCAGTTTCATGAGATGCGGGCTATGGCCTGGGAGGCGTTCCCGCCAGAGATGCTGACCCATGATTGGGTTCCATTGGATGAATTTTTCATGGAGCGGTTGAAGGGCTTTGTGCGCGACTGGGGGTACAGCGCGAATGAAGTGGAGGCGGTTCTTTTTGGTGCCAAAGGCATGACGCAATGGGGTGACATCCGTGTGCGCCTAGATGCGGTGCGCGCCTTTGCCCAACTGCCCGAGGCGTCAGCCCTGGCCGCTGCCAACAAACGCATTGGCAACATCCTCAAGAAAGTCGCCGAGGTGGATGCCCATGTCAGCCCGGTGCTGCTCAAGGAGCCCGCAGAAATGGCCTTGTACAGCGCCATGCAGGCGGTGCTGCCCCGGGCGCAGGCGCTGTTCGAGGGCGGTGACTACACCGGCTCTTTGCAGGCGCTGGCGGCGCTGAGCGCGCCGGTGGACGCCTTCTTTGATGGCGTTATGGTGAACGCCGAGGAGATGGATTTGCGGCTGAACCGCCAGGGCCTGCTCAAAAGCCTGTTCGAAGCCATGAACCGTGTCGCCGACCTGTCGCGGCTGGCAACCTGAGACGTTCCCATGAAACTCGTGATCCTTGACCGCGATGGCACCCTGAACGAAGACAGTGCCGACTACGTGAAATCGCCTGAGGAATGGACGCCGCTGCCGGGTGCGCTGGAGGCCGTGGCCCGGCTCAACCACGCCGGCTGGCATGTGGTGGTGGCCTCCAACCAGTCAGGACTGGGCCGTGGCCTGTTCGATGTGTCCACGCTCAACGCCATGCACGCCAAGATGCACCGTATGCTGGCCGCCGTGGGAGGCCGGGTCGACGCTGTGTTTTACTGCCCGCACGGCCCGGACGAACGATGCCGCTGCCGCAAGCCCGAACCTGGCCTGTTTGAGCAGATTGGCGAGCGCTATGGTGTGGACCTGCGGGGGGTGCCCGCCATCGGTGACTCGCCGCGGGATGTGCTGGCTGGCATGGCTGTGGGCTGCGAGCCGCATCTGGTGTTGACCGGCAAAGGCGAGATGTATGCCGGTCGCAGCCTGCCGGACACCTTGCCAGCAACAACCCAAGTGCACCAGAATCTCGCCGCTTTTGCCGATGCGCTGATCGCGCGCGGTCACCGTTCACCATGAATTTGATCCGCTCCATCCTGCACATGGGGTGGATGCTCATCACCGTTATCCCGTGGGGCATCGGCGTTGTGCTGTTGTCACTGCGTGTGCGCGGCGCGCCCTTGTGGTGGTTTGCCGTCAATTGGATGCGGGTTGTGATGTGGGGCACGCGCGTGATCCTGGGAGTGCGGTTCCAGGTTCATGGCATGGCCCACCTGCCCGATGGCGCCGCCAGCCCCGCGATCCTGCTGGTTAAACACCAGTCGACCCTGGAAACGCTGTTGCTGCCCACCCTGATGCCGCACCCACTGGCCTTTGTGTTCAAGCGCGAACTGTTGAAGATTCCTTTTTTTGGCTGGTCGATGGCGCGTTTGGACATGATTCACATTGACCGCGAGTCGCGTGCCCAGGCACTCAAGCATGTCGTCAGCCAAGGTAAGACTTTGCTTGGGCAGGGGGTCTGGATCATCATGTTTCCGGAAGGCACCCGAATGGCGCGCGGCGAGAAGGGCACCTACCAGACCGCGGGCACCCGACTGGCGGTGGACACCGGAGCGCCTGTCATTCCGATCGCGGTGGCGTCAGCCCGCTGTTGGCCGCGCAAGGGTTTTATCAAGTCGCCGGGTGTGGTGGACGTGTCGATCGGCCCGCCCATCGCCAGTGTTGGCCGCGAACCCAAGGCGCTGATGCGAGAGGTGGAGGCCTGGATCGAGGCCGAGATGCGCCGCATCGACCCCGAGGCGTACCGCTGAACTCGCAACATGCATCCGCTGTTGCGCTACACGCTCGATCTTTTTGAGCCAAATACCTCGCTAGCCCCCGTCAATACTGAATCTATAGCTATTGAATCTGTAGCTAAAAAGCCCTATCAGCCCGGTGCCAGGCTGGAGGCAGTGACGGCGCCAGCGCGGTTCCAGCACCCGCTGGCCAACCGCGAGGCTCGGCTCGGGGAGGCCCTGGTAGGCTTCCAACTCAAGCGCGGCAAGCGCCGAACCATTGGTTTTTCGGTCGGGCCTGATGGGCTGGTGGTTAGTGCGCCCAAGTGGACGCCGCTCTACCAGGTGGACGCCGCACTGGCCGAAAAATCGGACTGGGTCTTGCGCAAGCTGGCCGAAACCCGTGCGCGACATGAGCGCTTGCAGGCCAACAGTATCGACTGGCGGGACGGCGCGAGCCTGCCTTTTCTGGGCCAGACCGTCCGGCTGGTCCTTGATCCGAGCCATGCGTTTGCTGCAGTGGGGGGAGCGCTGCTGCCTGGTACCGACGGCACGCAATGCCTGCAACTGTCACTGCCGCACGCTGCCGCTCCGGAGCAGATTCGCGACGCGGTGCAGGCCTGGCTGATGCGCCAGGCCAAGACCCTGTTCCAGCAGAGGCTCGACCACTTTGCGCCGCAGTTGCAGGTGCAGTGGCGCAAGCTCACACTCAGCAGTGCTGGCACACGCTGGGGCAGCGCCCGGGTTGATGGCTCGATCCGGCTGCACTGGCGACTGATTCATTTCAGGCTGGCGGTGATTGACTATGTGGTGGTGCACGAGCTTAGCCACCTGCGGGTCATGGACCACAGTCCGCGGTTTTGGGACACGGTGCGCGCTGTGGTGCCAGACTACGCCAGCCTGCGCGGCCAGCTCAAGGACGAGGCCCTTCCGCGTTGGCGCTAAGGGTTGGACGCCCGCTGCCTTGACTCGCGCCGCGCTACCCAGACCGTGGCTACGCTGATCAATAGGCCGCCAGCGATGGTGTTGAGCGCCGGCACATCGCTGAAGACCAGCCAGCCCAAGATTGACGCCCACACCAACTCGAGAAACTTGGCCGACTGGGTTGCCGAGATGTCGGCCGACATCAGTGATCGGGTCAGGCAGTAGTGGCTGGTGCTGCCCAGTACGCCGCACAGCGCGAAGGCCAGCCATTCAAGGAGGGTCGGCGCCTGCCAGTTGAGAAGGGCCAGCGGCAGGCTGAAGAGCGACACCGTGATGGCCTGCCAAACCAGGATGGTGCCGGGGTTTTCGTAGCGGGTCAGGGCCTTAGTCACTAAAAAAGAGGCGGCAAAGAGTGGCGCCGAGGCCAACATCGTCAGGTGGTAGATGCCATTGCCGGCTGAGCCGGCCGCCAGCTTGGGGCCGACCACAATCAAAACTCCGATGAAACCCAGCAGCGTGGCCAGCCAGCGATCCCAACGCATGGGTTCACGAAAAAAAATGTAGGCGCCGAGCATGATGAACAGCGGCGCGGTGAAGCTGATGGCCGTGGTGTCCGCCAGTGTGATGTGCGGCAGCGCGATAAACCACAGGCACAGGGCCACGGTGTGCAGCGCGCCGCGCGCAAACTGGCCGCCCATCTGCTGTGGGCGGTAGGCGGTCCAACCGTGGGTCCAGACCATGGGCATCAGCACCAACAGGCCGCAAACATACCGCAAAAACTGTGTCTGGAATGGATCGATGTGCAGCGACAGCTGCCGCATCATCACATTGAGGCAGGTGAATAGCAGCCCGGCTATCCCGGCCCAAATCAGGCCGCGTGTGGCGTCGGGCAGATGCAGGGTGCGCCGCTGCACGCCGACATGAATGCGCCGCTGTAAGCCTGTCCACCAGGTGCCAGGCAGCGCTGCGTCGGCCTGCTCAGGCGGCATCGCTCAGTTCAACCAAGTTGGCACTTTGCAAGCCGACCCGGGTGGCAAAGCGGTAAATGCCATCGTCGTCCATCTGACGGCTCAGGCGCCCGTCGTGCCACAGCAGGTGCAGATGGGCGATTGATTCGCCCATCGCAAAGGTGGTCTGATGCAGGTCCAGCGCACGCTTGAACAGCACTGGCAGCACATCGGCCGCACTGCAGGGCTGCTCGGCACAGGCTGCCAGCACCTCGATCAGACGCTCGGCGTGGTGGTCGTGCAACTGGTCGATGCGCTGGTACAGGCCCGTAAAGGGTTTGCCGTGCGAGGGCAGTGTCAGGGTCTGGGCGTCGAGCGCGCGGAAGCGGTCGATTGAATCCAGAAACTGGCGCAGCGGGTTGGCCTCGGGTTCTTGGTCGTAGACGCTGACGTTGGTTGAGATACGCGGCAGCATCATGTCGCCGCCGATCAGCAGGCCGAGCTCGGTGCAATACAGAGAGATGTGCTCAGGCGTGTGGCCGTAGCCGCTGATGCACTTCCAGGGGCGGCCGCCCACGGTCAGGGTGTCTCCGTCCTGCATGCGGTGGTACTGACCGGGCATGGCCGGCACCAGCGATGGGAAGTAGGTGGATCGTGCTGCCACTTGCTTCATGGCGTCCGGATCATTCAGGCCGTGCAAAGCAAAAAACGCGGCAGCCGATTCGCCGCCGAAAGCCGTTGGCCCCAGGGTGCCGATGCGCGCCATGCAGTAGTCGGTGGCGCTGATCCACAGCCGCACCTTCCAGCGCTCACACAGCCAGTGTGCCAGCCCCACGTGGTCGGGGTGCATGTGGGTCACGATCACTCGCAGGATAGGCAGGCCGTCGAGTTCCTGGGAAAAAATTTGCTCCCACTGTGCCCGAGCTGTCTCATGGCTGATGCAGCAATCGACCACGCTCCAACCTGGCACGCCGTCCAGTTCATCGCGCAGCAACCACAGGTTGATGTGGTTCAGTGCAAAAGGCAGCGCCATGCGGATCCATTTGACGCCGGGTGCCACCAGCAGCGCTTCGCCTGGTGCGGGCAGGGCATCGCCAAACGGGTAGTGCAGCTGTTTTTCCAGTTCGTTCAACGCGGCTCCTGAATTGCGGGATAATTGACGTTTACGTAAACGTCAATCTCATTAGGTCATTGTAGGTGCTACAGCGCTCGCTGCCAGTTACCTTCATAACGGACACTGGCGGACATAACTTATGGCGACCACCTACAGCATCAGCGATCTGGCCCGGGAGTTCGACCTGACCACCCGCGCCATGCGCTTTTATGAAGACATGGGGCTGTTGCAGCCCGAGCGTTCTGGCCCTGGTGCTCGCAACCGAGTCTACACCGGCCGGGATCGGACCCGGCTCAAGCTCACGCTGCGCGCCAAGCGCCTGGGACTGAGCCTGACCGAAGCCAAAGAGATCATTGACCTGTACGACAGCCCGCGGGACACCGGGTTGCAGTTGCAAAAATTTTTGGAGGTGCTGGCCAAGCACCAGCAACAGCTGGAGGCCCAGATGGTCGACCTGCAAGCTAATTTGGACGAGCTCAAGCTCCACCAGCGCGAGGCGCGGGCCCTGCTGGCCAAGAGCAAAACCGGGAAAGGCCTGAAAAGTGACGCCCTCTGACGCCGTTTGGCAACGTGTGCAGGCCAGTTTTGACCGCCAAGGCATGATGCGCCACCTGGGCGCGCGGCTGCTGCAGGCAGCCCCTGGCCTGTGCGAGGTGGCGCTGCCCTATTCCGACCGTGTGACGCAACAGCAGGGCGGTTTCCATGGCGGCGCCATGGGTGCGCTGGCTGATATTGCTGGCGGCTACGCGGCCTTGACGGTGGTGCCCGAGGGCATGGAGGTCAGCACGGTCGAGTACAAAGTCAATTTTCTGGCGGCCTTTCAGGGCGGCGAGTTGCGCGCAACTGGGCGCGTCGTGAAGGCCGGCCGGCGCATCATCGTCACCAGCGCCGAGGTCTTGCACCTG
>JBIKZZ010000164.1:0-7358 GCA_044354435.1 Rhodoferax sp. | reverse complement strand
CAGCTTGCTGCCGGGTGGGTACTCGCCACTCAGGATGCCGCGTTCGATTTCCTGCTGCACCACCATGCTCAGCGAGCGGCTCTGCAACAGGGCAATGGTGGGGTGCATGGTCGCGCTCATGCAGCGGATTGAAGCAGATTTACAGAAATTGTCAACAATTTACAAAAAACAATTGACAAGCTTGAAGGGGTGACGTCCAATAAAATTTTTGACGGGGCTGACTTGCCGGCTCCAGGAACTAACGATGGACAGAGACCGCATACTGCTGACCCCGGGGCCCCTGACCACCACCTTGCGCACCAAGCTGGCCATGCTCAAGGACTGGGGCTCGTGGGACGCCGATTTCATTGCCGTGACAGCCAGTGTGCGGCGGAGCCTGCTGGCCATCATCCATGGCCAGGACAGCCATGTGGTGGTGCCCTTGCAGGGCAGTGGCACCTTCAGCGTGGAGGCAGCGGTCGCCACCCTGGTGCCGCATGACGGCCATGTGCTGGTGCTGGACAACGGCGCATATTGCAAGCGAGCCGCCCGCATCACCAGCATGATGGGGCGGCGCTGCACCACCATGAGCTTTGATGAAGCCAGCCCGGTCGACCCCCATGCACTGGCGCAGCGCCTGCAAGAGGACGCCTCCATCACCCATGTGGTGCTGATCCACTGCGAAACCGGTGCAGGGGTACTCAACCCCTTGCAAGCGGTGGCTGATGTCTGCGCCCAGTTTGATCGCGGGCTGATTGTCGATGCCATGAGCTCGTTTGCCGCGTTGGAGATTGATGCGCGCAAGACCCGGTTTGATGCCCTGATTGCGGCCAGTGGCAAGTGCCTGGAGGGCGTGCCCGGCATGGGTTTTGTCTTCATCCGCCGGGCGGTGCTGGATGGCTGCGCCGGCCGCAGCCAGTCACTGGCGATGGACCTGCACGACCAGCATGTCTATATGGAGAAGACCGGGCAGTGGCGCTTCACGCCGCCCACCCACGTGGTGGTGGCCCTGCATGAGGCCATTGCCCAGTTTGAGGCTGAAGGCGGCCAGAGCGCCCGGCTGGCGCGCTACACCAGCAATTACCAAACGCTGGTGGCTGGCATGGCCACCCTGGGCTTCAAGCCCTTCCTGGACCCGTCGGTACAGGCGCCCATCATCGTCACCTTTCACGCGCCGCAGCACTCGGCCTATGAGTTCAAGCGCTTTTACGACACCGCCAAGCACTATGGCTTTTTGCTGTACCCGGGCAAGTTGACGCAGGTCGAGACATTCCGCGTCGGCTGCATTGGCGCCATCGGCCCGGTGGAGATGCGCCAGGCGGTAGATGCGGTGGCGCAAACGCTGCGCGATATGGGCATCAGCCAGCCCGCGCTTGGGGCCTGAGCTATGGCGAACGTTGCGGTGATTGGCGCCGGCTTTGTCGGCCTGTCCAGTGCCTACTGGCTGATGCAAGACGGCCACCAGGTCACGGTCTATGACCCGGCCGGGGCGGCCGGCGGCGCCTCTTTTGGCAACGCCGGCACCTTTGCCAACTACGCCTGCATCCCGGTCAACAACCCCTCGGTGTTCCGCGATCTGCCGCGCTACCTGCTTTCGGGTGACAGCCCGTTCCGCCTGCGCTGGTCTTACCTGCCGCAGCTCACGCCATGGCTGCTGCGCTTTTTGGCCAGCTCCAGCCGGCGCCGTTACACCGCCTCGGCCACTGCGCTGTCGCACTTGCTGGCACGGGCGCAGGATGGCTACACCCTTATGACGGCGCAGGCCAGCCTGGCCGCTTTTGTAAAGCCCAGCGAGTGCCTGTACCTGTACTCCGACGCAGCTAACTTTGCCGCGTCCGAATCAACGCTGTCGCTGCGCCGCTCGCTGGGCGTGAACTTCACGGTGCAGGGGCGCGATGACATCGCCCGCCTGGAGCCAGGGCTGGCGCCCATCTTTGACCGGGGCGTGCTTTACCAAGGCTCCTGGTTCTTGTCCAGCCCTGCGGACTTTTTAGGCGCCCTGCAGGCCTCGCTGGTGGCCGGCGGCCTGCAGATCGCCCGCAGTGCTGTCACCGGGCTGCAACCCCAAGCCGGTGCGGTGCACGTCAGCACCGACGCTGGCCCGAGTGGGCATGATTGGGTGGTGGTGTGCGCTGGCGCCCACTCCAAACCGCTTGCGCGCCAGTGTGGCGACGAAGTGCCGCTGGACGCCGAGCGGGGATACCACATCATGTACCCGGGCGCCTCGGGTGCGATCTCGCGCCCGATTGGCTGGGCCGAGCGCGGCTTTTACATGACGCCGATGGAAAAGGGCTTGCGGGTAGCGGGCACTGTGGAGTTGGCGGGCATGAAGCCGCAGCGCCATCAGGGCCTGCTGGATCTGCTGCATTTCGCCTCAAAACGTGCCGTGCCCGGGCTGGGCGAGCCGAATGCGCCCTGGCTGGGCTTTCGGCCCACGCTGCCCGATGGCCTGCCGGTGCTGGGCCGCTCGCGCGATTCGGCGCGGGTGATTTATGCCTTTGGCCACCAGCACATCGGCGTGACGCTGGGCGGCATCAGCGGCGCCCTGGTGGCGGACCTGGTGGCAGGGCGCGCGCCGGCTGTCGATTTGGCACCGTTCGCCGCCAGCCGCTTTGCTGGCTAAGCTGACTTTCAATTGAACCGAATGAATGGACCCAACATACATGGCAACTTCCAAGAAAACCCCGACACCTGAACACCCGGCCGTTGCTGCGGTGCGGCGCTCTGACGCCAACAAGGTCAAGGTGGCGGTGAGCGACATTGACGGCGTGCTGCGTGGCAAATACCTGCACCGCGACAAATTCCTGGGGGCGGCCGAGCCCTACCCGGGCGGCGGCTTCGGCTTTTGCGACGTGGTGTTGGGTTGGGACATGATGGACAACACCTACGACAACACCACCGCCACCGGCTGGCAGCATGGTTTTCCGGACGCACTGGCGCGGCTGGACCTGGACACCGCACGCCACGTGCCCTGGGACGACGGCGTGCCCTTCTTTCTGGGCGAGTTTGTTAATGCGGATGGCACGGCGCACGCCCAGTGCCCACGTCAGGCGCTGAAGCGGGTGCTCAAGCGCGCCGAGAAAATGGGTTTCCAGGTCATGACCGGCATGGAGTTCGAGTGGTTCAATTTTGTCGAAACGCCGCAGAGCTGGGCCGCCAAAAAAGGCGTCGCCCCTGAGGTGCTGACCCCGGGCATGTTCGGCTACTCGCTGCTGCGCATGAACCAGAATAGGCCGTTTTTCAACGCGCTCATGGATGAGATGCTGGCCTTTGGCGTGCCGGTGGAGGGCCTGCACACCGAAACTGGCCCGGGCGTTTATGAGGCGGCGATTGGTTTCAGCGAGGCGCTGGCTCAAGCTGACCGGGCCATGCTGTTCAAAACCGGCACCAAGGAGATTGCGGCGCGCTTTGGCATCATGCCCAGCTTCATGGCCAAACCGCACCAGAACCTGCCCGGTTGCAGCGGCCACATTCACCAAAGCCTGTCAGACGGCAAGACCAACCTGTTCTATGACGCGAAAAACCCGCGCAAGATGAGCAAGTTGTTCGAGAGCTACCTGGCCGGCCAGGTGGCCTGCATGATGGACTTTGCGCCCATGATCTGGCCCACCATCAACAGCTACAAGCGGCTGGTCGACGGCTTCTGGGCACCGGTCAAGCCCACCTGGGGCATCGACAACCGCACCGCGAGTTTTCGGGTGATCGCCGGCAGCCCCAAGGCGACCCGGCTGGAAACCCGCTGCCCGGGTGCCGACGTCAACCCCTACCTGGCGATGGCGGCGGTGATTGCCGCTGGCCTGGACGGCGTGGAGAAGGGTCTGAAACTGACCGCGCCACCCATCACCGGCACCAATGTCGGCGCCGAGCACATTCCCCGGGCTCCGCGCACCCTGATTGAAACCACCCGCAACTTCCAGCAGTCGGCGATCGCCCGCGACTGGCTGGGCGACGGTTTTGTCGACCACTTTGCCGCCACCCGTGACTGGGAATGGCGCCAATGGCTGGACGCCGTGACCGACTGGGAAATGAAACGTTACTTTGAGATCATCTAACACCATGAGCATTACCAACTTTGCCTTTCCTACCCCCATCCGTTTCGGCGCCGGCGCGCGCAAGCTGGTGGCCGCCCATTTGCTGGAAGTGGGTTGCAAGCGCCCGCTGATCGTGACCGACCGGGCCCTGGGTGCCCTGCCGGTGTTGGCTGAATTCCAGACCCACCTGCAGGGCCTGGAGGTGGCGGTGTTTGCCGGCGTCTTCGGCAACCCCACTTGCAGCCAGGTTATGGACGGCGCTGCGGCCTACAAGGCGCATGGCGCTGATTGCGTGATCGGTTTCGGCGGCGGCGCAGCGCTGGACGTGGCCAAGGTGGTCGGCATCGTGGCCACCCATCCCGGCGATATTTTGGAATACGTTTGGGATCACCCGCAGGTGCGACCCATCGTGCACGAGCTGCCCTATTTTGTGGCGCTGCCTACCACCTCGGGTACGGGGTCTGAGGTGGGTCGCTCCAGCGTGGTGAGTGAAAACGAAACGCATTTGAAACGCGTGGTGTTCAGCGCCAAGATCTTGGCCAAAGTTGTGTTTGCCGACCCGGAGCTGACCTTTGGCCTGCCAGCCGCCGTGACGGCCGCCACCGGCATGGACGCGCTGACCCACAACATCGAAAGCTACCTGTCGCCGGCCTACCACCCGCTGTGCGACGGCATCGCGCTGGAAGGCACGCGCATCGCGGCCGCCGCCCTGCTGACCGCTGTCCAACAGCCCACCAACCTGCAGGCGCGCAGCGACATGATGATGTCCTCCATGATGGGGGCCATCGCCTTCCAGAAGGACCTGGGTGCGGTGCACTCTTGTGCCCACGCGCTGGGCGCCGTGTGTGACCTGCACCACGGGCTGGCCAACGCCCTGATGATCGACACGGTACTGGCCTGGAACCTGGCGGCTGTTCCCGCTAAATTTGACGAACTGGCCCATGTTTGCCAGGTGGCCGGCGGTGGCGCGGCCTTTGTGCCCTGGCTCAAGGCACTCAAGGCCAGTGTCGGCATCACCGGCGGACTGGCGGCCCACGGGGTGACGCCGGCCCACCTGCCGCGGCTGGTGGCCATTGCCACCGCCGACATCTGCCACCAGACCAACCCCCGCCCCTGCACCGCGGCCGATTTCGAGGCTTTGTTCAAGGCGGCCATGTGATGGGCAACGAGCGCCTCAAGATCGGCATCAGCGCCTGCTTTTTCCACCCGGACCCAGCGCGCGCCGCCTTTGCCAGCAAAACCCTGCAATATGTCGAACAGTCGATGGCGCACTGGCTTATGGCCGGTGGCACCCTGCCGGTGATGATCCCGTCACCCGCAGGCGACACTGCACGCGGCGATGTGCATGTTGACGATTACGCGCAGTGGCTCGACGGCCTGGTGCTGCACGGCGGCGCCGATGTCTGGCCTGGCAGCTATGGCGAGACCCCCTTGCAAGAGCGCTGGAGCGGCGACCGAATCCGCGACCTCTACGAGCAGGCGCTGGTAAAGGCCTTTGTGGCGGCGGGCAAGCCGGTGTTTGGCGTCTGCCGCGGCCTGCAACTGATCAACGTGGCCTTTGGCGGCACGCTCTACCAGGACATCGCGACGCAACGGCCTGAGGCGCTGAAGCATCGGGACGCCGAGGTGTATGACCATAACTTCCATGGTCTGGACTTGGTGCCAAAAACCCGCCTGAGCCATCTGCTGGCGGGCGTTTCTAGCTATAAAATTAATAGCATTCATCACCAGGGCATCAAAGACCTGGCGCCCGGCTTCGAGGTTGAGGCCCGCTGCCCTGACGACGGCATGATCGAAGCCATCCGGCACACCGGGCCCGCTTATGTGGCTGCGGTGCAGTGGCACCCCGAATTTCACCGGCCCGAGCTCGGCACGCTGGACGACACCCCGCTTTTGACGGACTTTCTCCAGGCCTGCCAGGCCGCCAAAACCTCACCCCTTTCCGAGTCCCAACCCGCCGTATGAACCAACTTGCCATTCACAACCCCGCCACCGGCGCCCTGATCACCACCGTGGACGCGGATGACGCCGCCTCGGTAGCTGCCAAAGCCGGCTGTGCCCGCGCCGCCCAAGCCGCCTGGGCCGCCACGCCCCTGACCGAGCGCAAGGCCTGCATCGAGCGCTTTGCCGCCGCAGTACGGGCCGAACTCGAACCGCTGGCCGCCATCATGACCCGCGAAACCGGCAAGCCGATCAAGATGTCGCGAAACGAGCTCAACGGGCTGATGGGCCGCATCGACTTCTTTCTGGGTGCATTCGACGCCAGCCTGGCGACCGAGACGGTGTTTGCCGACGGCGGCATGACCGAGCAGATTCAGCACACGCCGCTGGGCGTGGTAGCCAACATCTCGGCCTGGAACTACCCGTGGTTTGTGGGCGGCAACGTGTTTGTGCCGGCGCTGCTGACCGGCAATGCCGTGCTGTACAAGCCATCTGAATATGCCACCCTGACCGGTCTGGCCATGGCTCGCCTGCTGCACGCTGCCGGAGTACCCGATGACGTGTTTATTGCCCTGGTGGGCGGGGCTGAGGTGGGGGCGGCCTTGCAGGCGCAACCCATCGACGGCCTTTTTTTTACCGGCTCGCACGCCACCGGCGCCCGCATCGCCCAGGTCCTGGGGCCCCGCCTGGTCAAGCTGCAGTTAGAGCTCGGCGGCAAGGACCCCACCTACGTTTGCGACGATGCCAACCCCCAGGTGGCGGCCGAGTCTCTGGCCGATGGCGCCATGTACAACACCGGCCAAAGCTGCTGCTCGGTGGAGCGCATCTATGTGCACGCCAGCATTCACGACGCCTTTGTGGCCGCGTTTTTGGCCACGGTACACAGCTTCAAAGTCGGCGACCCGGCGGCTGAGGACACCTATATTGGGGCCATCACCCGCGCGCCACAACTGGCTGTGCTGGAGGCCCAGGTGGCCGATGCCGTGGCCAAGGGCGCCACACTCCACTGCGGTGGCCATCGCCTGCCCGGCCCTGGCAATTGGTTTGCCCCCACGGTACTGACCGGGGTGGACCACAGCATGACGATCATGCAAGAGGAGAGCTTTGGACCGGTGATCGGCATCCAAAAGGTAAGCGGTGACGCCGAAGCCGTGACCCTGATGAACGACACCCGCTACGGTTTGACCGCCGGCGTCTTCACCCCCAATGAAGCCCGCGCCCGCGCCTTGCTGGCGCAAGTCAAGGCCGGCACCGTCTACTGGAACTGCTGCGACCGCGTCAGCCCGCGCCTGCCCTGGAGCGGCTACGGCGACTCCGGCATCGGCCTGACCCTGTCCACCTACGGCATCCAGACCTTCACCCGCCCCAAGGCCTGGCACTTGCGGCAGGCATGAGCGCTGACAGTTT
>JBIKZZ010000163.1:0-7395 GCA_044354435.1 Rhodoferax sp. | reverse complement strand
GCGGAGATGCCCTTCCCTTGCACTCGGTCTTTTTCACCCAAGGCCATGACCCTCAGGGCGGCAATCAGCGACTCCTTTTCCTGATACTCCTTGACGCCTTCAATCACCATGCTGGCATCACCATTTTGGGTGATGAAGTACGGATTGCCATTCAACTGCAGGTCTTCGGAAATCTGGGCAGCGTGGCTTTTAAGGTAGGAGATGGACTTGATGTTGGTGACGGATGGCATGGCGACCTTAAGCAGGGAAGAGACTGAATGTAGGTCTAAATTTGGTCGTTGTCAAAGCGTGACGACATTGGCTGTGGATGTGGCATTCGCGCCGCCGTTGTAACGGGTCAACTGACCTTGCGCATCAACCCAAATTTAATGCCGATTGAATATTGACCCGCCCGCGGACGCAAAAAGTCGCATTAGCCATGATTCTGCGCCGGCAAACTCAATGGGCTTTCACGTTGAAAACGATTACAATTAAGCCTGGTGAGGGTCTGGCGATGCATATTCTTCACGTCCCATCCCCCAGGCTGGTTAGCTCAAGGAGTAAATGCGTGTCCTCGTCCCGCCGCCAAGTCTATTCCCGTGCCGGCCTTGCCCGCCTACTTCAACCTGAGAGCATCGCCATCGTCGGGGCATCACCGACGGCATCATCCTTTGGTGCTCTGACAATGGCCAACCTTGACCAGTACGCTGGCCGCCTCCATCTGGTGAATTCGAAATACGCCAGCATCGGCGATCGGCCTTGTCATCCGTCGGTGGCGGACTTGCCCGAGTCGCCAGACTGTGTTGTCGTTGCCGTGGCACGAGAGTCGGTTGAAGCCATCGTCCATGAGTGTGTCGCCAGGAAGGTCGGAGGGATCGTCATCTACGCCTCCGGCTATGCGGAGACGGGCAAATCCGACCGAATCGCGCAGCAGGCCCGCCTTACCGCAATTGCGCTCGCTTCTGGAATCCCGATCGTCGGCCCCAATGTGATGGGTCAGTTCAACTTTGCCCGCGGCACGTTGATGAGTTTCGTCGGTACCTTGCGCCCCCGCATGTTGCGCGCGCGCGGCATCGGGGTGGTTAGTCAGTCGGGTGCGTTGGGCGTGTCCTTGTGTCAGGCGGCCGAAACCGGTGTGTCGATCAGCCATCTGCTGCTATCCGGGAACTCCTGTGACTTCGATGTGGCCGATGCCATCGCCTACCTGGCTGAGGATCCTTCCTGCCAGGCCATCGCTTGCGTATTCGAAGGCATGCCGGATCCGCTTCGGCTGCTCGAGGCCGGCGAGCGGGCTTCGGCATTCAACAAGCCTGTTGTGGTTTACAAAATTGGTACGGGAGAGATGGGGGCTGCCGCCGCCATTTCTCACACCGGGTCTTTAGCTGGATCGACAGCGACTTATCGCGCCCTGTTTGCACGCGCTGGGATGGTCGTGGTAGACAACTTCGAAGATCTGATTGAGACCACCGCTTTCTTCGCCAAGGTGCCTGAGCTGAAGGCCAAGGGGGTGGCCGTTTTGAGCGCCTCTGGCGGATCAGGCATCATGGCCGCAGACAAGGCAGAGCTACACGGGGTGCCGTTGCCCCAGCCGAACGAAGAGGCGAGCAAGACCTTGGTTGCCACGATTCCAGAGTTTGGCTCGCCGCGCAATCCCTGTGACGTAACCGCGCAGATCGTCTCGCGACCCGATATGACGCGCATCTGTGCCGACGCGCTGTTAGGCGACCCCGGCTTCGGCACGCTGGTCGTGAACCTGGGCACTGCCACCCAGAGCCAGGCAGCGGCGATTGCCTTGTACAGTGCGCTTGCCCATCAGCATGGCAAGATGGTTTGCATGACGTGGAGCACCCAGTGGAGCGACGGACCAGGCAGCCGAGAGGCCGCCATGGACCCGAATGTCGCTTTATTCCGCTCTCACAACCGATGTTTCGCTGCCATCGCCGCCTGGCATTGGCGCGAGGATTACCGCCGGGACCGGCCGGACCAACGGCTTCGCCTGTCGCCGCCGGGTGCAAGCGAGCGCGCCGCGGCATTGATCCAGCAGTCACCCAACACGACCCTGACCGAGCGTGAAGCCAAAGCGGCACTGGCGTTCTACGGCGTGCCAGTGACTGATGAACATTTGGTGCAAGACGCTGACGCGGCGGTCTTGGCAGCGTCAAGGCTGGGTTACCCGGTGGCGATGAAGGTCGAGTCTCCTGACATTGCGCACAAGACTGAAGCCGGCGTCATCCGCCTCGATCTACGCACCGAGGCGGATGTGCGCGAGGCCTATGAAGCCGTGATGGCCAATGCGGTCCAGACCACGAGCCTGGACCGCATCAATGGTGTGCTAGTCCAGCCTATGGCCTCGAAAGGCATCGAGATCATAGTTGGCGGCCGCACCAACGCGCAGTTCGGCGCACAGGTCATCGTCGGCCTGGGCGGGGTCATGGTCGAGTTGATGAACGACACAGTGCTGGCACTGGCCCCTGTGACTCGGAGCGAAGCGGGCGGCATGCTGAGCCGCCTCAAAGGGCGCAAGGCGCTGGATGGTTTTCGCGGCATGGCACCGGTGGATCAACATGCGCTAGCCGATGTCATCGCCCGGCTGTCGGAATTCGCCGAGGATCAGCGTGACCTGGTCAGCGAGTTTGACGTCAATCCCCTGATCTGTAGCGGCGCACGCGTACTTGCCGTGGATGCACTGATCGTGCGGCGCAGTTGAGCGGGTCACCCAGAAGCACAGACAATGAGGAGCGAACGATGGCTGTACTGACCGAGGAGCAGCAAATGCTGCGCGAGGCGGCCAAGGACTGGGTGACAAGAAGATCGCCCATCCGCGCCTTGCGCAACCTTCGTGACCGGGGCGCCGAGCTGGGTTACGAACCGGCGGTCTGGACTGAGATGGCTGCGATGGGTTGGGCCGGTACGATCGTTCCTGAAGAGTACGGCGGCTCGAACCTGGGATGCATGGATATGGCTCTGGTGCTCGAAGAGCTCGGCCGAACGCTGACTGCTTCGCCGCTTATCGCATCCGGTCTTGCCGGCGCGTCGGCGTTGATGCTGGGCGGCAGTGCCGGGCAGAAACAGGCCTGGCTGCCAAGGGTAGCTGACGGGACGGCCATCGTCACGCTCGCTGTTGATGAGCACCGGCACCACAAACCGCAAAGGGTGGAGACCGAGGTTGTCGGCGGCAGGTTATCCGGCGAGAAGGTCTTCGTGATTGACGGCATGGCGGCCCACCTTTTCGTGGTTTCCGCCCGTTCCGCTGGCACGCTGGAACTGTATCTCGTGCGTGCCGATGCAGGGGGGGTATCGCGCCAGCGGCTCTCGTTGGCAGACAGCCGGGGCGCTGCAAACCTGACTTTCAAGGATGTCGTTGTGAGCGATACCGACCGGCTATCGGGCGGCGGCGCGCTGCTTGACAAGGTCCTGGACCGGGCACGCGCGGGGATTTCCGCCGAAATGCTGGGCTCCGCGTGCCAGGCCTTCGAAATGACGCTGGACTACCTGAAAACCCGCGTGCAATTCGATCAGCCCATTGGCAGCTTCCAGGCCTTGCAGCACCGGGCAGCAAAGATGTTCACCGAACTGGAACTGTCACGGTCAGCCGTCGAGGCCGCCTGCATGGCCATTGACGCCGATTCACCAGACACAGCGGCTTTGGTCAGCTTGGCTAAGGTCAAGGTGGGCGATACATTCCACCTTGTGAGCAACGAGATGGTTCAGATGCATGGCGGGATCGCCATGACCGATGCGCACGACGCCGGTCTTTACCTTAAACGCGCCCGTGCGGCCGAGGCGGCCTTCGGCAATCAGGCCTTTCATAGGGATCGGTACGCCAGGTGCCAAGGGTATTGATGCGAAGGGGATGCCGATGTCAGAGCTGTATGGTCAGATCGCAAGCTTGGGCCCGCGCTTCGTGTGGCCTTATTCAACCGGAGTGAGTCTCTCGCTCCAATCCTGGGATTCATCGCGATGAAATATGAACAGATTCTGGTTGAGTTCCGCGGGCCAGTGCAGTTGGTCACCCTGCACCGGCCGGACCGGATGAACGCTTGGACCTTCCGCATGGCCCATGAACTGCTGCACAGTTTTTCTGAGGCAGATGCGAACGATGCAGTTCGGGCCGTCGTGGTGACCGGGCATGGCAATGTCTTTTGCGCCGGCGCCGACCTCGGGGGCGGATCACAGACCTTCTCGGGCCGTGGTGGCGCGACCGGCAACGACGATGACCGACGCAGCACGCGCGAGGCGATCCAGGCCCGGCAGACCAAGACCCCCATCATCGCGGCCATCAACGGCGCAGCGGTCGGGGCTGGGCTGACCCAGACCATGGCCTGGGACCTGCGCGTGGCGGCGGACGACGCGAAGTTAGGTTTCGTCTTCAACCGTCGCGGGGTTATGCCAGATGCCGACCTGCTGTGGACAATTCCGCGCATGATCGGCTATGGGGCCGCCATGGACCTGCTTTTAACGGGGCGCATATTCCTGGGCGCCGAGGGTAAGGAGTTGGGTCTCATCAACCGATCCGTGCCGCGCGCCGACGTCCTGGACACTGCCATGGCGCTGGCCAACGACATTGCCGAGAACACGGCCCCTGTTTCAGTTGCGCTCACCAAGCGGCTCATGTACGACTTCCTGACCCGAGATTGGGATCAGGCCGATCAGCTGCAACGGGAACTCTTCGCTTGGACCGGCCAGCAACCCGATGCGCGCGAGGGTGTGTCGGCGTTCCTGGAGCGCAGGCCGCCGAAGTGGACGATGTCCAAGTCCAAGGACTTGCCCGCCATGCTCCAGTTACCACCGCGCCACAGGTAGAACCATGAACCTCGGAGAACATACTGACATCGAGGCATTTCGTCTGGAGGCGAGGGACTGGCTCGCGGAGCACTTCCCAACTGCCCTGGCAGACGACCCCTCGCGGCAAGCCGTCGACATCTTCGGGCAGGACAACACCGATCCTGATTTCCTCTTGTGGCGCTCCCGGATGGGTGCCAAGGGATGGACAGTACCCCTTTGGCCCCGGCACTACGGCGGTGGTGGGCTCACAGAATCACAAGCGAAGGTGCTGGCCAACGAGATGGCGCGGATCGGCGCGACCAACCCAGTGCAAGGGATGAGCGTGAACCTTCTGGGCCCGACGCTGCTGGAGTTCGGGAGCGAAGAGCAGAAGCTGCGTCATCTGCCGCCTGCGGCCCGCGGCGAAGTTCGATGGTGCCAGGGTTATTCCGAACCTGGCGCAGGCTCCGATCTCGCCTCTCTGCAGTGCCGCGCCGAAGATCTGGGCGACAGTTTCCTGATCAACGGCCAAAAGGTATGGACGAGCGGCGCACACTTTGCGCACTGGTGTTTCTGCTTGGTTCGCACCGACCGTAGCCGCAAGCAAGGTGGCATTAGTTTCGTTTTGATCGACATGCGCTCGCCGGGCGTGGAAGCGCTGCCGATCAAGTTGATCTATGGTGGTTCGACGTTCTGCGAGGTGTTCTTCAAGGACGTGGTCGTTCCCAAGGCTAACCTCGTGGGTCCGCTCCACGGCGGATGGGCAGTGGCAAAGCGCCTGTTGCAGTTCGAGCGGGGCGGGATCGGCGATACCCGTCGCGCCCGAGGCGTCCGGCCGCTGGCCGATATCGTGCGGGAGTATGGCGCCTTCGACTCGGATGGCCGACTGGCAGATGCCGATCTACGAGCCCGCATTGCTGCACACGAGATTGATGCGCGCGCCGTCGCGCTCACCCACCAAAGAATAGCACTTGAACACCAAGCCGGCATTGATGCTGGCGCGGCAACCTCGATCCTCAAGAACGCGACCATCGCCGCGGATCAGACGCGAATGGAGCTTATTGTCGAGTTGCTCGGCCATGACGGACTGGGCTGGGACGGCGATGCCTATCCCCAAGAAGCCCTCGAATCGGTCCGGCTCTGGCTTCGGGGCAAGTCGGGATCGATTTACGGGGGCACCCACGAAATCCAGAACAACATTATTTCCAAGCGCATACTGGCCCTGCCGGATGCGAAGTCACAGCGCTGATATCTGTGCTTACCCTCCGTCACCGATCAGGATTCCTGCTCGGAGCGAGGACGTTGGTCTGGTTTTATTCCGGCTTGATGCCGACTGCGTCGAGCAACTGCTTGGTCATCACGCGCCGCTTATCCAAGAACGTCTTCATCTCATCCGGCCCATAATTGAGCGCGACTGAACCTCGTTCGACGAGAAATTTCACGACCTCCGGGTCCTTGTGGGCATAGGCCGCTGCCGCCGCGAGCTTGTCGATCATCGGCTTTGGCGTCTCGGCCGGTACTGCCAGCAAGGCGAACGGCCCCAGCACCACGCTTTTGTAGCCCAGCTCGGCGAAGGTGGGCACGTGTGGCATGCCGTCCATACGGTTGGTGGAAGCCACCGCGATGGCGATGGCCTTGCCATTTGCCTCCAGAGGTTTGAAGCCAGACTGGTAGTCGACCATCACGTCGATCCGGCCGCCCAGGAAGTCCTGGTAACCCTGCGGCCCGCCCTTATAGGGAACCTGGGTCATCGTCACATTGGCCTCCTTCTCCAGGAGTTCCATCAGCACATGAAGTAGCGACCCCTGCCCCGTGGTGAAGTAATTGATCTTTCCGGGGTTCTTTCGTGCGAAGTCGATCAACTGAGGCAGCGTCTTGTAGGGGGCATCGCTACGGATCGCGATCATGAACGGTGACACCGATAAGCCGTGCACAGGCACGAACGCCTTGTCCGGTAGATAGAGCGGGCTCTTGGTCACGAACGGGTAGGAGACCATAGCGGTATCCGACCCATAGAACATCGTGTAGCCATCCGGCTTGGCGTTGGCAACGAGGCTCCCACCGAGAATCCCGTTGGCGCCGGGCTTGTTGTCGATCACCACTGGTTTACCCAGCATGGCGGACATCGACTTGCCGATGACGCGGGCGCCCTGATCGGCTATGCCGCCGGCTGGCCAGGGAACGACGAGAGTGATCGGTCGGCTAGGGAAATCTTGTGCCGAAACTGTACCGGCCAGCGCGAGCGCGACTGCCAGTGATGCCATGGAAAAGAACTTCATAAGGTCTCCGTGTACCGGTAAGGGCCGGCAAGTCGTGGTGAATTGGGGCTGCGAGCTGGGTTCGATGGGCTAAGACCGTTGGCAACGCAAATGTAAACGATTGCAGATGCATCAGCGAATTCTGACCTATCCCATCTGCCAGGTCAACAGGGAGCCTATTCCAACGAGGTGTGAGCCTGAACGGTGGTTTTGGGTCGATCATTTTCCATATGGTGATCGACATGGACGAAACCCGTCTTCAAACTATTCCCAGCTTTCGGCCTTTCTGGCCGGTACGCTGGAGGTGCACTTCACAGTTCCTGACAGCGACGACAGGCGCTACGCGCACATCGTCTCGGTTGCGCAGAGGTTCGGTTATGCCCGACTGAATCGG
>JBIKZZ010000012.1:0-28407 GCA_044354435.1 Rhodoferax sp. | reverse complement strand
CTGCACCGTGACCTTGTCGGCCGCCTGCGCAGTGGCGCCGCACACGACGAGCACCGCGGCCAACAGGCCGTGGGTAAGTTTGGAAGAACGGGTCATCAAAAACTCCTTGGGGTTGAAGAAAAAAAGTTGACCAGCAATGGCCTCGTACGGGACAGGGGAACAAACTGGGCTTTGGCAAAGGGGCTCATCATGTCAGGTGCCCACGGCTTCGCGCACCGAGGGGTGCCAAAACGCAAACCGCCGCTCAAGCCGCAGCAGTAGGGTATAGGCCAGCGAGCCGGTAACGGCAGCCACCACAATCGCGCCCCACACCAGGGGCATGTTCATGCGAGACGCCTCGGTGGAAATGCGAAAGCCCAGGCCAGAGGTGGGCGAGCCAAAAAATTCGGCGACGATGGCGCCAATCAGGGCCAACGATGCATTGATCTTGAGTGCGCCAAACATGAAGGGCAAGGCCACCGGCAGGCGCAGTGCCAAGAGGGTGCCGCCGTAGGTTGCGGCATAGCTGTGCATCAGCTCACGCTCCAGCTTGCCCGAGGCCTGTAGCCCGGCCAGGGTAGACACCAGCATCGGAAAAAATGTCATCAGCACCACCACCGCCGCTTTGGACGGCCACTCAAAGCCAAACCACATCACCGCAATGGGCGCCACGGCCACCAATGGGATGGTGCTGGTGAGCGAGGCCAAGGGCAGCAGACCGCGCTGCAAAAAAGGCTGCCGGTCAATGGCCAGCGCCACGCCAAAACCCAGGGCCGAGCCCAGCACCCAGCCCAGCACAACAGCTTTGAGCACTGTCTGTGTGAAATCGCGCCACAGCGTCGGCCAGTGCTCCAGTATGGACTGCAGGATCATGGTGGGTGACGGTAGCAACACACGCGGCACCTGAAAAGTCACCACCAGCAACTGCCAGAAGTACAGCAACCACAAGCCAAACAGGGCTGCGGTCAGCGTGCCCATCCAGCGTGGGCGGTTAAATGCCGCCAAACTGCGAACCGACTGCGCCGCCAACAGCGCTTGCGCCGACGTGGCCAGCCAAAACAGCGGCGTTGGGGGTGCGGCACCCTGGGCCGCGGGTTGCTGCACCAGCAACAGTGCCCCCAGCAAAGCAGCGCCAACCGTGGCTAGAGCGGATTTGACCTGGGTTGTCATGCTTGTCTACGCTGGCGCAAGGCCAGGTGCTCCAAGCCCGCCACCAGACTGGTCAACAGCAGGCCCAGCAGGGCCGACATCACCAGCGCCGACCAAATCTGCACCGTGTTGCCGTAATAAGAGCCGGTCAGAAGCCGCGCGCCCAAGCCGGCCTGGGCGCCGGTTGGCAACTCGGCCACCATGGCGCCCACCAGGCCGGCAGCGATACCAACCCGCAGCGCGGGGAACAAAAACGGCAACGAGGCGGGCAGCCGCAACAACCACAGGGCCTGCCAGCGGCTGGCAGCATAGGTGTGCAGCATTTCGGTCTCGATGCGCAGGGGGGAGCGCAGGCCCTGCACCATGGCCACTGTGACCGGGAAAAAACACAGGTACATCGCGATCACCGCCTTGGGCGCCACGCCGGCAAAGCCCAGGCTGCCCAAAATGACCAACACAATCGGCGCAATCGCCAGCACCGGCACGCTTTGAGACGCCACGATCCACGGCAGCAGTGCGCGGTCCAGCGTGCGTGAGTGAACGATGCAGACCGCCAGCAGCAGGCCCAGCAGACTGCCCAGCACAAAGCCCCACAGGGTGGACTCTGCCGTCACGGCCACATGAAACAGCAGGTTGCGCGGTGAGTCCAGCGGCCAGTCCACCAAACTGGACCAGAAATCGGCCGCCACTTGGTGCGGGGCGGGCAAAACCGGCCGCTCCATGGCCATGGTGGCGGTGAACAGATCCTGCCAGCCCCAGGGCTGGTCGCGCAACACCCGCTCTATCGCACCCGGCGCATTGAGCAGCCAGGCGCCGCCATACCAGATCAGCAGCACCAACAGAACCATGGACGCCACTGGCAGGCCGTGCAGCCGAAGCCGTGCGCCCAGTGGCAGTGGCAGGGTGTCAGCCATGGTGGCCGTCAGCCAACGCCAGCCGAACCGAATGCGCCAGGTCAATGAACTCGGGGCTGTCGCGCAAGCCGAGGTGGCGCTCATCGGGCAGGGTGGAGTCAATCACCTGCACGATGCGCCCTGGGCGGGGCGACATCACCACAATGCGGGTCGACAAATACACCGCCTCGGCAATCGAGTGAGTCACAAACACCACGGTGCGGCGTTCGCGCTGCCACAGCTGCTGCAGCTGCTCATTGAGCCGGTCGCGGGTGATCTCGTCGAGCGCGCCAAAAGGCTCGTCCATCATCAGAATGCGCGGTTCAAACGACAGGGCACGGGCGATCGACACCCGCTGCTGCATGCCGCCCGACAGCTGCCAGGGGTACTTGCCCTCAAACCCGGTGAGGCCAACGCGGGCCAGTTGCTCCAGCGCAATGCGGCGGCACTCGTCACGCGCGCGGCCCTGGATCTGCAGTGGCAGGGTCACGTTGGCCAGCACGGTGCGCCATGGAAACAGTGCCGGGGCCTGGAACACATAGCCATAGGCCCGGTCCAGCCGCGCTTGGTGCGGGCTGACCCCGTTCACCAGCACCTCGCCAGCGCTGATGTGCTCCAGGTCTGCGATCACCCGCATCAGTGTGGTTTTGCCACAGCCCGACGGGCCGATCAGGGCGACAAACTCCCCTTCGCGGATGTCAAGATCAATGCCGCTGAGCGCATGCACTGGCGTGTCTGCGGTCTGGTACACCACGCTGGCCTGGCGCACCTTCACGGCCAAGCGGTCGCTCTGGGACGGGGCAGCCGAGGGGCCGGGCAACGGGGCTGAAAGGGTCATGGGCATTCAGGCATCAGGAGGGTCGCAGCACACTTGCGGCAAAACCCTGGGAAGTTAACCGATTGGTCAACTTATTCTAGCGAGGCAAGCCAGTTTCGTGCCATGACTTTCATCAGGGTTTGTCCGGGCTACTGGCCCGGCGCGCGGCCAAGGCCACATACCAGTCCAGACAGGCGGGGTTAGCCATGGCTTCGCGGTTCACCACTTTTTCCAGCGGCTGGCCGAGCAGCAGTTTTTTAATCGGCAGCTCCTGCTTTTTGCCCGACAGGGTGCGCGGGATCTCGGCCACCTGAAAGATCTCATTGGGCACAAAGCGCGGTGACAGCGCGGTCTTGATGGCGTCCACCAGACGCCTGTGCAGGGCGGCGTCCAAGGTCAGGCCGTCACGCAGGACCACAAACAAGGGCATATAGCTCTCGCGGCCCAGGTATTCCAGATCGACCACCATCGAGTCCAGCACCTCGGGCAGCGCCTCGACCGCGCTGTAAAGCTCGCTGGTGCCCATGCGCAGACCGTGCCGGTTGATGGTGGCGTCCGACCGGCCGTAAATGACGCAGCCGCCGTTGGGGCCGACCTTGAGCCAGTCGCCATGGCGCCAGACGCCGGGGTACATGTCAAAGTAGCTCGACAGGTAGCGCTGGTGGCCGGTGTCGCCCCAAAAATACAGCGGCATGCTGGGAATGGGCTGGCTGCACACCAGCTCGCCCACCTCACCAATGACCGGCTCGCCCTGCTCGTTCCAGGCCTCCACCGCGCAGCCCAGCAGGCGGCACTGCATCTCACCCGGCACCTGCGGCAGCTCACGGTTGCCACCGATGAAAGCGCCAGCAAAGTCGGTGCCGCCAGAGATGTTGCACCACCAAATATCGCCCCCACGCTCCCGCACGTCGTGTCGGTCGCTGCCCCCCGGGGGGGCAAATTTTCCTTGGGGCGGCCCGGCGGAAAATTCCGCCCCTAAGCTTGCCACGTCTTGTGCGGCGCTGACTTCTTCCGTCATTCCCGCGGAAGCGGGAATCCAGGACTGCGTGGATTCCCGCTTCCGCGGGAATGATGAGTTAGGGGGCGGGGATGACGAGACAAGTGGCCGCGAGTGAATGTTCCGGAACTGAAGCGTGCCCCAGTTTTGGGCATCTGCGCTCAAAGGCGAGCCGGTGGTGCCCAGAGCGCGCACCTGACGCAGTTCGCCACAGGTGCTCAGGTCTAGCCCGGCTTTTTGGCAGTTGGCAAAGAAAGCTGCGCCAGCACCAAAAAAGCTGGCCCCCACATCGGCACCAAAACGCCACAGCGTGCCCCAGTCCGGTGCGAGCTTGTTGCCTGCCTCGTCCACGGTACGGCCGGCCGGGTTTCCGTCGTAAATGCAGCAGGTGGTGCCGTTGAGCAGGCCGCTCATCTGGGCGTTCCACATCACCCAACCCGTGGAGCTGTACCAGTGGTAGCGCTCGCCCAGCGAGTTGGCGGCGTAGCTGGTGCCCACGTCGTTGTGCAAAGACTTGAGTGCCAAGGCCACAATGACCGTGCCCCCGTGGCCGTGCACGATGGGCTTGGGTAGGCCAGTGGTACCACTGGAGTAGACGATCCACAGCGGGTGATCAAACGGTAACCAGAGCGGCTCAAACTGCGAAACTTCAGAGTCATTTCGGGCTGTAACCCTTGCCATGTCTAGATAGTTTGCTATTGTTTCAGCAGTGTTTGCCAACCCGGCCCGGTGCACCAGCACGTGCTGAACCGTGGGCAAGGCCGCCAGCAGCTCGGCCACCACAGCACTGCGATCCATCGCACGACCGCCGTAGCGCACGCCGTCGCAGGCAATCAGCACCCGCGGCTCGATCTGCTTGAAGCGGTCCAACACGGCCTGGGTGCCCATGTCGGGGGCGCAGATGCTCCAGACACCGCCAATACTGACCGTGGCCAAAAAGGCCACCATGGCTTCGGGAATATTCGGCAGGTAGGCGGCTACCCGATCACCGGGCTGAACCCCTTGCGCGCGCAGGTGCAGGGCCAGCGCGGCCACCTGCTGCTGCAATTGCGGCCAAGACAGCTCGCTGGCGTCGCGCTGACCCAGGCTGTGCTCGTTGTGGCTGACGATGGCCGGCAAGCCGGCGGCAGCCGCTGGCGCCACATGGCGCATCACCTGGCGCGCGTAGTTCATCTGGGCGCCGGTAAACCAGCGGGTGTGGGGCATGGCCACACCATCACACACCTGGGTATGGGGCGTGGGCGACTGCAGGTCAAAGTAGTCCCAAATGCTTTGCCAGAAGGCGTCCAAGTCGGTGGTGGACCAGCGCCACAACGCATCGTAGTTGTCAAAGGACAGGCCGCGCTCACGCGCCAGCCATTGCCGGTACAGGGTGATCTGGGGAATAAAGGGGGCTTGCATGGCCGCCATGATGGCATGAAGCGCCGCGCCACTTCAACTCGTGCGAACCCTGAGTCCGGCACTTGAGTTGGCTAAACCGTATAGTCAAGGCCAATTTGACACTTCGGACTATTGATGCGCATCTGGAAAAAACCAGTCTCGGTGGCGGAACTGACTGCCATTCACCACGACACCGCTGTCGCCCACCTGGGCATCGAGTTCCTGGAGGTCGGTGACGACTTCATCAGCGCCCGCGTTCCCGTGGACGCCCGCACCAAACAGCCCTACGGCCTGTTGCATGGCGGTGTGAGTGTGGTGCTGGCCGAAACCCTGGGCTCCTGCGGTGCGGCGTTTAGCTGCCCCGAGGGCCACCGCGCGGTGGGCCTGGACATCAACGCCAACCACCTGAAAAGCGCCACCAGCGGCTGGGTCACCGGCGTGGCGCGCCCGGTCCATATTGGCCGAACCACCCAGGTCTGGCAGATTGACCTGCACAATGAGGCCGGCGAGCTGACCTGCGTGTCGCGCATCACCATGGCGGTGCTGGCGCCGCGCTGAAGCCAGCCGCGCCGCGAAGAGGCTAGTTTGCCGCCTTGGCCATGCGCTCACTCTTCCAATAGACATCATCACCCACCGAGCCATCGCCACGGTGACGGTTCAGCACCCGCGCCAGAACAAACATCAGGTCAGACAGGCGGTTGAGATACTGGCGCGGTGTGTCTTTTAGCGCCTCTTCATTGCCCAGCGCCACCACCGCGCGCTCGGCGCGGCGCGCCACGGTACGGCAAACGTGGGCCACCGAGGCGGCGCGGGTGCCGGCCGGCAAGATGAACTCAGCCAATGGCGGTAAGGTGGCGTTGTGCTCGGCCAGGGCCTGGTCCAGCGCCAGCACCGCCTCGGGCTTGAGCAGCTCAAAACCGGGGATCGACAACTCGCCCCCCAGGTTAAAGAGCTGGTGCTGGATCTCCACCAGCAACACCCGCACACCGGCGGGCATGTCCTCGCACAGCAGCACGCCCAAGTTGGAGTTGAGCTCGTCCACATCGCCCATGGCGTGCACGCGTAAGCTGTTTTTTGAGACCCGGGTGTTGTCGCCCAGGCCGGTGGTGCCGCCGTCGCCGGTACGGGTGGCGATTTGTGTCAGTCGTTGTCCCATGATGGTTTTCCTTTGAATCGGGCGATTGTTGCAGCAAAATGCAAACCTTACGCTTTTGAAAGCCCACTCAAATGAACGCCCCCACCACCCCCACCCACCTGGCCCCCGCGATTCTGCAGCGTGAGGTGCCCGACGCCCTGCTGACAACCCTGAAGGCGCGCTTTGCCGAGCGCTGCTCTACGGCGCTGGTGGTGCGCGAACAGCACGGTCGCGATGAGTCGGCCTTCACCGATGTGCCGCCCCCAGCTGCCGTGGTGTTTGCCCTGAGCACCCAGGAGGTGTCTGAGGTGGTCACGCTGGCCAGCCATTACCGGGTGCCGGTGATCCCGTTTGGCGTGGGGTCATCGCTGGAGGGCCACCTGCTGGCGGTGCAGGGCGGCATCAGCATTGATGTGAGTCGCATGGACCAGGTGCTGGCCATCAACGCCGAAGACCTGACCGTGACCGTGCAGCCAGGCGTCACCCGCAAGCAGCTCAATGAGGCCGTCAAGAGCACCGGGCTGTTCTTTCCGATCGACCCTGGCGCGGACGCCACGCTGGGCGGCATGAGCGCCACCCGTGCCAGCGGCACCAATGCCGTGCGCTACGGCACCATGCGTGAAAACGTGCTGGCGCTTGAAGTCGTCACCGCCAGCGGTGAGGTCATCCGCACCGGTACCCGCGCCAAAAAATCGTCGGCAGGCTATGACCTGACGCGCCTGATGGTGGGCAGCGAAGGCACGCTGGGCGTGATCACCGAGGTCACGGTCAAGCTTTACCCGCTGCCCGAGGCCATTTCGGCCGCGGTCTGCTCATTCCCGAGCATCGAGGCGGCGGTGCGCACCACCATCCAGATCATCCAGATGGGCATCCCGATTGCCCGGGTCGAGCTGATCGACGCTCATACCGTGCGCATGGTCAACGCCCACTCCAAACTGACCCTGCGCGAAGAGCCGCAGTTGCTGATGGAGTTCCACGGCTCGCCAGCGTCAGTGAAAGAGCAGGCCGAGACGGTGCAAGAGATCGCCACCGAGTTGGGTGGAAACGCCTTTGAATGGGCCACCACCCCCGAAGCGCGTACCCGGCTTTGGACCGCCCGGCACAACGCCTACTTTGCCGCCCTCCAGTCCAAGCCCGGCTGCCGTGCTATCTCGACCGACACCTGTGTGCCGATCAGCCGGCTGGCCGATTGCCTGCTCGATTCCGTGGCCGAGGCCGAGGCCAGCGGCCTGGCCTATTTTCTGGTCGGTCACGTGGGGGATGGCAACTTTCACTTTGGCTATCTGCTCGACCCCAATATTCCGAGCGAACGCGTCACCGCCGAGCAGCTCAACCACGCGCTGGTGGCACGCGCTCTGCGCCTGGAAGGGACCTGCAGCGGCGAACACGGCGTGGGTCTGCACAAGATGGACTTTTTGCTGACCGAGGCTGGCAGTGGCGCAGTGGCCATGATGCGCACCATCAAACAGGCGCTGGACCCGCACAACATCATGAACCCGGGAAAGATCTTTACGCTGTGAGGCGGCTTCGCTTCACGGTTTGAAAACCTGGATTTGCAGGCCGTTAATCACTGAGAAGTGTTTTTTGTTGGCCGTTATCAACGGCATGGCGTGGCTGATTGCGGTGGCGGCGATCAAGGCATCCGCCATATGAACGCTGTGGGACAAGGCATATTTTTCAACCAGGGTGCAGGCCAGGTGGCTGATGGTTGGCGTCAGCGGAAGGATGTCGGTCTGCGCTTCGGTCTCACTTGACTTGAACGCTTTTTGCAGGGCCTTGAGCTCAGCCTTGTCCCGGCATCCCTGCACCAGCTCCATGTAAGTCACTGCGGAAATCGTCCAGTCGAGGGTTTGCTGGACAAGTGCCACCGCTCTGGCGTTGCCACGCATCAGCCAGATGAGCACATCCGAGTCAATCAGCACACGCGTGCCGCCTGCGGTGGCCCTGGTCGCGCTGGCCATGGTTCAAAAGCGCGGGGCACGCAAGGCGCTGACATAGGCGCCAGGGTCCGCCATCTCGTCGCGCTGCGCCCAGAGACCCACCAGCCCGCTCACCCGCTGCGCTTTGCTCGCCGGGTCCGCCGGGGCTTGCTGATCCAAAAACTGGTCCACCGCTTGGCGGATCAACTCGCTCTTGGTCACTGCCGAGCGACGACAGGCAGCGGCGAGGCGGGTTTGCTGCGCCTGAGTCAGGTAGATTTGGGTGCGGGCCAGGGCTTGCGTTGTGGGCATGATGTATAAATTGTACATCGTTGTAAATCTTGTCCCTGACCTGATAATTAAACCTCATCACACCCTGCCCATCCATATGCCATCATCCCTGCTGCCCCCAGACATCCGGGTGTTCGAACGCGGCTGGCTGTCGTCCAACAACATCCTATTGCTGGGCCAAAACAACACCGCACTGGTCGACAGCGGCTACGTCACCCATGCGCCGCAAACCCTGGCCCTGCTCGGGTCTGCTCTGGGCGGGCGGGCGCTGGACCAATTGGTCAACACCCATTTGCACAGCGACCACTGCGGCGGCAACGCCGCCCTGCAGAGCCATTACCCGGCGCTGCGCACCGCCATACCGCCCGGGCTGGCAGAGTCGGTGCGGCACTGGGATCCAGACGCGCTGACCTATGCGCCCACCGGCCAGAGTTGCCATCCATTCCGCTTTGACACGCTGCTGCAGCCGGGCACCGAAGTCCGGCTGGGTGCGCGGCTGTGGCAGATCCATGCTGCGCCCGGCCATGACACCCACTCTGTGGTGCTTTTTGAGCCAGAGGCACGCGTGCTGCTGTCGGCTGACGCCTTGTGGGAGCGGGGTTTTGGCGTTGTCTTTCCTGAGCTCGAAGGCGAGCAGGCCTTTGATGCCGTGGCCAGCACCCTCGACATGATCGAGGCGCTGAACCCAGCTGTGGTGGTGCCTGGCCATGGCCAGGCATTTACCGACTTGGCCGCAGCGTTGGCCTACGCCCGAACGCGCCTGCAGGGTTTTGTGGCAGACCCGGCCAAGCATCTACGCCATGGCGTCAAGGTCTTGCTGAAGTTCAAACTGCTGGAGTTGCAGACTGTGGACCGCGACGACCTGCTCCACTGGGCCCGCACCACGCCCTACTTTGCCCGCATTTACCAGCAGCATTTCGCGGGCCTGGCGTTTTCGGGCTGGGTCGATGCGCTGCTGGACGACCTGGTGCGCGCCCGGGCCGCGGCGCGTATGGGCCAAGTGGTACACAACTTGGGTTGAGGGGGGCAGCCCCAATCCCATCGACTACGTCATCTGGTACAGCCAGACCGGCCGACCCTGCACGCCATCAAGCCGGCCGCTGGGCGGCTCTGCGCCCACCGGAAACTCTAGGCTAACCAACCAGGCACCTGGACGCAGCTCAGCACGCGCCTTGGCCAGCGCACGCGCCATACTCTCAGGCCGCTGGAACAGGTAGACCAGCTGGTAGCCAGACCAGTCGGCCCGCCAGATATCGCCCTGGGTCACTTTGGCCCAAGGGCAGCGCCAAGCGCACAACAGGCGCAAAGACCGGCTCCATTCCAGCCCATGCAGCTCGGCCAGCGGGTAGGCCCGGCGCAGCGCCTGCAGGCCCTGGCCCAGACCGCAACCCGCATCGAGCACGCGCGCGCCGGGCGGCAGTGGGGCTAAATCGGGAAGATGGTCCAGCGCACCCTCAGGTGTGGGAAACAGCGGCGCATCACGCCAAGCGTTGATCGGATAGACCAGCAGCAGCAACCCCAGTGGCAAAAGCCAAACCCAGGCTGGCACCGCCAGCACACCCGACAACGCCAGCGACAGCGGAAAGCCGGAACCGACCACAGCGCGGCGCCACCAGCTGCCACCCCAAACGCTACCGACCACGCCCAGCAGCGTGCCACCCAGCAGTGCCAGGAGCGCAGGAGCACCTGCCATGCGCAGCCCGAGGAACAGGGCCCAAGCCACAGCCCAGGCCAACAACGCCGGCAATGGCCAGCGCAAGCTCACGGCGCGCGGCTCCCACGCAGGCGATCGATCAGCCCATTGAGCTCATCGAGTGAGCCAAACTGAATACTGAGCTCGCCCATCTCCTCCATGCGGCCGGCCCGTTTAACGCGCTTTTTTACCCGCACTTCGACTTGAGCGGCGAGCAGGTCCGACAACTCGTCTTCTACCCGTTTAAGGTCGCGCGATTTTTCTTTTTTGGGTTTGGTTGAAGTCAAGGTGAACTCGGCACTGAGTTTTTTCACCAGGCTCTCGGCTTCGCGCACCGACATCTTGCGGGCGCTGATCTGACTGGCTGCGGTAATTTGAGTGGCGCGGTCCAGCGCCAAAAGTGCGCGTGCATGGCCCATATCCAGGTCACCGGCCATCAGCATGGTCTGCACCGGCTCGGCCAAGTTAAGCAGGCGCAAGAGGTTGGAGGCGGCGCTGCGGGAGCGCCCAACGGCTTGGGCTGCCAGTTCGTGAGTGAGCCCAAACTCTTTGATTAGGCGTTGCAAACCCTGGGCTTCTTCCAGCGGGTTAAGGTCTTCGCGCTGGATATTCTCGATCAACGCCATGGCGGCAGCGGCTTCATTGGGCACGTCGCGCACCAGCACCGGCACGCTGTCCAGCCCGGCCAGGCGCGCGGCACGGAACCGGCGTTCGCCCGCGATGATCTCGTACAGGCCCTGATTGGCACCCTCCTTCAGTTGGCGCACCAGGATGGGCTGCATGATGCCTTGGGCCTTGATCGACTCGGCCAGCTCGTACAAGGCACCTTCGTCCATGTGGGTGCGCGGCTGGTACATGCCAGGCACTAAATCGACCAGCCGCAATGAGGCCGGCAGGCCTGGGCTGGCGCTGCTGGTGGCAGAGTCGTCGGCCGCGTTTTCGCTGACCTTGGGGCCGAGCAAAGCCTCCAGGCCTCGGCCCAGGCCTTTGAGTTTCTTAGTTGCCATGGGCGTGTTCCTTGTCGAAGATGAGGGTGGAGATGGGGAGTTCTGAGCCAACGGACTCAGCCTTAAGCTGGCGCAGCCATTGGTGGCCTTCGAGCCAATCGCCCAGGCCCGAGTCGGCATTGAGGTGGCCACGCGCGCCCAGCGACACAAAGCGGGTGCCCCAGTCAAAGCCAAATTGCTGAGCACGGGTTAGGCTGCAATAAGGGTCATTGCTGCTGCCCACCAACAGCGCTGGAAAAGGAAGGCGCACCTGCTGCACTGGTACCCAGCTGCGCAGCGCAGAGCGCAGCGCCGGCAACTCGGGGTCACCAGGCGCCACCAACAAAGCGCCCGCGACCCGGGCGGTCTGTTGGGAATGGGCCGCCCAGGCCGCCACCAGCAGGCAGCCCAGGCTGTGCCCGACCAGCCACACGGGTGCGGCGCGCGCCAGCAACACCTCTTCAAGCCGTGCGATCCAGTCGCCACGCAGGGGCCGCATCCAGTCGTGCTGTTCCACCCGCTGGTAACCGTAAAGGGCCTCCCAGCGGCTCTGCCAATGCTGCGGGCCAGAGTTTTGCCAGCCGGGCAGGATCAGGACGTCAGAGTTGGTGGTCACTATAGTTTTGATAGCGCAACAGGCAGGCAGCACAAGGGCTGTAGCCTGATTTGACTACATTGTTTTGATGCGCGCCACCATCTCCTGGGCAAAGCTGACGAAGGCCTGCGCCCCTTTGCTGGACGGGTCAAACACCACGCCGGGCAGGCCATAACTCGGCGCCTCGGCCAAGCGCACATTGCGTGGGATGACGGTGTCAAAGACCTTGTTGCCGAAGCGGGTCTTGAGTTGCTCGCTGACCTGCTGCTGCAGCATGATGCGAGGGTCAAACATGACGCGCAACAGGCCAATAATGGCAAGTTCGCGGTTCAGATTGGCGTGCACCTGCTTGATGGTGTTGACCAAGTCGGCCAGCCCCTCCAGCGCAAAATACTCGCACTGCATGGGCACGATCACACCATGCGCACAGCACAGTCCGTTAAGGGTGAGCATGGACAGCGAGGGCGGGCAGTCGATCAGAATGAAGTCGTAGTCCCCCCCAACGGCTGCCAGCGCCTGCTTGAGCCGTTTTTCCCGGCGCTCGACGTCCACCAGCTCGACCTCGGCCCCGGCCAGTTCACGGTTGGCGCCCAGGATGTCATAGCTGCAACCAGCCGCTGCCAGCTTGTCACTTTTTACCCGTGCCTCGGCCACTGTCGACGACTCCAGCAGCACATCGTAGATCGACAGCTCAAGCTGGCGCTTGTCCACACCCGAGCCCATGGTGGCATTGCCTTGCGGGTCAAGATCAACCATCAGCACCCGCTGACCAACCTTGGCCAGCCCGGCCGCCAGGTTGACGGTGGTGGTGGTCTTGCCTACCCCACCCTTTTGGTTGGCAACACAGAATATTTTGGCCATGTGCAAGTCTCGGAGGGGAAAAGAATGGATGTGGGCTCAAGCCTTCAGCGAGAAACCACCAGCTTGATACCAAAGCCTATTAAAAAAACGCCGGCCAGCTTCTCCAACGCCGTTGTGATCAGTGGGTTAGCGCGCAAGCGTTCTGCGAGGGTGTGCGTCAAGGTCACTAGCACCAGGCAGTAGGAAAAGCCTAGACCAGCAATGGTTAACGCCATAACAGCAAAGGTGAGCAAGCCCTGATGTTGCGCCGGATCGACAAACAAAGGAAAGAACGCCATGTAAAACACGATGGCCTTGGGGTTGAGCAAGGTGATGCCCATGGCCTGCCGCAGGTAATGACGCGGCTTGATGTTAAGCACCGGTGGCGCACCCGGCTTGGCGGTGAGCATGCGCCAACCCAACCAAGCCAAATAAGCGGCACCCAGCCACTGTATGGCAGCAAACGCAGTCGGGTATGTGGTCAACACGGTGGCGACCCCAGCCACCGCCAGCCATAACAAAATCTGATCGCCCAGAATAATCCCCAAGCCCGCAGCCAGGCCGCCACGCATACCGCCTTTGCCTGTGGAGGTGACCAAGGCCAGGTTGCCTGGGCCCGGTATTAGCAAAAAAATCAGGATGGCGGCAGCAAAGGCGGGATAGTCGGCAATACCAAAAAACATGGGCTTTTCTTTAGGGCGAGAGCTAGAGTTTACGTGACGTCTGCGCCGCGCCCTGCGGGCATCAAACCACGCCAAGCTATCTGCCTAACGCCGTTGGAGCCAGACCAGGCAGCGCTCAGCGTCGAGGCCTGGCACGGCCAACGGTTCCACGTGAAACACATGCACCGACGGCGCCAGTTGAGCGATCTCGTCAGCAGGGTACTTGCCCTTCATTGCCGCCCATGTGCCGCCCTCGGCCAGCGCCTGAACAGACCATTGGGTGAAGTCGGCCAGGGAGGCAAAGGCACGCGACGTCACCAAGGGGTAGCGGTCGGTCAACTGCTCCACCCGGGCGTGGCGCCCGCGCAGGTTGGGCAGTCGCAAGCTGACCGCCACCTGCTGGACAAAGGCGGCTTTCTTCGCCACGGCGTCCACACAATCAATCTGCCAACCGGGGCAACAAATGGCGAGAACGACCCCTGGCAACCCAGCACCAGCCCCAACGTCGAGGACGCGCTGTGGCACATCGGGGCATCGACGGCGCATAGGCAAAACAATAGCCAGGCTGTCCAACAAATGGTGGGTCAGCATCTCAGCGGGTTCGAGCCGAGCTGTCAGGTTGTAAACCCGGCCCCATTTGGCCAACAAGACCAGATACTCCAGCAGCATCTGAACCTGCGCATCGCTAAGGTCCAGACCTAGCGCAGTTAGGCCGCGACGCAGCGGGGCATCCAACTCCCGCATCAGGCCACCAAGGGACTGGCATCGGCCGCGACCATACCAGCACCACGGGCCGCTGCGAAACCCTTAAAGTTACTCTTCTTCAGGTGGATCAGCAGCAGTGAGATCGCCGCCGGCGTGACCCCGGACATGCGCGAGGCCTGGCCCAGCGTCTCCGGCCGGTGCCGGGCCAACTGTTGCCGCACCTCATAGCTCAGCGCAGTGACTTGCAAATAGTCCAAGCTTGCTGGCAGACGCAGGATCTCAAAATGGGCAGCACGGTCCACCTCCCCTTTTTGACGGTCTATGTAGCCCGAGTACTTGGCTGCTATCTCAACCTGCTCGATGACCGACTGCTGGAACAGCGCCGCATCACCGGCTGACGTTTCACGTGAAACCATGGGGCACAACCCCTCGCCGAATCGCCCCCCGTCGAGCGACATCAGATCAGCGTGCCGGATGCCGGGCCGACGCAATAGCTCAGCCAGACTGTACTCATGGTCAATGGCCTTACCCAAAACCCGTTCAGACTCCATCGCAGGTAGATTTTTTGGACTAACCCAAAGCCCACGCAAACGCTCTGTTTCACGTGAAACCGCGTCGCGCTTGCGGCAAAAGGCATCCCAACGTAGATCATCCACCAAGCCCAGTTGCCGACCGTTTTCAGTCAGCCGGCTATCAGCATTGTCTTCGCGCAGCTGTAGCCGAAACTCGGCGCGGCTGGTAAACATGCGATAAGGCTCGGTCACACCTTTGGTGATCAGGTCATCCACCAGCACGCCCAGATAGGCCTCGTCACGCCCTGGCAGCCAGTGGTCGCCTGCCCATGCAGTGCGCGCACCGGCCTGCAGCGCGGCATTGACACCTGCAAACAAGCCCTGCGCCGCTGCCTCCTCATAGCCGGTGGTGCCGTTGATCTGACCGGCAAAAAACAGCCCACCCAAAGCCCGCGTTTCAAACGTACTTTTGAGTTGTTGCGGATCAAAGTAATCGTACTCAATGGCGTAGCCGGGCCGCAGGATGTGCGCGTTTTCCAGACCGGCCATAGAGCGAACGAGTTGGTACTGAATATCGAACGGCAAGCTGGTGGAAATGCCGTTGGGGTAGTACTCGTGGGTGGTCAAACCCTCAGGCTCCAAAAATATTTGGTGGCTCTCCTTGTCCGCAAAGCGATTGATCTTGTCCTCAACGCTCGGGCAGTAGCGTGGCCCCACACCTTCAATCTTGCCGGTGAACATCGGGCTGCGGTCAAAACCGCTGCGGATGATCTCGTGCGTACGAGCGTTGGTGTGGGTCATCCAGCATGACATCTGGGCTGGATGCTGTGCCGTCCGACCAAGAAAACTGAAAACTGGCATCTGAGCGCTCATGCCGCCCGGCATGCCATCACCCGGCTGCTCCTCACAGCGACTGAAGTCAATCGAGCGGCCATCCAGCCGCGGTGGCGTGCCGGTCTTGAGGCGACCCTGGCCCAGCTTGAGCTCCTTGAGCCGAGCGCTGAGCGTTACCGCGGGCGGGTCACCTGCCCGACCGGCAGCGTAGTTGTTCAAGCCAACGTGAATTTTTCCGTCCAGAAACGTCCCCGCGGTCAGCACCACGGCACTGGCCGAAAAACGAATGCCCACCTGAGTCACTGCGCCCACCACCCGGTCACCCACCACCAGCAGGTCATCGACCGCCTGCTGGAACAAACACAAGTTGGCCTGGTTCTCCAGCCGTTGCCGAATGGCTGCCTTGTACAGCACCCGATCAGCTTGAGCGCGGGTAGCCCGCACGGCCGGGCCTTTGGACGAGTTAAGAATACGAAACTGAATACCGGCCTCATCGGTTGCCGCCGCCATAGCGCCACCCAACGCATCGATTTCTTTAACAAGGTGACCCTTGCCGATGCCACCAATCGACGGGTTGCAGCTCATCTGACCCAAGGTTTCAATGTTGTGCGTCAGCAGCAGGGTCTTGCAGCCCATACGTGCCGCCGCCAGCGCCGCCTCCGTGCCAGCATGGCCGCCGCCGACGACGATCACGTCAAAGTGTTGTGGGTAAAGCATGGCTATGGGTCTTTTCATCGGGCGCAAAACCAGGGCGCGCGCCCAGCGCTTGCCGAATGACAACGTGCGTCGATTTTACGATGCGGAACAAATTGCCCTCTAGGCCACGTCTTTATTAGGGTTATAGCTATGTTTTTTGTAGCGATCGTCACCTGCCGTTGAGGTGATGGCAGGCTGAGTGATTGCGCCCGTTTCTGGCACACCGGTCAAGGTGGTGCCGGGCTCAGCGGCTGCGCTCGTGTCCTCCAGACACTGCGGCCCTGCGGGCCCCTGTGTCTTTCCCCCTTGACCTCGCTCCGCCGCTCAGCCCGTCACCACCTTGACGACCATTTCGAGCGAGCAATGTCATACCCGGCAAACCCTGTCGTCCCCAGCTCGAACGGGGACCCATGACTGCATGGATTACCGGTCGCAGCCCGGAATGACGGGACGAGGGCGGGATGACGGGCAGCGCGCGGGCATGATAACAAGCAGCGTGCCGGAGCAATACCTTACCCAGCCGCTCCAACGCCATAAGCAGAGATGCAACACCGACGCCTTGAAAGACCGGGACCTTCAACGCCAACTGGTCTGTCGTCTGTTTGACTCTTGTCCAGCCAGTACTCACGTATTCTGCGATCATGAATGCTTCGGCACTAAATCTGCCACAAACACCGAGGACACCACCATGCACATCCCTTCCCTGCACGACCAGGTCAGCGCCGAGGAATGGCAATTGCGCTGTGATCTGGCGGCCTGCTACAGGTTGGTGGCCGCCTACGGCTGGAGCGACCTGGTGTTCACCCATGTCAGCGCCCGCATCCCGGATCACGAACATCACTTTTTGATCAACCCTTATGGGCTGATGTTCGATGAGATCACCGCCTCCAGCCTGGTCAAGGTTGATCAGCACTGCAACAAACTCAGTGACTCGCCGTTCCCAGTCAATCCGGCCGGTTTCACCATCCACAGTTGCATTCACCAGGCGCGCAACGATGCGGGCTGTGTGCTGCACACACATACCCGCGCCGGCATCGCGGTCAGCGCACAAAAATGCGGCGTTTTGCCGATCAGCCAGCAATCCACCTTTGTCATCGGATCCCTGGCCTACCACGATTACGAGGGTGTGGCGCTGCGCGACGACGAGAAGCCGCGCCTGCAGGCAGACCTGGGCGAGGCCAACTATCTGATGCTGCGTAACCATGGCCTGCTAACCGTGGGCAAGACCATCGCCGACGCCTTTCTGGCGATGTACACGTTTGAGAACACCTGCCGCATCCAAATTGACGCGCAGGCCGGCGGCGAACTGACTTACGTTAACCCGGCCATCGTGACCGGCATCGCCAGTGTGCTCAAAGTCGTCACCGCCGGGCTGGGCGCTGGCCTGGTCTGGCCGGCGCTGTTGCGCAAGCTGGACCGCACTGACCCCAGCTACCGCACCTGAGCTGCACCATGACAGAGTTTGATTACATCATTGTTGGCGGTGGCTCCGCAGGCTGCGTGCTGGCCGGGCGACTGTCAGAAGACGCCGGCGTCAGCGTCTGCCTGCTAGAGGCCGGTGGCTCGGACGACTCGGTCTTCATCCGCGCCCCCCTGGGCTTTGCCGCTACAGCGGCGGTTGGGCTGCACAACTGGCGCTACCAGACGGTGCCGCAGGCCGGGCTGAACGGCCGCAGGGGCTACCAGCCGCGCGGCAAAGTGCTGGGCGGCAGCAGCTCGGTCAACGCCATGGTCTACACCCGCGGCAACCGTTTTGATTACGACCACTGGGCCGCACTCGGCAACCCAGGCTGGGGCTTTGACGCCGTGCTGCCCTACTTCAAACGCGCCGAGCACAGCGAGTGTTTTGGCGGCACTGACTACCATGGCAGTGGCGGCCCGCTCAACATCAGCTACCTGCGCAGCCCAAGTGTGCTGAACAAGGCTTTCGAGGCCGCCTGTGCCGAGCAGGGCCTGCCTGCCACGCCCGACTACAACGGGGAGCAGCAGCTTGGCTACGCCCCAGCCCAGGTAACCCAAAAGGGCGGCGAGCGCTGGAACGCAGCCCGGGCCTATCTAACGCCGCACCTGGGCAGGCCCAACCTGCAAGTCATCACCCGGGCCCATATCCAACGCCTGCTGTTCGAGGGCCGCCAGGCCGTCGGCGCTGAATACCTGCAGGGCGGCACGCTAAAGCAAGTGCGGGCCCGTCGCGAGGTGCTACTGGCCGGTGGCGCCTTTGGCTCCCCGCAGTTATTGATGCTGTCTGGCATAGGGCCGGCGGCGCAGCTGCAGGCGCTGGGCCTGCAGGTGGTGCACGGCCTGAACGGGGTGGGGCAGAACCTGCACGACCACATCACCACCATGCTGATCTACCGCACCCGGCGCCAGGACGCCACCTTTGGCCTGTCAGCCGCCGGACTGGGCGCCATAGTGCAAGGGATTTTGCAATGGCGCCGCGAGCGCCGTGGCCTCATCACCAGCAATGTGGCCGAAACCCAAGGCTTTTTGCAAACTGACCCGGCGGCACCTGCGCCAGATATCCAGCTTGCGCTGTGCACTGGCATTGTGGACGACCACACCCGCAAAAACCATCTGGGCCACGGCTACACCCTGCACGTGACGCTGATGCGGCCCAAAAGCCGGGGCCAAGTCACCCTGCAAAGCACCCGTGCACAGGATGCCCCATTGATCGACCCACAGTTTCTGGCGCACCCACAGGATGTAACGACCCTGGCACAGGGTGCCCGCTTGGGCTATGACATCATGCAAAGCCCGGCGCTGGCGCCCTACCGGGGCGCCATGCTTTACCCGTTTGTACGCGACGACCCCAAGGCCGTGACCGATTTCCTGCGCCAAAACTCAGACACCGAGTACCACCCCTGTGGCAGCTGCAAAATGGGGCCGGCGAGCGACCCACTGGCGGTGGTGGACAGCGCGCTGCGTGTGCACGGCGTCGACCGGCTGAGGGTGGTGGATGCCTCGGTTATGCCCCAGGTCACCACAGGCAACACCAACGCGCCCACCATCATGATTGCTGAAAAGGCGGTAGATTTGATTTTAGGCCGTAACGCCAAAACTCTATGGCTCGATTAGCGCGCCTGCGGAACCCAAAGGCTGATGCGGGGCAGCATCAGCCGGTAAGGTGCCAGCAACAGCACCGCCATCAGCCACTTCATGGCCAGGTCACCAGCGGCTAGCATCAGCCAGTTCATCTCGCTGGCATAAAAGGCAATGGAGAAAAACACCAGGGTGTCAACCACCGAGGCCACCACCGAACCCATAAAAGGCGCCTTCCACCACGACTGGCTGCGCCAGCGGTTGAAAACAGCGATATCCATCCACTGCGACAACATGAACGCCGTACCCGAAGCCAGCGCGATGTGCCAGTTGGCAAACCAGGCCGACAGTAACAAGGCCGGCAACAGGCCAAGCCAGGCCACCCGCCGTGCCGCCTGGGCGCCCACGGCCCGGTTGGTAAGGTCAGCCACCAGGAACACAAAAGGATAGGTAAAGGCACCCCAGGTCAGCCACTCATTGATGGGAAACTGCACCGCGATGTTGGACACCACGATCACCAGGGTCATGGCGACCAGCGGGCGCCACAACTGCCCGAGGGTAAAGGGTTCGCTGCTGGGCGCGGCCGGCGGGATGGGTGGGATCATGGATGCAATCTGCCAATAGCGGTCAAAAGGGGACTCATTATCTCAGCGTCTGCACAATGCTGGCCTTTGCTGTGATTGCCATAGCGACCTGAGTTCATGGCGCGGATGCGGGCGCGGCCGGCCGCACTGCGGGCTGCAGGTCCTCTGAGCTGACCAGGGGGCGCTGGCGCCAGGCCAGGAGGGCCCCCAACCACAGCGCCAGGGCTGAAAACACCATCCCGCGCTCCAACCCACCCGGCCCATCAGCGATCCAACCCACCACGGTCGGTCCGACGATCTGGCCAAATGCAAACACGATGGTGAAGGCGCTGATGCCATTGCCCCAGTCCGATGACGGCAAGTTGTGCCGCACCAACGCGGTTGTCGACGCCACCAAAGACAAAAACACCGCGCCAAACAGCAGACCTGAGACCAATATCACGGCCCAATGGGCGCTCAATGTTGGCAGCAATGTCGCCAGACCCAACAGGGCATTGAGCAAGGCCAGGACTTGACCACCCTTGTAGCGGTCCAACAGACCGGCCCAGATGCGGGACGAAGCCAACACCGCCAGACCCAACAGTGCGTAAAACACCGTGATGGACGTGGCTCCGGCGCCCTGTTCACGCAGCAGCGCGATCACAAAAGTCATGTAGCCGATGTAGCCCACCCCGAACATGCCGTAACCGGCCAAGGCAAACGCAAACCATCGCCACCGAAACAGGTTTGTCGAGTTCGCGCCCGCTGCCACTGGCGGTGTCAGATGCTGCAACACGCGGGCAGGCCACAGCAGCAAAACGGTGGCCAACATGCAGACCATGGCCAGTGCCCACCAGGCCCAGGTCCAACTGTGCGCCTGTTGACCAGCCCAGACCAACACCTGTGGCACCAGCAGTGCAGAAACCACGATGCCAAAACCGGTACCACCGTAATACAAACCGATCACCAGCCCGCTGCGCTGCGGCTGAACCGTGCCCAAACGCGCCGCCAGAAGGCCGCCCGCGATAAACACCAGGGCGCTGGCCATGCCTGCCAGCAGACGCTGTAACAACAGGGGCCCTGCATCGGTGAAAAACCCACTCAAACCCATAAAGCTGCTGGCCAGAACAGCCCCCAGCCACAGCAGGCGGGACGGTCCATACAACCGCAGCAGGCGCGGCATCAGCATGGCTCCTAACAGGTAACCCAGCGCATTGACGGTATTCATGGCGCCCGCCAGCGTATAGGACCAGCCAAGATCCGCCCGCATGGTGGGCAGTAACAGGCCGTAGGCAAAACGCGTAATGCCCAAGGACAGTGCCGCGCCGGCCGACAACGCCAGTGCCAGGCGCAGCACATGCTGTTCAGACCATGGAAGGTTGGACGGGGCCGTTGTCATAAGCGCCCCCATTTTCTGTCGTGTGCAGGCTCAGGGAACGAACACTTCAAAAACTTTTTTCTCTCGCTTAGGCGGCTTTTGCCTCAACGATCAAGCATCACCCAGGCCAGCAGAGGGTGTTGTAGCCCCCAAACCGAAGCTTCTCCTTTTGCGTGATCGTGGTCAAGTTGCCGGATGGTTTCTCGGGTATGTGGTACCAAAAGTGCTACTGTGAGAAAGAGTATTGTTGATTCTTTGGGATGATCATCATGATCAAAGAACGTAACATGGTGCTCAACGCACTGTGATCAGCATCAGCACTTTGACTGACATCAACAAGACACCAGACCTGTACCCTTGGTGGCAGTCTGTCAAGGCACAAGGCTGTGGACAAAATCTCAACAACTGAGTACTTATCCACAGCACAAGCCAACCATGCCAAGTTGTTCATGAAAACCAAGACTAAAACCGGGTTCGAATACACAGGTTCTATGTTCTCCAAGTAATTGATAAGTAAGGCATTTGAAGACTTTTCAACAGTTCTTCATTCCCCTTATCTACTACTACTAAGCTTATTAAAGAGAATGAAAGAAGGAATACAGTTTCATCACCGCTCTCAAAAAAACATTGGTTTTGGAGGCTTATGGATTAGCCAAAGAAAAACCATCTAACAGTGAACTAGCGGTATGCATCAAGTAAAATCAAGAGCTGTTTTCATCAGCGTTGGTACTGGCCAATGCCTTCCCTTGTTGCAGTTCCCGATCCTTCACAAAGTCGCATGCCTTTTTTTTCTTCCAGTGACGCAGCTGACGCAGTCAGTCCTAGCTTTGAAATCAAAAGCACGCGACTGACCTCGCTTGCATTGATGATCAAGACAAGCAATCTGACGAAGCTGTGCCAAGACTTGGTGCAACAGTATGGTCAAGCCGGAGAAAACCCTGAATTTTTTGATCAAAATCCGGTGGTGATTGATGTATCGCTATGGATGTCGGAAGTGCCCGCCGAAGATCTGACTTCTTTGTTGGCTGTTCTGAAAGCTTGTCGGTTGGTACCTGTAGCCCTGCGCGGTGCACATGAACCATGGTTTGCCCTGACACAGCGCCTTGGCTTAGCCTGGGCTGAGCCAGAACCTGCTCGCTCAACCCCGGAGCAGGCACCGACCCCTGTGGTTGTGCCACCAGTGTTAAACAAAGCAAGCGCTGTGCCGCGTGCCGCTGCCATACCGACGATGGTCATCGACAAACCTTTGCGTTCCGGACAGAAAGTGTATGCCCGGGGTTGTGATCTGGTGGTATTGGCCATGGTGAACCAAGGGGCCGAGGTGGTAGCCGATGGAAATATTCATGTTTATGCACCGCTGCGTGGCAAGGCCATGGCAGGGGCCAGTGGCAATGTGAATGCGCGCATTTTTTCATTGTCTTTGGAACCAGAACTGATATCGATAGCAGGTGTGTACCGTACCAGTGAAAATCCCTTGCCAGCCAATGTTCAAGGCAAGCCGGCACAAGTGCAATTGAGCAATGATGGGCAGGACAAGTTGTTGATCAACGCCTTGACCATTACTTATTGAAAGACAGCAAATCCATGGCAAAAATTATTGTGATCACCTCCGGTAAGGGCGGTGTCGGCAAAACCACAACAAGTGCCAGTTTTGCAACTGGACTGGCCATGCGGGGCCACAAAACGGCGGTGATCGATTTTGACGTTGGCTTGCGTAATCTTGACCTGATCATGGGTTGCGAACGCCGCGTCGTTTATGACTTGATCAATGTCATCAATAACGAAGCCAATCTGCACCAGGCTCTGATCAAGGACAAGCAGTGCGAGGGGCTGTTTGTGCTGGCGGCCTCGCAAACACGTGACAAGGACGCTTTGACACAGGAAGGTGTGGAACGGGTTCTTAACGACCTGGCCGCCATGGACTTTGAGTACATTGTTTGTGATTCACCGGCAGGCATTGAAACTGGCGCTTTGATGGCCATGCACTTTGCCGATGAGGCGCTGGTGGTGACCAACCCTGAAGTGTCATCGGTGCGGGATTCAGATCGCATTCTGGGCATGTTGGCGAGCAAGACAAAACGGGCGATTGAAGGCTTAGAGCCCATCAAAGAGCATTTGCTGATCACCCGGTATAACCCGGCACGCGTCAACCAGGGCCAGATGTTGTCGCTGGAAGATATTCAGGACATCTTGCGCATCAAGCTGATTGGTGTCATTCCGGAAAGTGAATCGGTGCTACAGGCTTCAAACCAGGGCGTACCGGCTGTGCACATGCAGGGCAGTGATGTGTCAGAGGCCTACAAAGACGTTATCGATCGTTTTCTGGGAGCTGACAAACCAATGAGGTTCACGGAAGCGCCCAAACAGAGTCTGTTGAAGCGACTTTTTGGCGGAAAGTAAGACCATGTCATTTCTCTCTTTTTTGCTGGGTGAAAAAAAGAAAACTGCTAGCGTTGCGAAAGAACGGCTGCAGATCATCCTGGCCCACGAGCGCAGTGGTCGCAATGCGGCTGAGCCAGATTACCTGCAGGATTTGCAGCGTGATTTGGTTGCCGTCATCAGCAAATACATCAAGATCAATCCTGCAGACATCAAGGTTAACCTGGAGCGGCAGGACAACCTTGAAGTGCTGGAAGTAAAAATAGAGTTGCCTGATTCGCGTTAAACCACCCTGTAACCAATGCGGTTTCAGGGCTTCCAGCGTTTTAGCAACAGGGCATTGCTCATCACACTGACGGAACTCATGGCCATGGCGGCCCCAGCCAACACTGGGTTAAGAAAACCCAGTGCGGCTAAAGGGATCCCAGCCACGTTGTAAACAAAGGCCCAAAACAGGTTTTGACGGATCTTGCGGACGGTCCGGTCAGAAATTGCCAATGCGGCCGCAACCAATGCAGGGTTTCCGCGCATCAATGTAATGCCAGCAGCATGCATGGCAACATCGGTGCCGTTGCCCATGGCCATACCCACATCAGCTGCTGCCAGGGCCGGTGCATCATTGATACCGTCGCCGACCATGGCCACGGTGTGGCCGCCCGCCTTCAGCGCCTGAACCCGATTTGCTTTTTCACCCGGCAGGACATTGGCCATCACCTCTCCCTCTTCAGGTCGAAGGCCAAGGCGCATGGCCATCACATCGGCCGCACCCTGGTTATCACCAGAAATCATCACTGTGCGTATGCCACGCCGACGTAAAGCGGCCAAGGCTTCCTTGGCGCCAGGTTTGGGCTCGTCGCCAAAAGACAATAGGGCGCACAGTTCCAAGCCAGAGGGGCTTTCGCTCACCAGGGCGGAGACGGTGGCACCCTGCTCTTGCAACTTTGTTGACAGAGGCAACCATGGGCCCAGATCAAGCCCAAGCGAATCCATCCAGCGCAAGCTGCCAATTTTGTACGCCTGGCCGTCCACGGTGCCCAGAGTACCGCGGCCGGGCACCGCGCTCACTTGGCTGGCGGTGGTGATGCTCAAACCAGCTGCTCGCGCAGCCACCGTAACAGCTGCTGCGAGCGGGTGCTCACTTCCACTCTGAATTGCAGCAGCAATTTGCAAGAGCTTGGGGTCAGGCGGCTGAGCCGCCGCGATCGGCGCATCAGGCTTGACATAAATGCCCAGCAGCCTGGGTTGACCCACTGTCAAGGTACCGGTTTTGTCGAAAGCGATGATGTCCACCCGGTGGGCGAGTTCCAGGGCCTGAGCATCCTTGATCAAAATGCCATATTTGGCGGCCACGCCCGTGCCAGCCATGATCGCCGCTGGCGTTGCCAGACCGAGCGCACAGGGGCAGGCAATCACCAGCACCGCCACGGCATGGATCAAAGCCTGCTCAAAGGGATGACCCGTCAGCCACCAAGCGCACAGTGTGATCGCCGCCAGCACAATAACCACCGGGACAAACACACTGCTGACCCGATCGACCATGCGCTGAATGGGTGCTTTGGCAGCTTGCGCATCCTCTACCAGCCTGATGATGCGCGACAGCACCGTTTCCTGACCAACAGCAGTGACACGCATCACGACCCGACCATCCCCGTTGATGGAGCCTCCGGTCAGCGTGGTATCAGGCGTCTTGTGGACTGGCAGGGGCTCGCCGGTGAGCATGGACTCATCAACCTCGGTTTGTCCCTCCAGCAATAGCCCGTCTGCCGGAACTCGTTCGCCAGGCTTGATCGCGAGTCGGTCACCGACCAACACCTCCCCAATCGGCACATCAACTTCGCCATCGCGACCCAGCAAATGGGCCACAGCTAGCCGCAGCCCATGCAGAGCGCGGATCGCCGCCGTGGTGTGTTGTTTGGCCCGTGTTTCCAACCACTTGCCCAGCAAAACCAGCGTGACGACGACGGCAGAACTCTCAAAATAGAGATGGACCATGGCACCCGAAGGCGCGCTCAGCCATAACCACATCGACAAGGCCCAACCGGCACTGGTCCCAATGGCCACCAACAAATCCATGTTGCCGCTTCCGGCCCGCAGTGCATGCCACCCAGCCCGGTAAAAACGGGCGCCAAGAACGAACTGAACCGGCGTGGCTAACAGGCATTGCAACCAGGCCGGCAACATCAGGTGCATGCCCACTTGGTTCAGTAACGCCTCGGGGAGGGCGTCCAGCAGCATCGGCAGCACCAGCGGCAGGGACAGGGCGATGCCGACCCCCACCGGTGCAAAACCAGCCCATGCCGAAGCATCGGAGGGTTGCATAACAGTGTCGGCCGCGCGGGGTTCGTAGCCGGCATCCCGAATGGCGCGGCGCAAGCGTGCCTCAGTGGGCCCATCGGCAGAGACCAGTACCCGCGCGGACTCGGTGGCCAGGTTGACGCTGGCGGTTTTAACGCCAGGCACTTTCAGCAGGGCTTTTTCTACCCTGGCCACACAGGAGGCACAGGTCATGCCGCCGATACCGATATCAAGACCATCGGGAGCTACTGCGGGCGCCTCGGGCGTCAAAGATGAGAGAAGGGTCATGGGGCCCTAGCCTAAACCTTTTCCAGCAAGGCGCGCTAATTCTGCTACAAACGTGCTTGACTCTGCGCAGGGAAGTACAGAACTTCTTGGACGCTAAACCCACAGCGAGGAACTTATTTTGTTACACCTATTCTCTGTCAGCGGGATGACCTGTGGTCATTGCGAAAAGGCCGTCAAGAGCGCCGTACTTGCGCTTGACGATAACGCCACCATCAGCATTGATCGCCCCACCGGTCGGGTTGAAGTCAACTCAGAACAGCCCTGGACGGCCTTGGCGGAGGTCATTGGAGAAGAGGGTTACCCAGTCACTCGGCCACCCGCCAGCCCATAGCTGTTTAAGGCCCGCGCCCTTCTGACCCCTGGCATTACGGCATGCGTCACCTCCTGATCATCAACCCCAACACCTCGCGCTCTGTCAGTGAACTGCTGCAGACCCATGCGCAGCGCGCAGCCGGACCCGATGTCCGTGTGCGGACAGTAACCGCTCGTTTTGGTGCGCCTTACATCGCCTGTGAAGCCAGCTATGTGGTGGCCGGCCATGCGGTACTGGACTCTTGGGCCGCGGCACGGGCTGATGAGGACCAACCCGCGCCCGATGCGGTGCTGATTGGCTGTTTTGGCGACCCAGGTCTGCTGGCCTTGCGCGACAGCAGCGCTGTTCCGGTGACCGGGCTGGCCGAGGCCGCCTTTGCCGAAGCGGCCGCTTATGGACGCTTTGCCATCGTCACAGGGGGGGCGCGGTGGCAACCGATGCTGGCGCGCCTGGCCCAGATGCTGGGTTACGGCGACCAACTTGCTGGTATTCACACCGTCACGCCAACGGGCGCCCAGCTTGCCGCCGACCCTCTGGCCGCGCAGGTCTTGCTGGCAGCGGCGTGTCAGGCTGCGGTTCAAGACTTCAGGGCAGACGCCATTATTCTGGGAGGCGCCGGTTTGGCCGGCTTGGCGCAGCTGATTCAGGCCGATGTCAGCGTGCCGGTGATTGACAGCGTGCTGGCGGGCACCCGACAGGCCCTGTTGGCGGCTAGTGCCGGCCCTGGCAAGGGGAGCGGCCACTTTGACGTGCGCTGGCAGCAGGTGTCGGCAGAGATGACCGGCCTGGGGTTGCCAGTGGTCTGAGCCGGACCTTAGCCGACGACCACCTCGCCGCCCAGCGCTTCCAGCAAATCCGGCAGCAGCTTGCGCAATTCGCCGGTGGCGATGGCGGTGTCGGTGTCGAAGCCGTCGGCCCGTTCAGCGCCAGAGGTTTCAAAGACGCCCTCCAAAAAGGCCAGTTTTTTCAGTTGCAGGCTCTCCGTCAGAACAAACGAGACCCGACCCTCCCAGGTCAGCGCCAGCCGGGTGGGCAGCTTGCCAGTGGCCACATGCTGACGGACTTCTTCGGTGTCAAGCGCATGGCGGGCATAGCGCACCACGGCACGCGATTCATCAGCGGCCTTTAACTCGCATTCGCGGTCTACACTGAAGCCGGCCGGCGGCTCTTGGGTATCCAGCCACTGGGCCATGGCGGCGGTGGGTGAGATTTGGGTGTTGAGCAGGGCGATAGCAAAGCCATCTAACGACGCCACCAATGCCGCCACGACTTCTTCGGCCCGACTCTGGCTGGCCGCATCTATCACCAGCCAACGGGCCTCGCGGTCGATCCAGACGGTGATACTGGCCAATTTGGTGAAGGCCATGGGCAACAGCGTCAGACGGATGTCGTCCTTGAGGTCGCGCATTTCTTTTTTGCCCGGCTTGCGGCCGGTGCTGGCCTCGATCTGCGCCACCCGCTCGTCGGCTTTGCGGTTCACCACTGACGCAGGCAGGGCCCGGGTCTCGACCATCATCTTGAGCACCCATTGCCCACCCACCGACTCCACCAGCGGCCCCTGTGCCACGCCACGCGGCTCGACCCAGCCGGATGACTTTTCCTGGCTGGGGCCGCAGGCGACAAAGCGCGTGGCAGCCAGCCGTTCCTCCATGTCCGCCAGGGTGGCGGACCAGTCGGCCCCGATGCGGTAAACGATCACATTTTTGAACACAAGCATCCTTCTTGACAACTGATTTGAGCGAGCCCGCGCCGATCATCCCACCAATTTGCGATGGCTTTTTCATGAAACTTTACACAGGCTTAGCGCTGGCGCATGCTGCGCTTACACAGGCCCGCCACACTGCCCTTCAGCCTGATGCCAACCCCTGAGCACCTGGCCCAATCCAAAGGACATCACCATGACTTCACGATTCAAACCCACCTTGTTGGCCGGTCTGCTGGCCCTGTCGGGCGTCGCCGCGCTGGCTCAGATGCCCTCATCGGGCGGTCACGCGGCCATGATGGCTGGCCCTGCCGACGGTATGCACGAGGGCATGCGCCATAGGGACCCTGCCCGGATGCAGGCCCGC
>JBIKZZ010000162.1:0-7412 GCA_044354435.1 Rhodoferax sp. | reverse complement strand
ACACACATGTTTCAGGCCGACCGCATTCACCCCAAAGCCGAGGCCCACCCCATCATGCTCGCCAACGTCTGGCCGGCTCTGAGAAAGCTCCTCAAATGAGCCTGACGACCCTGAGCGCTGAGCAGGCGATTGGCCGGCTAAACGAGTTTGACGCTGTCATCGACGCGCGCAGTGAAGACGAATACGCGCTAGACCATCTGCCGGGGGCGGTGAACTGGCCTACGCTGAACAACGCCGAACGGCATGAGATTGGCACGCTGTACACACAGGTCAACCCCTTTGAGGCCAAGAAGCGCGGCGCAGCCCTGGCAGCGCGCAACATCGCTGGGCACATTGAGCGTGAGCTGATGGCCACGCCCAAGGAGTGGCGGCCTCTGGCCTACTGCTGGCGTGGTGGCAAGCGCAGCGGTGCACTATCCTTGATCCTCGACCAGATCGGCTTTCGGGTAACCCTGTTGGAGGGCGGCTACAAGGCCTTTCGTGCCGCCCTGTTGGAGGATATCGCCCGCCGCGTGGTCGGCCTGGACTGGCGCGTGGTCTGCGGCACCACCGGTTCGGGCAAGACGCGCCTGCTGCAAGCACTGGCGCAGGCCGGCGCACAGGTGATTGACCTGGAAGGCTTGGCCAACCACCGCAGTTCGGTGCTGGGCGCTATTCCGGGCTTGGCCCAGCCGAGCCAGAAGCGTTTTGACACCCTGATCTGGGATGCGCTGCGACGGCTGGACCCAGCCAGACCGGTATTTATCGAGAGTGAGAGCAAGAAAGTAGGCAATGTGGCTGTACCCACGGCGCTGATTGACGTCATGCGGCAAAGCCCATGCCTCATTCTGGTGTTACCTGACGCACAGAGGGTGGCGCTGCTGATGGAAGACTATGCCTTCTTCGTCAGAGACAGCAACTACTTCTGCGATCGGCTGCAGGCACTAACGGAGCTTCGTGGCAAGACGGTGGTGGAGGCCTGGCAGTCCTCTGTGAGAGCTGGTCAAATTGCGCCGGTAGTGCAGGAACTGCTGACCCTGCACTATGACCCGGTCTACCTGCAATCGATGCGACGAAACTTCAAGCAGTACGAACACTCAAAAACCGTAGCGCCAGAGGACCACAGCACGGGGGCCATGGCCAGATTGGCGCAAGAGATTCTCAAAGGTCTGGGTTTAACACCTGGCCTGTTAGCTGCAATTTAACAGGCGGGACGGGCAGCCCAAGCGGCTTGGCTTTGAGCTCGAAAAGCGTCACCCTACAGTTGGAGTACCACTGTCAGGCCCGGCCTCGGCACCCTCAGCGCCTTCGACATCTGGGGCATCTGGCTCACCTTCGCCCACCTTGCGCTCAGCCTTGTGCTTGAGCTTTTCCTCTTTCTTTTTCTTTTTTGCCAGCTCTTTCTGACGCTTTTCGTATCCGTAGTTGGGTGTTGCCAAGTTGTGCTTTCAAGTAGTTACAACGACTTTAACATTTTGCAGGTGGGGTCTGACGCAGCTTGCCAGGTTTTATGTCGGCCTAGCCCAGGCCCTGGGCGCCGGTGATAGAGGAAAAAACTGGTTCAGGCAAGCGCTGAACTCAAGGCTTGAGCCAGATCAAGCTTCAAGTCAGCCACCCCCTCGAGCCCGATAGATAAGCGCACCACCCGTCCGGGCTTGATCGCTGCAGGCCAGCCGGTCCGCAGGCTACCCATGTCGTAGGGCACCACCAGGCTGACTGGGCCGCCCCAGCTATAACCGAGCTTAAAAAGCTTGAGCTGGTCACAAAACGCATCCACCTGCGCTTGACTGAAGCGAGGATCGACCATCACACTGAACAGGCCGGCCGCCCCGCCTGGCCCCGGCTTACACAGCGCGCGCCAGGCGTCATGGCCAGGGGAACCAGCCAACGCAGGATGCAGCACCTGCACAAACTCAGACCGACTCTGACACCAAATCGCCAGCTCGCGCGCGGCCTCGTCATGGGCTTTGTACCGCAGGTCTATGCTGGGCAGAGACCGCAGGATAGTTTCAATATCATTCACGCCCACGCCCAGGCCTAGCCGCATGTGCGTGAGCTTGACCGCCATATGAAGCGCCGGATCTCTGGTGATCACACTGCCCATCAGCACGTCGCCACCACCACTAGGGTACTTAGTCAGGGCATGAATAGAGAAGTCGACCGCCAGCGCAGGACTGCTCCCCGGCGTCAAGTCAAACGGCGCGAACGCCAGGCCAGCACCCCAAGTGTTGTCGAGCGCAGTCCAGACGCCACGCGCCTGGCAGACCCGTACCAGCGCCGGCAGGTCGGGGAACTCCATGGTGACGGAACCAGGCGCCTCCAGCCAAACCAAGCGGGTGGCCGGGCTGATACACGCCGCCAGGTCCTGCGGGTCAAGCGGGTCGTAAAAGCGGTGGGTTACACCCCAGGCCTTGAGTTCCGCTGCCGCCAACGCCTTGCTCGGGCCATAGGCGTTATCCGGGATGAGCACCTCGTCGCCGCTTCGCAGCATGGCCAGCGACAGATTGGCGATCGCCGCCAGGCCACTGGGCGACAACACGCATTGCAAGCCACCCTCCAGAGCGCACAAGCGTTCTTCAAGCAGGTAGGTGGTGGGCGTCCCGTGCAGTCCGTAGGTGTAACCGGTCTTGTCCTTCCACTCGGTCCGACGCATGGCGGCGACACTTGGAAAAAAGACGGTGGACGCCTTGAATACACCCGGCTGCGGCGCCTCAAAACCAGCGGGCGCCCGGTAGGGGTGGTGAATCAGTGCGGTGGCAATGTCTGGCGGCGTGACGGCCATGCTCAGACGCTCCATTTCTGGATCAGTTGCTCCGGCCGCAGCGCGTCGTAGCTCTCAAAAGGCTGATGAATCCAGGGGTTGCTTGGCAAGAACTCGACCGAATAGTCGGGTGTGAAGGTCGACAAGGCCTTGGTCCAGATCACCGCGCTGCGGAGCTCGGTGATGGGGGCGTAATTGGTCCGCAGTTGCGTGATCACCGCGTTCAGCGTGTGACCAGAGTCGGCCAGATCATCCACCAGCAATACGCGGCCAGCAATTTCGCCCTTGGGCGTGGTGATGAAGCGGGCAATGTCGAGGTGTCCCTGCACCGTACCGGCGTCAGAACGGTAGGAGCTGGTGGACATGATCGCCAGCGGCTTGTCGAAGACCCGCGACAGAATATCGCCGGGGCGCATGCCGCCTCGGGCCAGACACAGGATGGTGTCAAACTGCCAGGCCGACTGATGGATTTTGATCGCCAGTTTTTCGATCAGGTTATGGTACTCGTCGTAACTCACGTAGAGGTGTTTGCCGTCTTCGGTTAACATGGAATCGCTCCTGATTAGATAGCTACAAAGGCTTGCTGCGTATGGGCTAGCGGCTTATTTGATCAATATTTTTTAGTTGGTCTGGCTCAATCAGCCAGAAATGGATGTCGCAGCAAAATGGTGTGGTCGCGGTCCGGGCTGGTCGACACCATGTGGATGGGAACACCCGTCACCTGCTCAATGCGCTGCAAGTAAAGCCGGGCCTGGATCGGCAGCCGCTCATACTGGGTGACCCCGACGGTGCTGTCGCTCCAACCGTCCAGTACCTCGTACACCGGCTTGCAACGGCTAATGTCGTCGGCGCCCATCGGCAAAATATCAATCAACTCACCGTCGAGTTCATAGCCGGTGCACAGCAGCAATTCGGGCAGGCCGTCGAGCACGTCAAGCTTGGTGATGCACAACCCGGACAGGCCGTTGACTTGGGCCGAGCGCTTGAGCAGGGCTGCGTCAAACCAGCCACAACGCCGGCTGCGTCCGGTGGTAACGCCTTTTTCGGCGCCCACGGTGCTCATGTGGTAACCCGGCGTGCCCGGTGCCTCCCAGTCCAACTCAGTGGGGAACGGGCCACCACCGACGCGGGTGCAGTAGGCCTTGGTGATCCCCAGGATGTAATGCAGCATGCCCGGCCCGACGCCAGAGCCGGCTGCGGCATTGCCGGCCACGCAATTGCTCGAGGTGACATAGGGGTAGGTGCCATGGTCCACATCGAGCAGAGTGCCCTGCGCGCCCTCAAACAGCAGATTGGCGCCTTTGAGGTGGGCCTCGTTGAGTTCGCGCGAGACATCGGCCATCATCGGCTTGAGCAGCTCGGCGTGACGCATGGCCTCGACAAAGACCGCGTCAAACTGAACCTGACCGTCCTTCAGGTAGGGCTGCAGCATGGGACCGAAATCAAAGTCGGCAGAGCCCAGGTAGCTGAGCAACACATGGTTATGCAGGGCCAGCAGTTCCCGCAGCTTGTCAGCAAAACGCGCCGGATGCTTGAGGTCCTGCACACGCAGGGCGCGGCGGGCAATTTTGTCCTCGTAGGCCGGGCCAATACCGCGCCCGGTGGTGCCGATCTTGGCATTGCCGCCTTTTTCGCGCGCTGCTTCACGCGCCACGTCCAGGGCGGCGTGGAACGGCAAAATCAGCGGGCAGGCCTCGCTGATGCGCAACCGCCCGCGCACCTCGACACCGGCCCGCTCCAGTCCTTCGATTTCTTCGAACAACTTGGCCGCCGACAGCACCACACCATTGCCGATGTAGCACTTGACACCAGGTCGCATGATGCCGCTGGGGATCAGGTGCAGTGCGGTTTTGACGCCGTTGATGACCAGCGTATGCCCGGCGTTATGTCCACCTTGGAACCGCACGACGCCTTGCGCGCTTTCGGTCAGCCAGTCCACCAGCTTGCCCTTGCCTTCGTCGCCCCACTGCGTGCCGACAACAACGACATTGCGTCCCTTAATTACGTTCATTGATTGACTTTACTCGTGTTGTGTTCAGATGGATTGCACGACCCATTGGCCGGCCACCGAATTCAGTTCGCGGTCGCAATGGAACTCGTCGACTTCACTCTCATGGCCAGGCAAGGCGCACACCACCGTCTCGCCCTGTGAGCGCAGGGCGGTAACGGCCGCCCGCAAATCGGCAGCATCACGCCATGGCGCCCGAATGGCGGCACGCAAGGGCAGTGGCAATACGGCACTGACCAGCGCCTTCAAGTCGAGGCTGAAGCCCGCCGCCGGACGGTTTCGTCCGAACACTGCGCCCACTTCGTCGTAGCGACCACCTCGCACCAACGCATCCTGGGCACCTCGGGCAAAAATCGCGAAATTCGTACCACTGTAATAGGCATAGCCGCGCAGGTCAGCCAAATCAAAAGTCACCTGGACGTCGCCAAGCCGACCAGCCAGCCACTGTAAATGGGCCAGTGCCTGCTGCACGACCGGCATGGTCGGGAGAGCTTTTTCAGCCTCCAGCAGCACCTGCTCGTCGCCATAGAGTTGTGTCAACGCCAGCAGGCCATCGCGCGTGACCTTTGGCAGTTGACGGGTCAGCACCTGCAAGGCGCTGCTGTCTTTGGCAGCCAAGGCGGCATGAACCTCAGACAAGGACTGGGCGTCCAGACTGACCCCGTCCAGCAGAGCGCGCACGATGCGCGCATCGGCCATGTCCACCGACAAGGTTTGCGCCCGCGCCACATTCAATCCATCGAGCGCCAAAGACAAGACCTCAAGGTCGGCCTCCAACCCGGCATGACCATAAATTTCGGCACCGAACTGCAATGGCTCACGGGTCGCGTGCGGACTGCCCGGCCGGGTGTGGAGCACAGGCCCGCAGTAACACAGGCGCGTCACGCCTCTGCGGTTGAGCAGGTGTGCGTCGATACGAGCAACCTGGGGTGTGCTGTCGGCTCGCAAACCCAACATCCGACCCGATAACTGGTCCACTAATTTGAAGGTCTGCAGGTCAAGCGTCTGGCCGGCCCCCGTCAACAAGGACTCCAGATGCTCCAGCATGGGCGGCATGACCAACTCATAGCCGTAGCAGCGTGCCATGTCGAGCAGGTCACGACGGAGTTCTTCGATGTGCCTTGCCTCGGACGGCAAGACATCGGCAATATGATCCGGCAGGAGCCAGGCAGACATGTAAACAGTGTGAAGCGGTTGAAGCTTCGATTTTACCGGGCAAGGCCCGGCAAAACCTGGGCTGGGCAAGTCAAGACAACAACCAAATGACGCAGCAGCCGGCCAAAATGCTGCACATGCCGAAAAATCGCAGCTGCCCGTCCCTGAGTTGCAGGATCTGAGAGAACATTCGCCGCCACCCGGTCGGCGATAACACGGGAAACAATCCCTCGATCACAAGAACCAGGGCCAGCGCCAGCCAGAAGGTGTCCTCACTCAAGATTTACTTCTTTGGCGTTGCGGCAGCCGGCACGGCTGGGCCAGCGTTACCCCGGAACACCTTGAAAAATTCGGACGATGACGGATCGACCACCATCACGTCACTTTTTTTACCCAGACTTGTCTTGTAAGCGTCCAGACTACGGTAGAACTGGGCAAATTGCGGGTCGCGACCAAAGGCATCGGCGTAGATCCGTGAGGCCTCTGCATCTCCTTCACCCTTGATCTTCTGGGCATCGCGGTAGGCATTGGCAACCGCGACTTCGCGTTGACGGTCCGCGTCTGCGCGAATCTTTTCACCCTCTGCACCACCAGTGGACCGCAGTTCGTTGGCCACGCGCTTGCGCTCCGCCTCCATGCGTCGGTAGACCGACTCGGTGATGGCTTCGACGTAATCGACTCGCGTGATCCGTACATCCACCACATCAACCCCCCAGGGCTTCTCGCCGCGGACTTTTTCGAGCACTTCACGCTTGACATCGGTCATCAACGCTTCACGTTTGAGAGACAACAGCTCTTTGACAGTGCGCTTATTGATCTCCTCCTGAAATGCATTTCGGACCACACGGTTGAGCTGACTCGCACCCGCTGCCTCGTTGGTCCCTACATTGCGGATGTACTCCGTTGGCTCAGAGATACGCCAGCGCACATACCAATCGATCACCACACGCTGTTTTTCAGCCGTCAACATGGGCTCGGTATCGGTACTATCGAGCGTGAGCAGGCGTTTGTCGATATAGGACACATTTTGAAAGGGCGGCGGAAGTTTGAAGTTCAAGCCCGGTTCGGTAATGACATCCTTGATTTGGCCCAACGCATACACCACGCCAAACTGACGCTGGTCGACCACAAACAAGGTGGAACTGGCCAAGCCCAGCAGCACGAGCAACGACGAAAAAATAAATCCTAGACGGTTCATGTCAGGCTCCTAGCGGGTGTCACGGTCACGCGACCGGGTGGCATCTCTGGTTCGCCCCTCGGCAATGCTTGGGGGCTGTGCGATGCCCGACGCTGCAGCAGGCGCTGATCCCTGCGGCGCCTCCAGCGCCATAGGCGCGGGCTGCGACGACATCTGCATGATCTTGTCCAGGGGCAAGTAAAGCAGATTGGAGCCTTGCTTTGAATCGATCAATATCTTGGTCGCGTTGGAATAGACCTGTTGCATGGTGTCGATGTACATTCGATCGCGGGTCACCTGCGGCGCCTTTTGGTACTCATTCAGTACCGAAC
>JBIKZZ010000011.1:0-28886 GCA_044354435.1 Rhodoferax sp. | reverse complement strand
ACGCCAAATTTACATCGGGGCGCACTTTGGAGGAGGCTTCGGCGGGAGATTGGGAAAGCATGCTGCAGCCGATGACGCTGGGTGGCGCTTTCATGGTCGTGACCGCGTTCGGCGTCACCGAAAAGCCGTTGATGCCTATCAGAAGCGGGATGGCGCTCAAAAAAATGAGTCCTACTGATTGGCAGGTCATCGTTAAAAGAGCGTTGGACCGACTTTGCGTGCTGGAAAGCCTCGGCACCGGTGAGCCACTTTCGAGCGTGGTCGCAGAACCCTTTTTGATGCGTCTTCTTGACGGACACGCCAGCATCGCTGATCAGCAAACGGCTTGGCGCTGCCTGGACCGCATATTCAAGGTCAAGCTTGACCGTACTCTGCTGGCCAAGTATCCCTTCCTTGGCCAGCAGAGCTTGTTTTGAGGGTGCGTTTTGATGAACCAGTTGAATCAGCAGTTCAGGTCAGAAAAATTGATGCAGATAGAGACCGTCGAACGTCTCGTCGGGATTCCCCCGCTCATCGGATTTGAAAGCCCTGCCTCTTGGCTGACACGTGCAGCGCTGTCTCAAGGGGTCAGCCCAGGGCTATTGCTGAAACATTTGGACTTGCACCCCCGGGCTGATCTTGATCTTGTGCTGACGGAAAAGTTGGTGGAAAAAATTGTGACCGTCTGCCAGCTGGACTTGAACAGTTTCCAGTTTGCGGTCCAAATTTACCGAAACCTCAAGAAGATTGATCCAGACGGAGCGAATTTTTTGCTGGATTCTGAAAGCCCGTTTTCCTATCGGTATTGCCCAGTCTGCATGCATCTCTCAAGGGTCAAGCACTTCATGGTTCACTGGCGTTTTCTTGCATGGGTCTACTGTCCGCTGCACCAATGCATGATGGAGGACAGTTGCCGCATCTGTGGTGCGGCGGTTTCTTTGCCTAACGAGCTATTGAAGGCAGGGCCAGATGGGAAAGGCATCGCGTATCTTGACCTGTGCCGTTTGTGCGGCTTTAAGTTGTCGTCCCATTGGGACAGCGTACTCGGTACGGTGGACCAGCGCTCAGTCACGCCGTGGCAGTGGAGTCAGATGATGAACGGACGGGCATTGTTGTCCGCCTTGTACCACGGTGAAGTGAAATACCATGACGATCCTGATCGATCGCATGGCATCAAGGACCTGTTGAAAATTCGGCGAAGAATGCTGTTGCCGAGCCAGCACTTTTCTATCAAGGTGGACAATTTCCATCAGAACGCGAAAAGCTCTTTGATGTTGACGTCGCCGTCGAACTAACCTAGCCTACCGACTTTGTGTTCCCGAGTGTGATGACCTTCACCCGCTTGTTGGGTGCGGGATGGACGTCGCCTATGGCAGGTCATTCACAAGTCGGCACCCTCCTGTAACTAACAGACTTTTACTGCAACCAAGCGAGACGCGGATTGTTAAAGCTGTTTACAGCGACAGACCCACCTGATTCGATTCAGCGCCGGTGCAGCAGAATTTGCGCACTGAGCGCGCAAAGGGTGAAACCCATCATCAGAATACCAATTCCCATGGCTCCGTCAAGTTGCAGTAGACCGACGGTGTAACCACCTACGGCGCCCATCCATTGCTGACAAAGTCCTGCCACGGCGGCGGCTGAACCAGCCAGGGAGGGCACGATCCCCACAGTGCCTGCCAGGCACGGGGGAACAAGCAACCCCTGCCCCATGCCGACTAGAGTCATAGGCAGTACAAACGCCAGAGGCGTGTTGAGCCCCGTCAGGCCAAGCGCCAGCATCAGGATCAGTCCGCTGACTGTGGCGAGCTGACCGATCGCCATCACCCGGCGCTCGTCCGAGTGCTGAATGAGACGACTCGTCAGGTAGTTGCCGCCAATATAGGCCATCGGGAGTGCCGCCATATACCAGCCGACACGATCTGGCCCGATTCCGTAGTTCCGCAACACGATAGGGGCTCCCCCCAGAAAGGAATAGAAGGTCGCTGTCGACATAGCGGCTATCGTCACGTAAAAAAGAAAGGCTGGCTCTCGACCCAGACGCGTGTACGCGCCGGCCATGGCTAAGAGCCAATGTGTATGGGCTGTGGTTTGTTTCTTGCGTGCGGGCAGTGCGCACCATGAGAGCAGCAGTAGGACAAGCGCAAGCAGCCCGATTGCCAGGAAGTTCGCCTGCCAGCCCATGCGGACATGAATGTGCCCGCCGATCACGATGGCCAGCGGTGGGCAAACGCCCATGAGCATGCCGACGTAAGCCATGATCTGCGTGCGAGCCGCCCCGTCGAACAAGTCGCGCACCATTGCTCGCCCGAGCACCATACCCGCGGCCGCTCCAGCCCCTTGCACAGTGCGTGCGACCGTGAGACTAAGAAGGTTCGGCGCCAGTGCAGCCATCAGCGATCCGACGCATGCCAATGCCAATCCGGTCAATACCATGCCTTTGCGACCATATCGATCTGACAGGGGGCCGTAAACTAGCTGCATGGCGCCATAAGCGATCACGTAGCCGCTGAATGTCAGTTGTACGGCCGCTTGGTCGCTGTCAAAGGCCGCAGCCCATTCCTGCATCGAGGGCAAGCAGATCGTCATTGCCAGCAAGCCGAAGGCGATCTGCGACAGCAAAATTGCGATCAGTATGCCGCGACGGGGCGTGTTGAGTTGGCAATGGTTCATCGGTGGGTGGCACCGCGGGCTGCGTTGTGGGCATGAGCGAAAACCGTTTCGCGCATACAGGCATTACGCCCGAACACCCATCCCTCCATCTGGATGCAGAATTTCGCCGGTCATCCCTGCGGCTTCAGCGGACGCCAGAAAAACATAACTGCCGGCAATTTCGGGCGCCGTCATGGCCACCCTCAGAGGTGTCAGGTTTTGAAGGTCTGAAATCCTTTTCGGTCCATCGATGACGCGCTGCTGCGTCTGGCCCAGCGTTGCAGCACCCCGAAGATCTGTTCCGATCACGCCGCCTGGGGCGACACCATTGACTCTTACCTCCGGTGCAAGCTCATGCGCCAAAGAAATGACGCAACCGCGCACTGCAAATTTAGAGGCGACGTAAAGAATGCCACCACGACCTGGGTAAAAGCCGGAAGAAGAGACGGTCAGGATCAGCGATCCCCGCGATGCCCGTAGGGCCTCTAACGCGGCCCGAGCAGGAACCAACTGACTGAGCACGTTGGTGCGAAATATCTCATCAAAGGCGGCTGGCAATTCCGCGCTTTCGATCTGTCCCAGCGGACGGTAAAAATCAAACACACCGACGCAGTTCACCAGCACGTCCAGTCCGCCCCACTCGGATACGCAAAGATCGACGGCCGATTTTGCGTCGATCGCATTTCCTGCGTCGCCCAGGATAAGCGTCAAGCCGAGGCCTGAATTTTCGAGCTCTGCACATTTTGCGCAGTCGCGCTCAAGCACCGCCACGAAAGCGCCATGTTCCCGGAAGGCTTTCATCACAGCGCGACCGATGCCAGAACCACCCCCAACGATCAAGGTGCGAAGTTGATGCAGACGCCCGCGGGGTGCGTCCAGTTCGGTCATGGTGGCAAGTTCACAGAAATACGGCGAGATTTTGGGTGCGCAGCACTGACTCGTCGAGTACGACGTCGCGCGACAAAAGTCGAAAATCCTTGTCGCTGCCATACCCCAAGCGGTCCCTGCGCTCACCGCAAAGAATGTCGGGTTCACGCAAATCGCCGCGGCTCCGAAATAGCATGAAGGATGAGCGTACCGCGACTATGCCAGCCAAGTCTGTAGGGTAAGTGCAAACATTGGTGACCAGGTGGCGGGTGCGTGACGGTGGATCTTCGGCCCAGGCAAAATTGGTGCGCAATCGGTCAACGCGCATTTGGAGGGAGTAGAAGTCTTCGTCATAGTGCATGACAGCGGCCAGTCGATCGCCAGCGCCGCCGCGACCGGTGGTCGGATTCACGCGTACCTGGTAGCGGATCTCCGGCGACATCATCGCCAGCCATGCGTCAAAGTCGCGGTCATCCAGCGCGTGGGCTTCTTCCATCAGAAATCGGCAGGCGTCCTGATGCAAAGGGTCGCCAAAACGCAGGGCTTTCTGGCGGGGTAGCTGTGATGTACTCATGGGGAAACCCTCCCCGGGCTGCAGGCTTTCGGGATGCCAAGCGGAGGCAGAAAGGCGGCTTCGCGCTCCATGTAGCCACACCACATCTCCATCCATCGGCGCTGGTTCTGCTCGGTGAATCCCATCCTTGTGACGCCGGGCCCGGTGAACCCAGTGTGACCTGGCGTGATGGGCTGACCGTCATCGCCGAGCCCCATCCGGTTATGTAGATGAACCCGACGCCCCATGGACCCGCGTGACATGCGCGTCACGAGCGACCAGTTTTCCATGTCGTCCTGCTCGAACATGCCAGTCGAGCCAAAGCACATCAGATAAGCTTTGTACGATGCTGCCTTGAACTCCTCGCTGGCACATTTATCAACCACAAACCAGGAGATGGCTTCGGTTTCCTCGGTAGACACTGGTTGCCACAGGCGTACGGTAGTAAATGGTGTGACAGTACCGCTCGGGTCGGTCCGGGCCCACAAGTGCAACATCGAAAGGTTTGGAAACAGTGTTGCTGCCGAAGGTATCAGTCCTTCGCTGCCAATCATCCGGCGAATCGACTCCGGCCAGTGTCTTTCGCGATGGCGGATCATTTCTTCGCTATAACCGATCGAGCTGAGTCGCTCATCAAAGCTTCCTTCCCCAAGTTTGAACGTCGCGCCGGCGCCGTGTCCCGAGTAGTAGATGGATCCACCCTTGCGGCTGCCACCCCGGGCGCCGGGCAGAATACCGATTTCGGCCATACTGGCGTGCGTGTGGGGGGTGTGGTACATGTCGCCGGCAAAGTTCTCTGAACTGACTTTCCAGTTGGCCTTGAATCGCCAGCGCTGCGGCCCACGGAATTCGACCCCTTCCGGAGACGGCGCCATATAAAAGGCCAGTGCATCCGCAAAATCGCTGAGATATTCGCGCAATGGCGGCGCTTTTTCGTCCAGGTTGACCATCACCATGCCATTGAAGGACTCCACCGCAGGAGCTTCAAGCAATGACATTTCTTCTTTGCGCAATACGCCCGCGCCTCCATAGGCCTCCTCAATGAATGGAACGCCCGAAAGGGCTCCGTCGTTTCGATAACTCCACATGTGATAGGGGCAGACCAGCCGCTTTGCATTGCCTAGCTCGGCCCGGCAGATCTGCATCCCGCGATGGCGGCACATGTTCAGCAATGCACGTACCTTGCCGTCGTCACTGCGGATGACAATGAAGGAGTCGTCCAGAATTTGGCGTACAACATAGTCGCCGGCCTTCGGGATTTCGGACTCATGGGCGAGAAACTGCCAGGTTCGTGAGAACAGGCGTTGCCGTTCTTGATCAAATAAACTGGTGTCGCTGTATATATGTGCAGGTAGCCAGCCATTGCGCACATCTCGCAAAGTGGCCGAGAGGTTACTAGATTCCAAAATCATGACTCCGGTGGAATTTACGCTGGAAATAGCCTTAGCCGCCTCCGGAAAACGAGGGCACTTCAACTGTTCGCGCAGCAGCCATATCACTATGCCGCTCCTTTCTGATCATGATAGGGGTGGACCCGTTGCAGGGGGTGCACGGTTTTGATCATTTAAACGCAGTATCGTTAATTGAAACTAAATGGCGCAAGTCTCTGATAGCAGCTTGCGCCGGCGACCTGCCTGTAAGAGTCTGTGGTGAGCCGCAGGTCGGCCTCTTCATGTTCCACATATCGATACGGCGTCTAACACATCAAAACCAACGTGCTGAGGCGAGTCGCGGCAACGCTATCCTAAAGCTTCATTTCCTCAAATTGGTGTTTCCATGAACGATCCATCGAACGTCGCGCCGGTGATCTGGTCGCGCAAGCTGAACCAGATCCCGAAGGAAGTGATGGTGCGCAAAGACCTGTATGAACTTGAACGGGCGCGAATCTTTTTAGGCCCGGAGTGGCATCCCATCGCCCACGAAGGAGAAATACCCCAACCAGCGGACTTCAAGACGATGGTTTTTGTTGAAGTGCCGCTGCTCGTGACCCGAGATATGGCCGGGAAGGTTCATGTCCTGCACAACTCCTGCTCTCATCGTGGCACACAGATTGAAACGGCTTTTCGCGGCAATCGCTCCAGTTTTGAGTGTCCCTACCATCGCTGGGTCTTCAGTTGTGACGGGCAACTGAACAGTTGCCCAAAGCGAGGCGAGGGATACACACCTGACTTCAACATGGCTGACTTCCCGTTGAGGGAGGTACGAGCCGCCATTTATAAAGGCCTGATATTCATCACGTTCAGCGAAGATACGCCGAGTCTGGAGGACTACCTCGAAAATGTCGCACCAACTATCTCCAAGATCTTGTGCGGGGACGGTCGCCTGGAACTGATTGGTTATCAAAAGGCTCTGTTTCAGTGCAACTGGAAGGGATACAACGACAGCGATGGGTATCATGCGCCGCTGCTACACGGTGCTTTCCGTATTTTGAACTGGCAGGGCGGCAAGGGAACGCAGACGGTATCTTCCCGAAGGGGTCATATTGGCGCCACATCTGAAATCTCCTTGCCTAAAGATGGCGGGCGAAGCGCGCTACAGGATCCCTCCATCATCGAATTCAAGGGCGGCGATGGCAAAAATGGCTCGCATGTGGTCAAAATGTTCCCCACCTTTGTCGCGGTCAAACATCTTGACGTCATCAATCTGCGTTTTGCAATGCCGATGGGCGTGGGACAGACCCAGGTTCATTATGCCTATTTTGCACATGCGGACGACAGCCCGGAGATGCGGCAGCATCGTATCCGCCAGTCATCCAATCTTCTAGGTCCTTGTGGATTCATATCGCTGGAGGACGCCGCTGCCTTTCAGCGGATTCATATCGGAAGTGGCAGCCCAGGTTTTGCCACTTTCCAGAAGGGGGTGAACAACAGCTACGAGTTTCCCGACCAGTATCATCAGAACGAAGAGTCGTCGAATATTCCGAAGTGGGAGTATTACCGCAAGACGATGAGCTTTGAGCGAAAGGATGATTGAGATGATCGATCCGAAAATAGAATCAGGCATCGATCGTCTTCAAAATCGATATATTGCGGCAGTTGATGGAAAGCGGATGGACCGCTGGTTTGACACCTTTGCCGATCGACCCGACAGTAGTTATACCTGTATTTCTGCCGAAAGTGTCGCCGCCAATCTGCCGGTTGCACTGATACTGGACGACAACCGTGGCCGATTAGCGGATCGGGTTTTCTATGTTGATAAGGTTTGGGCCGGAACTTACCAAGACTACCGTACACGGCACTTCATTCAGCGACTCAGTTGCGAGCAGCTTGATACGGACAGCTACGGGTGTCTAACAAACTTCTCTGTGATGTTCACGCCCGAGGAGCTCGGTGACTCACGTGTCCTCACCTGTGGTGTCTATGAGGATGAAATATTGATGCGCGGGCCTGATTTTCGGTTCCTGAAACGACGTGCCATATTGGACACCATCGTACTGCCGCGCTACATCGTCTATCCAATTTGATATCTTGAATTGCCCTAAAGATGTCGACCGTATCCTCTCTTGCACGTTTTTCTGGTAAGACTGCGATCGTTACCGGAGCGGCTCAGGGTATTGGCAAGGCAGTTGCGCTGCGCATGGCGCGCGAAGGTGCTTCAGTTGTCGTGGCCGATCTCAATGAGCGGTACTGCCGAGAAGTGGCTGAGGAAATTCTGGCGGCCGGCGGTCTTGCCCAGGCGTACATCGCTGATTTGGAAACCGCAGCGGGCGCGCGTGGTCTGGTCGAGTATGCGATTCAATCTCTTGGCCGCATCGATATGGCGGTGCACAACGTAGGCGGTACGATTTGGGCAAAGCCGTTCTGGGAGTATGAAGATGACCAGATCGAAAAGGAGGTTGGTCGTTCTTTATGGCCTGTGTTATGGGCCTGCCGAGCGGTTATTCCTCACATGCTCGGTCGTAAGACGGGCAATATTGTCAATATTGGATCTGTTGCCGTTCGATCAATTTATCGGGTACCCTACGCCGCTTCAAAGGCGGGCGTACATGCCATCACTGAATGCATGGCGCTGGAACTCGCAGACAGCGGCGTGAGAGTCAATTGCGTAGCCCCAGGGGGTGTGGACGGCGGCACACGCCATATTCCGCGCAACCCCAACCCCTTGTCGGTGCACGAAATGGAGCTCAAGAAGAATATGACCGCCCAGACCATTGCCACCACCCCGATGGCGCGCTATGGGACGGTCGATGAAATCGCGTCGGCTGTCTGTTATCTGGCCTGCGACGAAGCCTCCTACATCACGGGGCAGGTGCTCTACGTTGCCGGTGGTGCCCGTGGATGAAAGCAAGCGCATGGGTTTTTATACGCTTAGCCTGGTCGCAGAGGCTGCCTTGCTGAAACGGCCAGTTTCTTCTCAGGGGCTGCAGCGTATTGCTGGTGCCCGCAGGTTGACTTCATGAGCAAGGCGGCCATCGTTGGCATTGGCACCACTGGATTTGGTGACTTTTCTGCGCACAGTGGTGCCTCACTGATTCAGCGTGCGATGGTCGCGGCGCTGGATGATTGCGACCTTTGTCGCTCTGATCTGGACGGCATGGTGGTGCACATCGGCTCACCGCGCGGCTTGGACTATGACGAGGTGGCAAGGTTTCTCGGGCTGGAGATACGGTTTGCTTCGCAGACATGGTCACACGGACGTTTCTGTGCCACGGTCATCCAACATGCTGCCATGGCTCTGTCACAGGGTCTTGCCAACTACGTGGTTTGCATTGCCAGCTTCAGAAACAGTGTCTATCCGCGCCATGGTTCGGTTGGCTTTCCCGGTTTTGAGGAAAACTTCAGGGAGGGCGGCGGGCCCCATGCCGAAACCCCGCATATCGGCCTGATTGCGCCAATCGGCGGTGCCGCCATGTCCACCCAAAGGTATTTGCACCACTACGGTGTTGATCGCGAAAAGCTGGCTGCGGTGGCTATTGCGCAGCGCAATAGCGCAAGCAAGAATCCGATGGCGGTGCGTCGCAAACCGATTTCTGCGGCGGAGTACCGGGCATCGCCCTTTGTGGTCGAGCCTCTGCGCCGACTCGATTGCTCTACCCCAGTCGACACGGCGGTAGCGGTGATTCTGACCACGTCGGCGCGCGCGCGCGACATGAAGAAGCCGCCGGTCGCGCTGCGCAGCTTTCAGGGCGTCGGCGCCGGGGCCAATGAATTTGTGTTTGGCCAGCCCGGCTTGGGCATTAACCAGAGGGATATTTTCGAGTATTCACCCTTGGGCCGCGGCGAGCCGGTGTTCGCGAAGGCAGGCATCGAGCCAGCAGATGTTGACACCTTTCACTGCTATGACGGTTTTTCATCACAGGTGCTTTGGACGCTGGAACGTTTCGGCTTTTCACCCCCCGGAGAGGCTGCGGATTGGATCCAGGGCGGGCGTATTGAGCTGCAAGGCGAATTGCCTGTGAACACAAGCGGTGGCCATTTGTCGGAGGGGCATTCAAATGGCTGGGGGCAGACGTTGGAGATAGTCCGTCAATTGCGAGGTGAGGCAGACGAGCGTCAAGTGAGCGACTGCCAGCTTGCCTTGTGGGCCAGCACTTTCGGCGATGCGATTTTGTATGCCAGGGACTGAGGCCAACAATTTGCTTAGCATCCTGCCGTTCCCGGGTGGCTGTAGCAGCGCGCGGGTGCGGCCGCTCATCAGCGCTGATGCGAAGCCGCATTTTGACGGACTGACCCAGGGTCTTTTGCTCCTGCAGCGCTGCACTAGCTGCCAGCGCTGGCAGTTCCCGCCGAGCCCGGTTTGTACCTGTTGCGGTGGTGTAGGCGCAGATTGGGCCGCAGCCTCCGGAAATGGCCGAATCCACAGTTGGGTGCGGTACCAGCGCAGCTTTTTGACGGAATTCGAGACGCTGATTCCCTATGTCGTACTGGCGGTTCATCTGGACGAAGGCCCGGTGGTTTTTGGCCGGCTGGTGCAGATAGATGTCGTGCCGACGATTGGAAAGCCGGTTCGAGCCGTCGTCGAGAAGTGGATAGATGACTTTTGTGGCTTGGCCTTCAGGCTCCAGAAGGAGCGCACATGAGGGCTGCTGTTTTGTATGCACCCGGCGGGCACGGTGCGTTTAAGCTGGTGGATCTGCCCATGCCCATCTGTGGTGATGGCGATGTCTTGGTTGACGTCAGGGCCTGTGGCGTGTCATTTCGCGACGTCGTCGAGCGCAATGGAACCTACCGGCGGGATGTCTCTTTTCCGTTGGTCATAGGGCTCGAGATCAGCGGTATCGTTCGTCAGGTCGGGTCTGCTGTGCGCTCAGTGGCGGTGGGCGATCATGTCTGTTCCAAAGCTTTTTCGAGCTGCGGGTTTTGCAACTTTTGCAGAACCGGTCGAGAGTCGACCTGCCTGGCGCGTCGGCCGGTGCGGGGTGGTTATGCGGAGCATGTCGCCTTGCCTGAGGACGCTTGGGTGCGCGTCGATCACGCGGTGCCGTTCGAGGTCAGCTGTTCCCTTGGCCCAGCCAGTGCCGTCGCGCTCAATGCCGTGCGCGACACCGCACACGTGACAGTGGGAGAGACCGTGATGGTGACTGGCGCTACGGGTGGCGTTGGCTGGCCGTCGTGCCAGCTGGCCAAGCTTGCCGGCGCCAGGGTGATCGCCGTGACGCGCGAAGCTGCAAAGTCCGAGGCCCTTCGGGAGGCCGGTGCGGACGAAGTCGTTGTCATGGACGCAGCAGGAAAATTCACGCAGCAGATTCGAGTCCTGACCAATGACCTGGGCGTCGATGTGGTGATCGACAACGTCGGCAGCCGTGTTTTCCACGAGAGCTTCAACAGCCTTGCGATGCACGGTCGGTACGCGCTGGTCGGGCAGTTGTTTGGCGAATCGGTAGAGATCAATCTGGCTCGCATATTTTTCAAGCGGGCGCAATTACTCGGCGTGGGCAGCGTGAGTCGCAAGCAATTGACCGATGTGATTGCTTTGACGGCGGCTGGCCGATTGCACCCCCGGATTGCTGCGGTCATGCCGCTTGAAGAGGTGGCGCTTGCACATGCATTGGTCGAGGCAGGGCAAGCCATTGGTCGCGTCGTCCTGACGCCACTTAGACCCTGAGAAATGAAAATCAAGGAGAACTAACGTGAATGAGCCGCAATTGGTCAATGCCCGAGTTACAGAAATCTATGAGGCGACAACCCGAGCCTTGCAGAAGGTGGTCGCCGAACTGAAGATCACCGAGCAGGAGTTGCTGTTCGCAGGTGGATTTTTCAACAGGTTAGGTCAGTCGGGCATGTGCCCGAGCATGTTGATAGCCACGCTGGCGATGACCAGTATCGATGTGACCCGCAACTCAAAAGCCGGAACACGCCACAATCTGGAGGGACCCTTCTACAGGGCGGGCGCGCCTGTGTTGAGCAATGGTGACTTGGTGCAGGGGCAGTCTTTTCCAGGCGCTCAAAAAATCCGGCTGTGGGGCGTAGTCCGTGACGCCAACACCGGGCGTCCGTTGCCCGGAGCCGAGTTGGATTTCTGGCAAGCCGATCACCATGGTGTCTACGACAACGTTGGATTCAGCCTCCGAGGCGTGGTCGTTGCAGACAGCCAGGGGGCTTACAAGCTTGACACCATCGTGCCGCTCGATTACTCGGCGCATGATGACGACCCCATCGGCGAGCTTTACCGGGCCATGGGCCGCCACAATCGCCGCGCCGCACACATCCATGTCAAGGCGCGTTCAACTGGCCATGAGACGCTGACAACGCAGCTGTTCATGGGCGGCTCTACCTATATTGACAATGACTATGTCGAAGGCGCAGTCAGTGATGACCTGCTGCTTCACACCGTACCCGATGCAGGCTCGCCGACAGCGCAGCTGGACGTTAGCGCGCACTTTGACATTTCATTGTTGCCCGCGCTAGCTGCGGGGTAAGCACCGCATGTCCAGCGCTCGTGTCCTTCGTGCGTTACTTGCCGACGGTCGCTGTGTTGTTGCGCCAGGGGCCTTTGACCCGTACTCGGCGCGAATCATCGAGCACCTGGGGTTTTCGGCCGTCTATATCGGTGGCAATGCGATCGGCTTGCAACTGTGTGCCGGTCAACCCTTTGTGACATTAACTGAAACGGTGGATGCCGTACGGCGCATCAACAGGGCGGTCAATATGCCGGTTCTGGTGGATGCGGGGGCCGGATTTGGTGATGCAGCGCATACCCTTGTCACTGTCAGGGAACTCGAGCGGGCGGGGGCGGCCGCAATCCATATCGACGACCAGGTCTATCCCAAGCGCGCGCATTACCACCGTGGGCGAGGACGCCTGCTTGACGCCGCCCAGGTGACCGGCAAGCTCCTCGCCGCAATTGATGGCCGACGTGACCCGGATTTCATGGTCATCGCGCGCACGGATGCTTTGCGGGTGACTGCATCACTTGATGAAACTATTGCGCGCATTGGCCACTACGCACAGGCCGGGATCGATGCCGCGATGGTGCTTGACCTTGGCATTGAAATGGCACCGCGAGTTCGTAAGGCGCTGCCGGACCTGCCCTTGATCTGGATCGGCGGTATCTCGGAGCCTGTGCCGTCGGTGACTGAGCTCAATGCTGCTGGGTTTTGTATGGCGGTCTACCCTTTCAACACGGTAGCGGCGGTCACCGAATCGGTGATGGCGACCTGGCAGGGCCTGCTGTCTACGGGCCGGCCCGCCAAGCAGTCTTGCCCGGCAACGCAGTCCGTGCAAACCGCCTTGTCGCTGGTTGGGATCGCAGAGTTCTGGGACATCGAGCGTAAGACCACGGAGCCTGACCCGGAGGCCTGAACGAAGGCAAGCCCTCTTGAAAATTGACCTCCCATGACTGCATTGACGTTCACCGGGATATGCCCCTCGGCCCGCACGCTCGGTGGCGTGCTGGATGAAATTGCCGCTGCACGGCCGGGTCATCCGGCCATCATGCATTTTGGCGAGATACTCAGTTACCGGGAACTGCAGCAACGCTCATTAGAAGCGGCGAAAGCCTTACTGGCCATGGGCGTCAAGCGCGGGGATCGGATGGGCGTGCTGTTTGGAAACCAGCCAGAGTGGATGGTGATGTGCTTCGCGACAGCTTATGTGGGCGCCATCATGGTGCCACTCAATACCTGGTACAAGAAAACTGAACTTGCCTGGACCCTTCGCCACTGCGAAATATCTGTTCTGGTCCTCGTGTCGCAGTTTCTGAATCAGCACTATGCACAGGTGCTGCAAGACATTGTTCCCGATTTGTCAAAAGCAACTCTAGGCCAGCTAAAGTGCGCCGAGTTCCCGTCTTTACGCTTGGTGGCCGTGCTCGGTGAGCGGGTGGCGGGCACCCTTGGCTGGTCTGAGTTTTTGGCGCAGGCACGCCATGCGACGGCCGCCGACGTGCTGACAGTTGCGTCTGCGGTGAATGCTTCCGATCCCGCCTTTATCCTTTACACGTCGGGTAGCTTAGCCGAGCCCAAAGGTGTTTTGCTCGAGCACGGTGGGGTGATCCAGAACGGTTTTGCCATGGGCGAGCGACGTGCAATCAATGGGGAGGACCGGGTCTGGCTCGGATCACCCCTGTTCTACGGATTGGGGGCGACCAATGCGATGCCGGTGACTTTGACGCATGGGGCGACGCTGGTCCTTCAGGGAAGCTTCGATGCCGGCATGGCGATCGAGACGATACGCGCGACCCAATCGACCACGTACTACGGCACAGGAAATATGACCCGTGCGATCCTCGACCACCCGGATTATGCGCAGCGCAAGATAGGCAGCCTGCTCAAGGGCAATGCGGGAACCATGGCCGAATACAAGCGCATGACCCTGGTGGAAATGGGCGTCAAGCTCGCTTGCCCCGCCTATGGTTTGACCGAGTCCTATGGCAATGCGACCGTTGGGATGGCCGATGACCCGCTCGAAGTCAAGCTGCAAACCAGTGGGCGACCACTGCCCGGCGTGGAACTTTTGATCGTCGATCCGGCGACGTCCGCGCCGCTCGCTCAGGGGCAGGTCGGACTGGTTCTTCTGCGAGGTTTCACCACCCCTGGCTACCATGGCAGCGCCGAAGAAACCCGAAAGGCACTGCGGCCAAATGGATTTTTTGACACCGGGGACCTGGGCTCGCTTGATAGGGAAGGACGTTTTGTCTTCCATGCAAGACTCAAAGAAGTGATCAAGAGCGGCGGCATCAATGTGTCGCCGATGGAGGTTGAGCAACTTCTGGTGCAGCACCCTCATGTACGTGATGCCCATGTCGTCGGCGTGGCACATCCGGTGCGCGGGGAGTTGATTGTGGCCTTCGTTGATGCAGACTGCGTATTGCCGGAGCGTGAACTGCGGGACTTCGTCAAGGAGCTTGCTGCGTCCTTCAAGGTTCCCCATCACGTGCTCTTTCGCACAGAGGCGCAACTGCCCAGACTGGCCAGCGGCAAAGTAGCCAAGCATCGACTGGTTGAGGAGGCGCGGCAAGAGCTGGGCTTATAGCCCGAGCTCAATCCGGCGGGCCAGACTGCGCGTCTGCGCCAAGGCTTAAGGGGCAGGGGTCTCCTGATCAAGCATCCGGTCAACCGCCCGGCGCATATGGATGCGCGCAGCGTCGGACAGGATATCGATGAGTCCGGCATTCCCGTACTTGCTCAGCATGGCTTGTTGCTCCTCCACGACGCGTTTGTCTTCCTTGAAGGCTTGCGCAATCTCGTTGAAGAGGTCCAGGGTGACTTGCGACTCCTTTTGCCGATAGCCGTTCGCAGTTGACCAAAAATAAAAGCAACTCGTCTCGGTTTCAGGCGTCAAGCCGTGGAACAGCCTGGCGGAAAACCCGCCTTCCTGGTGCCGGTTGCCGCGTGCATCGCGATCCACATCGAGTGCTCCGCTCCACTGGACGATGGCACCCGGTGCAAAGTATTCGAAGTCCATCCAGCGGTCTACGCGGCCTTTGAATGTCGGTACTGCCTTGCGAAAAGACGGTGGAGGCTCGATGTTCATGAGCCAGCGGATGAAGTGCAGGCCAGTTTCCTTGGGCGAAACCTTCATTTCGGCTTCGGTATGTGCCTTCGGATTGCCGCCTATCGTCGTCGTATGAACATACCCCAGATGGGTCAGATCCATCAGGTTATCGACCAGCAACCTGTAATCCGCCTTGACGTTGTAGACCTCATGCTTGTGCGGCCATTTTTCCTGGTCGTTGTGCCAAAAGCAATCGACGATGCTCGCGCTGTCAGCCTTGCCGGGGTCTCCCATCCAGATCCAGATGAGTTGATCTCTCTCAACGACAGGAAAAGAGCGAACTACAGCCTTGGCGGGAATTTTGGTCTGCCCCGGTATTGCCACACACGCCCCCGAGCAATCAAACTGGAGTCCGTGGTAGCCACACTGGATCCCCTCGTCTACGATTCTCCCAAACCGAAGCGGAAATCCACGGTGAATACATCTGTCCTGCAAAGCTGCCACACGTTGGGTAATGCGGTCCCGGTACAAGACGACGGCCTCGTTGCACACCGTGCGTCCCAGCGGTTGATCCTTCACCTCATCAGCCCAAGCGATGACATACCAGGCATTAAGAACAAACATAGGGCTCTCCGTCGAGTGTCGATGAAAGTTTCACTAAGCATTGCCGCGCCATATGCCGCAGCAGGCTCGGTCTTGCGTTGCGATCGTCGCCGGTTGATACAAGCAGGCAGCCATAGCGAGGTTCGCACATATTTTTTCGGCCCTCATAGGTCCAGCACCAGTCTGCCGGACTTTGCCCGGGAGCAGCAAGGGGTAAATTGGTCGTTAAGCAGTTGCTCATTGTCAGACAGGAACATGTCCTTATGCTCCGGGAGACCCTCGAGTATGCGCGTCAGGCAAACGCCGCAGACCCCTTGCTCACATGAGGTCTCAATAGTCACCCCGGCTTGGGCCAGCGCCTCGACAACTGTCTTGTCGCTGGGAACCGTCACAATTTGCCCAGAACTGGCGATCTGCACTTCGAAGCTGCCATCAGTCTCATGAGAGACCGTGTTACCGGCAAAAAGTTCGTAATGAATACTTGCGTCAGGCCAGCCCTTGACCCGAGCGGCTGAAGTGATGAAGTCGATAAATCCTTTGGGCCCGCACACATACAGGTGCGTGCCAGCGGGGCAGCCTGAAAGTATGGCTTGAATGTCCAGCGATTGCGCCGCCGGGCCATCGTCGAAGTGCATGCTCACCCTCTGTGCGAAGCGGGCGCTGGAGAGTTCCTTGCGCAGGGCTACGGTTTTTTGCGAGCGGTTGCAGTAGTGCAGTTCGAACGAAGCCCCTTCATTTGTCAACTGCTCCGCCATGCAAAGAAGCGGTGTCACGCCAATTCCGCCCGCCAGCAACAGGCTGTGCTCTGGGCCTTCGACCAGGGGAAAATGATTGATCGGTGCGCTGATGCGCAAGATACGACCGGGTTCAACCTGCTCATGCATTGCAATCGACCCGCCGCGCGAATTCCGGTCACGTAGCACCGCGATTCGGTAGCAGTGCGATTCGTTCGGGTTGCCGAAAAGTGAGTAGGACCGCGTGATGCTTTCGCTCACTTGCACCAGAACGTGGGATCCGGCACTGAACATAGGAAGTTCATCGCCATTTGGATGGATAAGTTCAAAACTGCAGGTTTCCTCGGCTTCCTGCTTCTTGTGAAAAACTAGTACATCCATCCATGGTGTCTCTAGGGAGGCGCTCACGTGCGTTGTTCTTTGCTATTTATTTGTCCAGATGCGGTTTCGGTAGGTGATGCGGGGAGCGCTCGAACGGTGGGCGGGGGAGTGTGTCGGGCGCATATATAAATGTCGAGCGTGAAACGTTGAATACGTGCTAGCGTAATCAAGGTCTACCAGATAGAGGGACAATGTTTCATTATTTCATACGTCAGATCAATACATGAAACCATAGAATCTTCATTCCAATTAATTCCGGAGTCTGATATGCCGAATCACCCACCCGATATTGAGACCCCATCGAAACGAACCCCGATCTACAAGGAGACCCTTGACGACAAGCAGTTCGCCACCACGCTGGCGCGCGGGCTCGACATCCTGCGCTGCTTTACGCCCCAGATGCCGGTGCTGGGGAATAAGGATCTGGCGCAGGCAACCGGTTTGCCAAAAGCGACGATATCGCGCTTTACGTACACGCTCACAAAACTGGGCTACTTGCGGTCCCCACCAAACCAGAACAAATACCAACTGGGTTCTGCCGTGCTTTCGCTCGGCTACCCGCTTCTCGCTACCATGTACGTCCGCCAGTTGGCGCGCCAGCACATGACGGATTTGGCCGAGGAGGTCGGCGGGTCGGTAGCGATGGGCATAAGGGATCGACTGAACATCGTTTATGTCGAGGCCGCCCGCAGTCGGGCCGTCTACGCGCCCCCGCACACCGAAATCGGCTACGCACATCCGATCGCGGCGACGTCAATCGGGCGGGCCTACCTGGCGGTCTGCGACGTGCCGCGGCGGGAATCCATCTTGAATGAGATCCGCATTAAGCGGCCCGACGAGTGGGCACGCTGCCAGGAAAGCATTGCCCGATCACTCAAGGATTTCCTGCGCCTAGGCTTTTGCATGTCCTTTGATTTTTTCCGACCCAATATCTACGGCGTGGGTGTTCCGCTTCGGCGCATGGTCGATGGCGAGACCATTGTGTTTAATTGCGCTGTCTATGCTGACCGAGTGACTCCGAATGAATTGGAGGTTACGGTGGGACCGCGATTGTTGGCCATGAGCCGCAGAGTCGAAAACGCTCTGCATGGTTGATGCGGCCGTCTCGATTGCACGCCTTCAAATAGCAAGACTGGATTTGACATATTGAAACCATGCCGGCGCCGTTGCCCGTCCATGCCTATGCTCCGCAGAAACCATGGAAGTCCACAGCCGTGGGACCATCCGTATTCTCAGTCCCTTAGCAGCGGGGGGGAAACTGACTTCTCTGGGGTGGCGCCTGCTTCGTTTTGATCGGTGGGACGAGACCCCGCTTACGGCCCAGACCACTGCGCCGCATTTATGGTCTGTCTACATTTTTCAACGTCAACGATACACGACAGGACTTGCGGTCGAATCGGCACACCTGAAGTCTGAACATCTTAACGTTAGCCCTCACGATGGTTGAAGTTACTTCGCTAGGCAATAAACGAAGGCACATCAGACGGCAATTTTTTTGGAAACCTGCGACCGATGAAAAAAGAGCAAATATTTGACTACGTGATCGTCGGCGCTGGCTCCGCCGGTTGCGTCCTGGCGAATCGGCTGAGCGAAGACCCTCAGGTCAGCGTCTTGTTGCTGGAGGCGGGGGGTCGTGATCGAGACCCATTGATTCATATTCCTATCGGTTTTGGACTGATGTGGAAGCATCGCCTGCACGACTGGGGATACGACACCGAGATTGAGCCTGGGCTAGACCATCGGTCCGTCATGTATTTGCGGGGCAAGGTGCTAGGCGGCTCGTCGTCGATCAACGTTCAGGCGTTCACGCGCGGCGACCGAGGTGACTATGACAGATGGGCACGAAATGGTGCGACTGGATGGTCTTACCAAGATGTGTTGCCTTACTTTAAACGCACCGAAGCGTGGTCGGGTGGGGGTAGCCAGGAGCGCGGTTGCGGCGGCCCTGTGGCGGTCCAGTGGTCGGAGTCACCGGACGAACTTTTTGACGCCTGGGCTTTGTCGGCCCAGGCCCTGGGGCATCGCACAGGCCACGACATGAATGCTGGTGACATTGAAGGCTTCGGTCGCGTGCAGTTCAACATTGCCTGCGGCCGGCGCGCGTCTTCAGCCACGGCCTATCTCAAACCTGCGGTCCCACGCCCAAACTTGAAAGTCTTGGTCAATACATTGGTGGAAAAGGTTGCCATGGAGCGCTATCGTGCGGTCGGGATAACCTTAATCAGCGGGGGCGAGCGCAAAACGGTGCGTGCGCAGCGCGAAGTCATTCTCTGCGCCGGAACATTCAACTCGCCCCAGATTCTCATGCGATCTGGCATCGGCCCGGCCAGACACCTGAGCGACCTGGGTATTGAGTCCATCGTGGACCTGCCCGTGGGTAAGAACCTGCAGGACCACTGGGCGGTTCCCAATTACTATGCGCGCAAGCAACCAGGCTACTTTCATGGGCGCATGCGCGCCGACAGGATGGCCGCGGCCATGCTCCAGGCCTACTTCTTGAGGAGCGGACCTGCGACGACGGTGCCTACAAATCTGTTCGGTTTCGTCAAAAGTCGGGCAGAACTCGCCACGCCAGACATCGAATACCTTTTGATGCCAACAGCGCCCATGGCAAGGTTGTGGTTCCCTGGGATCCGTCCGCCTTATGCCGATGCCTTCGGAATCAGGCCAGCCATCATGCATCCGGCAAGCAGGGGCGAAGTCTTGCTTCGATCGGCTGACCCGCGAGATGCGCCCCTGATTCGCTTCAATGCCCTTCAGGAACCTGCCGACGTCACTACCTTGCGAACTGGGTTTCACATGGCCAGAGAACTGGCGCACCGCGGCGAAATGGATCGCTTCCGTGGACCTGAAATTCTTCCTGGCTCCGGGATCAAAACCGATGCTGAGATCGATCTCTTCATGCGCCGAACCGCTGTGCCGGTCTATCACCCCGTTGGAACATGTGCCATGGGAACTGGATCTAGCGCTGTGCTCGACCCGTTTTTGCGGTTGCTTGGTGTTGAGAATTTGCGGGTCGTCGACGCCTCAGCCATGCCCGATCTTGTCACCGGACACATCAATGCTGGAGTGATGATGTTGGCCGAACGAGCCTCGGATCTCATTCGCGGTCGAGTTTCCAAGGCATTGCCAGGGCAGTTCCAGCCAGCACCATAAAGTGTTGTTGTAAAAGCTCGCGCCCGACCTACCTCAAGGCCGGCGCCCTTCAGTCTAGTGGCAGGGGCAATAGAGACCTGGCGGTCCGGGCTAGCAGAAGCACTGGATGTCAAGCATGCTTGGTATGTAGTCGTTCTGCAGGATAATTTTTTTATGTGAGAAAACCCACTTGTCATTTTGGAAAATCAGGCTGTGTTCGGTGTAGCCGAAAAACGCATGAGCTTCATGGGTCTGTATCGTGAAGACATGGGTGACCCAGGTGGAGCGCAGTCGCATCGAACGGCTGCTTGGTTCTTCAAGAAGCTGAATGTTGCCGATCAAATGTGCTGTGCGACGGCCCGGCTGCGATGCGGGTGACGACCGAGACTGTATGCGGATTACCCTGTCTTCAAGGCCGGCCCGGCTTGGGTAATAGATGTGTGAGAGTTCGGCCTGTGGATCACTGGTCAACAAGCCATCCATTTTCCATGCAGGGGCCCAGTACTCGCAGTCTTGCGCAAAGAGTTCCAGCCAATCGCCCCACCGCCGCTCATCCAGACAGACAACCTCGTGCTCGAGAATCAGCCGACCGACGGCCAGCAGGCCTGTAGCATCCAGCTGAGCGGCTTGTTGTGCAAGGTTGTTCACGGGTATGCCTTTCTTCCTTGACGACCAGCGTCCATGAGCCTCGACCATTCGCGATAGGGACTGTGTAATAGCACCTCATCGCCTGTTTTCATGGTTCCCTGGGCAACCTCCACTGGGTTCAGACCGAGCTTTCTGCTCATCTCGTCCGGGCCTTGATGCAGGTTTCCCATGCCACGGTAGTAGCCCTGCATCCAGCCCGAGGATTCGGTAGCAAATCCTTCCTGACAACGTTCATAGACCGCGGTGTCGTCGGGCGTGGCAAGTCCGCTCGAGTTGTAGAAATCCTCAAACGCCCTCAAGCGCCAGGCCCTCTTGTCCGCACTTTCGCCGATCGCCCCCAGGCAGTACGAGTGCATCTCCGTCAAGTCCACCGAGATGGGCCGGAAGGTCCTCACAATCAGTGCCACGTTGTGTGCAATCTGGAAATTTGGAAATACCTGCGCGTTGTAGATGTGGTGCGTCATCCAGTCTGCCTTGAGCTCTCCTACGCGTTCGCGTAGAGTGTCGAGCTCTGCATAGAACGGCCGCTGACGAGGGTCAGGATTGCCGGCAGCGAACACCGTATGGCCATGCGCAAAGCCAAAGGATGTCGAATCGTCCGAGAATGTCTTGAATAGGTCGGTCATATGCCCCTCCTGATGCCCGGCACCCGTTCGACGGCGCTTCATCACCTCCATAAAGCTCAAGTGCGCAGTCGTCAGATGGTAGGGGTCCACCCCGTTGTCCATTTGGAGTTTCCAGTTGCCGCGGTACGTGTAGACCGCTCTGCCGGGTATGACCTCCATGCCCAGCGGGCCTTGGTCCATCGCCAGATCAATGAAGAAGCGAGTGTCCCCCAGGTAGTCTTCCAAACTAGGAACATCTGCAGATAGGCTGCCGAAGATCAGTCCCTTGTAGCTTGCCACGCGTGCAAGTGGATGAAGGTCGTGGTCTTGGGTGTCAAACCCACTGGTGTATGCACCATTGTCCCGTTCCTTGATATGAACGTTCTTGCCACCGGAGTCAAAGACCCAGCCGTGGTATGGACAGGCATGTACTTTGGCGTTGCCCTGCATGCGGGCGCAAAGAGTTGCACCCTTGTGGCGGCATATATTGAGAAACGCGCGCACCTGGCTGTCCGTCCCCCGGGCCACCAAGATCGGCGCTCGACCGATGTGGGCGGTAATGAAATCATGAGGGTTCGGCAACTGGGATTCGAAACCGAGAAAGCTCCAGGTCCTCTCAAAGATGTACCTGTTTTCCAGCTCGAAGAGTTCCTTGTCCGCATACACATCACGATGCACCTGGAAGATACCCTCCGCGGGCCGGTCATCCACATATTGACTCATGTCAGCTTTCCAGATCGGTGACCGGCCAACCGGAAGAATGGTGTGGGAGATCATGGTTTTCCTCTAAGAATTGTTGCAATTTTCCTCAGCCTTAAGCCGACAACGGCAGCGCGCCCAGCCGCTTAGTCCCTGAATCCCGGGTCGATGCGGTCAAGTTTGCGAAGCAGTGCCGGCCATTCCAGTTTGCCGACGGGACTTTGCCCCCCGTCGAATTGCTCGACCACGTTGTTGGTGAAGGCCATCTTTGCGGTGACCTCCGCGGCGCTATTGGTAGGAATGTTCAGCTCCTGCCCGCTGCCCATGGCAAGCACCTGCGCTTGCATCGCCTTTTCCAGGAACCACATCATGGAGAAAGCCTCTGGCACCGATGAAGCCGCGATCAGGACGCCATGATTGCGCAAAATCAGGACAGCGTTGTCACCCAGGCTCTCGGCGATGCGTTCGCGTTCATCCGTCAATAGTGCCAGACCCTCGAATTCGTGATACCCGACCCGCCCGTGAAACATCATTGCGTTTTGGGTCAGGGGTAGCAAGCCACACTTCATCGCCGAGACGGCCATGCCGGCTGCTGTATGGGTATGAAGTACGCAAACAACGTCTGGGCGGGCCGCATGAACGGCGTGATGTAGCACAAAACCTGCCGGGTGCACGGTGTAGGGTGTGATGTCGACGATCTTGCAGTCCATATCGACCTTGACCAGATTCGATGCAGTCACTTCCTCGAACAGCAGACCGAACGGGTTCAAAAGGTAGTGTTCCTCTTTTCCAGGTACCCGGGCCGAGATGTGGTTATAAATCAGCTCCGTCCAGCCGTAATGAGCGACTAGGCGGTAACAAGCCGCTAACTGCAGCCGGATATCAGCTTCTTCGTCGCTCAATCGCCGGGCTTGCTGATTGAATGAAGCGATGGACTGGGCAGCAGACGTCATGGTTATCCTCTCAATGCACACCCTATGCGGAGTGCCCGGATTGCGAGGTTCCGTATGTTTGCAGAATCTCCGATCAAGGCATTGGTTGCTGGTAAAGCATATCTTTCGAGCCACACGAGTCCCCAGACCGGATTTACCATATGAGTTTGCGTCTCAATATTTCAGACAATTGGCTCAGCGCCCGGGCGAGCCTGAAACTGCGACGCTCGATCGCGTTCAGCGCCTGCGCCTCATCGCTGCCGTCGCTTGCCTAGCCCGCACCAGGCAGGCTACTGCTCCCAAAGCCCGCCGGCCAGAAGGTCGGTTTCGTAGGCTTGGTGAAGCCCCGGCTTTTTCGATTGCCCGCTCGCTTGCGCAGCGGGACCGGGCTGTAGCTGCCGCAATGCACAGACTAAGCTGCTTAGCGGTCTGCCTTCCGGGCCGCGATGCTGGCCGTTGTGCTGCTTCGCAAGTACTATGGGCTAGGGTTTGACTGACTCACAATATGTTGCGAATATTGAAACTGAGTTTCAAATAATGAGTTGAAAAAATCGAATGGCAGTATCCGACCTTATGCTGACCTCAAGAGGCTTGGACACGTGGCCTTGCAGAGTTGGTGACGTGCCGCGAATTTTTGTGAGCAAATTTCAACCTTGAGGAGTACTGAAATGATGGCAAATGACGAGACTAAATGCGCAACCGAGTCCTTTGGCCGGCGCCTTTCCTTGCGCTCAGCCCTCGGCGCAGCAGCGTTGGCCTTGGCAGCCTGCACGCTGGCTCTCCCAGCCAGCGCCCAGCAGGTTTTGCGCGCCGTGTCCCCCTGGCCAAAAACCTTTGTGATTACGGAGAGCCTGCTGGAGTACATTGAAAAAGTCAACGAGGCTGGCAAAGGGGTCGTGCAGATTCAATTTGCGGGCGGACCGGAAGCCATTCCTGCTAACGATCAGGGCGGCGCCTTGCGACGAGGCGCGATAGATATGTATTACGGCTCCAGTTCCTACCTTTCCGGTTTGCTGCCAGAGGTTCGCGCCTTTGGCGCAACGAATCGGAGTGTGCCGGAACTGCGAGCCAACGGCGGCTTCGATTTGCTGGACGGAATTTTACAAAAGAAGATCAACACCAAGTTTCTAAGTAACCCCGACAGGGGATGGGCGTTCTATATGCTTGTAACCAAGGAGCCCAAGCTCAACGCAAAGGGTGGCCTTGATCTGACTGGTGTGCGGATGCGGTCACACCCGCTTTATAACGAGTTTTTGATATCGGTTGGAGCCACGCCCGTTGTCTTGCAGACGACCGACATTTACACGGCGTTTGAGCGAGGCCTGGTTGACGGTCTGGCCTGGCCTGAAATTGGCGCTGCTGATTTCAAAATCGAGAAGTTCGTCAAGCACCGGGTATACCCTGCCTTCTACACATCTGACATTGTGACCCTGATCAACCTGGACAAGTGGAAGTCGCTAACGCCAGCAGCCCAGAAAATACTGATGGATGTTGGGATGAAGCACGAGGCTGAATCGCACAAGAAATTTGAAGGCCTTGTTTTGGCCGAACAAAAAATGCTAGATGCGGCGGGAAACAAGGCCTTTACATTGAAGGGCGCCGGAATTACCGACTATCTTGGCAAGGCGGATGTGCTGCCATGGAGCCAAATTGAAAAGGTCGATACGACCAATGTCAAGGCACTGCGCGAAAAGTTCATGAAGTAGCGTGGATGATGGACCCCTCAACCAACCCGGTTTGAGGGCTTCGAGTCTCCATGTCATCGCGGTAGCAGAGGGGCGCTTCCAATATGTCGACTCGATCGGCTTTGAAAGAAATAATGACACTCAACAAGTTCAATCTTGTCTATGTTCGTCTACTGGAAACGCTGGCTGCGATAGGGGCGATCTGCATTGTGTTTGTATTGGTTGTCGTAGTTTATGACGTTACCAGTCGAACCTTGGGATTTGGCTCAGTCATCTGGTCTGGCCCGCTAACGGAGTACGCGCTACTCTACACAGTGGCTTCGGCTTCGCCTTGGCTGGTGCACAAGAAAGGCCACATCATGATCGAGTCGGTGGTGGATCTTTTCCCTGTGACTGCTCGGCACCTGGTCGGACAGGCCGCCTGCTCGCTTTGCCTCGCACTCTGCCTATTACTCCTCTACTACTTCACGATCTCGGGCTGGGAATCTTACCGGTGGAACGAGGCTGATATACGGGCCATCACCTTGCCGCGCTGGGCAATGTATTTTCCGTTCCCAATCATGTTTCTTCTCTCCGCTATTGAGTTTTCTAGATTTCTATTTGGCTCAACCCAGTTTCTATCGGGTCACGGAAGCAAAACGGACGGGATTTGACAATGACCATGGAATGGTATTGGGCAGGGCTGCTGCTCGTTGGAATAATTTGCGTATTGATGGCTCTTGCGGTCCCGGTCGCTTTTGCTTTCTTTGCAGCCAGCATTATCGGCGTGCTGGTCTTTATTGGCGGTGACGTCGGCATGCGCCAGTTAGTGACCAGTTCATCGGCTTCGATCACAACCTTTGCATTGGTTCCCATCCCCTTATTCTTACTGATGGGAGAATTATTCTTCCATACGGGGGTTGCAACAAGCGTATTTGACGCCTTTGACAAGTTGTTCGGGCGAATGCGTGGCAGACTTGCCTATGCCACGGTTGCGGGTGGTACCGTGTTCGCGGCCTTGTCTGGTTCAAGCATGGCGAACACGGCCTTGATGGGTGCTTCAATGACCCCGGAAATGAATCGCCGGGGTTATAAGCCGCATATGTCCCTGGGTCCAATCCTGGGCACGGGGGGGCTCGCTATCATTATTCCACCGTCTGCACTTGCGGTATTGCTCGGCAGTCTCGCGAAAGTAGACATCGGTATGTTGCTGATTGGGGGGGTTCTACCAGGCATCCTGCTGGCGACGCTCTACGTGGCGACTATTTATATCCAGTTGCGAATCGACCCGGATGCGGCGCCCGCCTATGATGTCCCTCCAGTCCCCGTGTTCGAAAAGCTCAAGGCCGTTGTTTTCAACCTGGCCCCGATGGGTTTGGTGGTATTCATGGTTATCGGACTCATGTTGCTAGGCGTTGCTACGCCGACGGAATCATCGGCGTTTGGGGTTGTTGGCGTTCTTATCGTGTCGGCGGCCTACCGTAAACTGAACTTCACCGCAGTCAGGCGTGCTTTGATTGGAACCGTGAAGACCACCACGATGGTCTTCCTCATCATTATTGCGTCAACAAGTTTTGGCCAAACATTGGCTCTGTCTGGTGCAACAACCGGCTTGGTGGCTTGGGCCAGTAGCTTTGAAATTTCACCATTCGCCATGCTGGTCGTCATCATGGCAATTCTGGTGTTTCTTGGGTGCCTCATGGATCAGGTAGCGATCATCATGCTGACCGTCCCCTTGTTTTACCCCATCATCCAGAAACTGGGCTTTGACCCGATCTGGTTCAGTGTGATGTTTATGCTGGCGCTGGAAACGGGATTGATAACACCGCCATTTGGCATGGGCTTGTTCGTCTTGAAGGGCGTCTGTCCTACTGTGCCGTTCAAGGATATCGTCGCCGCTGGCTTACCTTATATTGCGTGCACGCTGATACTGATCGCGTTGATCATGATTTTCCCTCCGATTGCGACCTGGCTTCCATCAGTTATCAAGTGAGTAGTTGTACCTCGTCGTACCGGATCATTCAAAGGAGACCTTCATGAAAGATGTGGACTTAGACAGCCCCAACGAGGTTTTGCTAAAAAGTGCACTGTCGCGGACCGATCACTTACCCAAATATCAGGCGAAGCCCCAAGTGTTTCGCTACAAGGCGCCTGACCTCAAGGATCGTCCACGAGCGATCACCCGTCTGTTCATGAGCGACATGATGTGTGGCTTGGTGCAGATCATCAAGAAGGGCGGTGAAACCACACTGCACTCGCATGCCGCGATGGACGGTCTTTGGCTCGTCATTTCAGGGCGGGCACGTTTTTATGGCGAGGGTGATACGGTCATTGGAGAATTTGGACCGCTCGAAGGCGTCTACGTACCGAGGAATGTCAAGTACTGGTTTGAGAGTGTTCTGGAAGACCCGCCGCTCCAAATTCTGCAGGTCGAAGGCTTTGTGCAAAATGAGCCAAACACTTATACCAGCTACGGTAAAGAATCCAGCGCCGATGACCTCGTCAGACAGGCAGCACTGATTCGGTTCATGGACGCTGGGGTTCATATCGAAGCAGACTCTGCCTGAGCGGTGTACCGCCGATGTTTTGCCACTGCAGGACTATGCTAGCCCGCAAGTAAGACTCGTATAAATTTGGCTTCGTAGCACTAAGCCTCCCGCCTTACTTTTATTACTTCAGTATGGTGCTCGGCCCTAACCTTATGACACCGACCACTGCGCGCGTGATTTATCCAGAATTACTACATCAGCTGAAAAGTGATTTGTAGCAACTTTTCTATCGGACTTTCCAAGAGCAACAGTGTGAGCCCAGCTTTGCGCGGGCAGCCATTTTGCGGATAGTCTTGCTCGTGCACCTTTCGAATTTTTAGCCCGTTGGGCAGTTTCTGTCTGGCGCCGATCGCAAGGTTGTTAGTGTCGTTCAATTCTCAGCCGATGGGGGAGACCCATTCACCATCGATTCAGAGGTTTTCGCATTCGCGCAGCGCGCTGGCGACTTCGGACTAGGTCTACTCGACAGTCATAATCAAGCTGCCTTTTAGTGCTGGCTAATGATGGGTGTCCGCACTTGTTACGGCATTGCCCTCGCAACCATTCTGCGGGCTTGCAGGACCACCGGGAGGTCCACCATGCGTCCGTCGACCTGCACGGCGGCGCCGCTGGCAGCAGCATCGGCGGCGAGCACTTTGTGCGCCCAGGTCAGTTCCTCTGCCGTGGGCATGAAGGCATCGTGGACCACGGCGACCTGCGAGGGATGGATGCACAACTTGCCTGAAAAGCCGAAACAAAGCGCACGGCGCACGTCCACGCGTAGGCGGGCTTCATCGCCGATTTGCACGGTAACGCCGTCCACCGGCGGTGAAAGGCGGTTTAGCCGCGTAGCGATGGTCACTGCGAAACGCAACGGCCCAAGTTCGCTCTCGTTTTCGTCGCACTGCAGGCCGGTATCGGCCATGAAGTCGATATGCCCAACCACCAGCCGCAACACGCCGGCAGCGCCACCGAGGGATGGCAATGCAGCGTAGCCGGCGGCGCTTTCGATCAGTGCTAAGGTGGGAACGCCGCGCAAGGCGCGGTGCACTTGCTCCAACACGGATGCCGACTCGGCCTTGGGCACCATGACCGCTGCGGGTAATGGCAGGGCAGCGAGCCAGGCCAGGTCGGCTCGACCGAGCTCGCCATCGGCGGTGTTGATCCGCACCACTAGGGGTACACCCAAGCCCTGCAACCGCGTCCAATCGCGCGCAATCGCTAACCGCGCCGCTGCCTTGTCAACAGAGGGAACGCTGTCCTCAAGGTCGAGCACCACGGCGTCAGCGCCGCAGTGTGCCGCCTTCTCAAAGCGATCGGGCCGGTTGCCTGGCACGAACAGTAGGGTACGCGCCTGAGCGACACGCATGGTCATGTGATTGATCATGATAATCTTTGTTGCGCCATCAACTCACAGTTCGGCAACGGCCGCGATGTCCCGAGCCAGTTCCGCCAGGATGGCGTCGGTAGGCTGAACCAGCACAGGCACTGGGTCCATAAGTGCCGGCTTGATATCATTTAAAGCGTCCACGGAAGGGAAGGGGTCGTAAGGGTAAGTATTGGCTTGGGCCTCTCCACTTTGATGACGCGTGCCCCCAGGTCGGCCAGTTGCCGGGTACAAAAGGGGGCGGCAATGGCCTGTTCCAGAGCGACGACGGTGATGCCGTTCAGGGGTCTCATGCTTTGCCGATCAAAACGAGCGCGGCAGGCCGAGCATGTGCTCGCCAACAAACGACAGGATCATGTTGGTGGAGATCGGCGCCACCTGGTACAGGCGCGTCTCGCGAAACTTGCGCTCCACGTCGTAGTCGCAGGCAAAGCCAAAGCCACCATGGGTCTGCAGACAAGCATTGCCTGCCTCCCAGCTGGCCTTGGCGGCCAGGTACTTAGCCATATTGGCCTCGGCCCCGGCATTTTGTCGCGCGTCGATCTTCTCGCAAGCCCGCCAGCGCATCAGGCTGGCGGCTTCCAGCTCAATAAAAGCCTCAGCCAGCGGGAACTGGATGCCCTGGTTCTGCCCGATCGGGCGGCC
>JBIKZZ010000160.1:0-7496 GCA_044354435.1 Rhodoferax sp. | reverse complement strand
CGCTTTTTAGGGAACCAGCGGGCCACATAGGGCGTGCCCACCGAGAACGAGCCCCCGGCCAGGCCGACGAACAGGCCAATCGTCAAAAAATGCCAGTAAGCGGTGGCGTAGCTCATCATCCAGATGGCGGGGACGGTCATGGCCATCAGCACCGCCATCACGACGCGCCCTCCGAACCGGTCGGTCCAGATGCCCAGAGGCACACGGATCAGCGAGCCGGTCAGCACGGGGGTGGCCATCAACAGGCCGAATTGCGTGGCATTGAGGTTGAGCATCTTGCGGATCGGGATGCCAATGACGCCAAACATCATCCAGACCATGAAGCACACGGTGAACGCCAGTGTGCTGACGATCAGGACCGACCATGCTTTTTTCGACTGACTGATCTCAGAGGCCATAGGTGCTTCTCCAAAGGAATGCACACAATGTCGCCGCTTTGGTGGTGGATGACCATCCACCATTGGCATCCCGCAACGGCCTCAAAAGAACTAGGACGCGTTAGAGCGACCTAGTTCAAAAGTAGCAACAACCCGTCAAAGTTGACGGGTGTTGATTTGCCTCAAACCAACCGATGGGCGGCGGCGTACACCGCCACCTGAACGCGGGAGCTGAGTTGGAGTTTGCGGAAAATATGCTGCACATGCACCTTGACGGTGGTCTCGGCAATAGCCAGCGCGCGGGCAATCAGCTTGTTGCTGTCGCCACGTGCAATCAGCTTCAAAATTTCCATTTCACGGGTGGACAAGGAGGCCACACCGCTTTGATCCGTCAAAGCAGGCATTGGGCTTACCTCGCCAGGCTTCTCTGCCATGGGCTTGGCACGAAAAGCCGCAACAAACTTGCTCATCATGTCCGAGCTGATCACCGACTCGCCGGCCAAGACCTTGACAATGGCGTCGCACAACTGGTCAGACTCCACGGTTTTGAGCAAATAACCATCGGCACCGGCTTGCATGGCAGCAGCCAGATCGGCTTCGTCTTCGCTCACGGTCAGCATCAGAATGCGGGTACCTGGGTACGCCTCCTTCAACGCAGGAATGCCGTCAACCCCACGCACACCAGGCAAATGGTTGTCAAGCAAAATCAGATCAGGGCTAGCGCGCGCCACCAGGCGCAAAGCCTCACCCATATCGCCCGCTTCACCCACTACCTCAAAGCGTCCGTCTTGCGACAGCAAAGACAAAAGGCCGCGACGAAACAGGCTGTGGTCGTCGACCACCATCAGTTTGATTGACTGCATGACCACCATTGTCAGGCTATTTGGGCCGTCACCGGGTGCTCAGGCAGCGTGAGGGTCAGGGTCGAGCCCTGTCCGACGCGCGATGTCACCAGCACAGTCGCGCCAATGCGTTGCGCCCGTTCATGCATGATCTTCATGCCGACATGCGACTCCCCGTGCAAGCCCTGCGTGTCAAAGCCTTGGCCGTCGTCCCGCACAACAAAGCGCCACTGCGAGCCTTTCAAGACCTCCAGATTCACATGGCTGGCCTGCGCATGTTTGCGCACGTTCGACAAGGCCTCTTGCACCACATGCAGGACCTGCACTTGCACATCCGCTGGAAGCGGCAGGCCATGGCCCGTGACTTCAAGCGCGGTGGGCAAGCCCGTCTGATACTTGAATTTTTGCAGTGTTTCCTTCAGCGCAGTTTCAATGTCATCGGTATTGGTCCGGGTTCTGAAATGCACCAGCAATTCACGCACGTCACTGATGCTCTCCCTTAATCCGGTGTCCAACTCGTTCAGTGCCACCTGCACCTGACTGGGCTGTGCTTTCGCAGAGGCGTTGCGCAGCAATTGCACTTGAATTTTCAGAAATGCCAGCGACTGGGCGATGGAGTCATGCAGCTCACGGGCCAGCAACGCGCGCTCCTCGCCAACGGCCGCTTCGCGCTCAAGCGCTGCTGCACGCAAGCCCTCCAACGCACTGGCCAAATGGCTGGCCAGTGCGTCGAGCAGCTCCACCTCTTCAGTTGACAGCTGCACCTCACTGCGGAAGAAAAGATCAATTTCGCCAATCAGTCGCTGCTGCAGGCGGACCGGCACACTCACCAGGCTCAGATAGCCGGCACGGATGCAATCCCGCATCGGCGCGGCCTCATGGCTGAGGATCGGGATGACCCGGGTGCGGGCATCTGGCTTTAGATTACCGCAGGCACAGGCGCCCACAATCAGGCTGCGCTCTTCGTCTACCATCTCCTGCGGAAAGCAGTCAGAGGCCAGCATCAGGTAGCGCTGATTGGCCTCATCCGACCAACGCACAGCCACCGCATCGGCCTTCATGACCGCCCGCACCCGCTGAGCAAAGCCACGCGACAGTTCCTCGATGGTGTTGGCACTGGCCAGAAAGGCGCTCACCTCGTACAAGGCTTCAATGCGGGCGCGTTGGGCTTCGATCCGCTGCGTCTTGGCTTCCACCTGCGCCTCAAGGCCTTCATACAGGGTTTGTAATTTGCCCGCCATGCCATTAAAACCCGCTGCCACTTGACCAAATTCATCTTGGGTGTCGACCTCAATGCGTGCGGCAAAGTCGCCCGCCTCGATGCGGCCCAAACCCTGCTGCAATTGACCGAGCGGGTTGATGACGTACAAGTAGCCAGTGTAAAGCATGAGCACTGAACCGCCGATGGCCATTGCCATCATGCCAAACTGGAACAGGTTCAAGATGGCGGTCAGGCGCGACAGTTGATGCTCCATCGACGACACCAACACGTCGATCGCCGTGACAAAGGCCTCGGCCTCGCGCAAGGCGTCTGTTGCGGCGGAGAGCGGTGGCGCCAGCCAATGATCTCGCTGCAGCGCCCAGATCCGTTGAACCGATTCAAACTGGGGAGTGACCTGGTCGCTCCAGGGCACAAACAACGGCCGGGCCCGATCGCCCTGGCGCAGCAGCGCCAAACTCTGGTCAAACTGCGCGACCAGCGTGCGAATCTCGGGCTGAGGCACGCCCGATTGCGCTGCGCTCACCAGCCGCCAGGTTTGCATGCGCATTCGCCCAGCCTCATTGACCGCGCCGGCGCCGCCCTCCAACTGCCATGTGACCCAAAGCGTCAAGCCAATCGACGCCAGGGCCACCAGCAGCATGCCAACGCCCAGGCGCATGAGCTTATTGGCCAGCGATGACGGACCCAACCAGGACGAAGGCAGGGTCGCGCCTTGCATGATCGCGGCTCAGGCCACCGCAGGCCGCGACCGTTCACGGGGCTGCACCAGAAACAGGCCCAGCAACATCACCACCAGTGCTGCCCAAACCCAGGCGCTAAAGCGCTCACCCAGCAGCAACATGGCCCAGAGCACGCCGGAGCCTGTGACAAAGTAGGCGGTCTGGGTGGCAAATACGGCACCGGCCCGGGCCGCCAGCCAGACGTACGCCGCGTAGACCAGGGCATGCACACAGGACGAGGCGATCAACGCCAGCTCGGGCACGCCATAAGGCGGCAAGGGGCTGATCCATTGCCCGGTCCACAGGGTCAGTGGCAACGCGATGACAGCGCCCACCGTCGAGGCCCAGAACATAGCTTGCACTGCATCCAAGCCCGCTGTTCCCCACTTGGCCACGTAATTGCCCTCCAAAGCATAAAACAGGGGCCCGACCATGGCCACCGGCAGCCAGACCACCATCTCAGGCGAAGGCAGGCTGGTCTGAGGAATGGCAATCAGCGCCACGCCCACCAAGCCACAGCACAGCCCCAGCAGGCGCAGCGAGCTGAAGCGGTCCATGCCCAGCGCCAGCGCCAACGGAAACGACAGTAAGGGCACGGTGGAGATCAGGATGGACATCACGCCGCCTGGCAAGTGAGCCACCGACATGTAAAAAGTAGAGTTCGGGATCAAGGTGCCGATCAGGGCGATCACCACCGCAAAGCGCAGCCCCGCTGCTGTGATGGCAAAAGAGCGCCGCCGCAACACATTAACCGCACCCAGCAAGACAGCGCCGATCACCAGTTGCCAAAAGATCAGCCCAAAATGCTGGTACCCGCTGGACACCGCCATTTTGCCCAGCGATTGGGTGCTGCCCCAACCGATGCCCAGCACCAGCAGGACACCAACGAGCCTTAGCCGGCCACTCAAGATCGCCATGCTTGCCCCCGTTATAAACTCACAGCCATTCGTTTGAGTATCGCACCATGACATACCACGCCAGCCCCACCCGATACGACGCCATGCCTTACCGCACCTGCGGACGCAGCGGCCTCAAACTGCCGGCCGTCTCGCTGGGGCTTTGGCACAATTTCGGCGACAACACGCCCTTGGCCACGCAACGCGCCATGCTGCGCACCGCGTTCGATCTGGGCATCACCCACTTTGATCTGGCCAACAATTACGGGCCGCCCTATGGCAGCGCTGAGACCAACTTTGGCGAGCACCTGCGGCGCGACTTCAAGCCCTATCGGGACGAACTCATCATTTCCAGCAAAGCCGGCTGGGACATGTGGCCCGGGCCCTACGGCCGCGGGGGTGGCTCACGGAAATACGTGCTCGCCAGCCTGGACCAGAGCCTCAAGCGCATGGGCCTGGACTATGTGGACATTTTTTATTCGCACCGTTTTGACCCAGATACCCCTTTAGAGGAAACCTGCGCAGCCCTGGCCAGTGCGGTTCAGCAGGGCAAGGCGCTTTATGTCGGCATCAGCAGTTATTCTGCGGGCAAGACCCGCGAGGTAGCCGCGCTGTTGCGCGGCATGGGCGTGTCACCGCTGATCCACCAACCGTCCTACAGCCTGCTCAATCGCTGGATTGAGGCCGAGTTGCTGGACACCCTGGAAGACACCGGCATGGGCTGCATCGCGTTCAGTGCCTTGGCGCAGGGCCTGCTGAGCGACAAGTACTTGGCCGGCATTCCGCAGGATGCGCGCATCAACCGTGTGGGCGGCGGCTCGCTCAAAGCCGAGCACCTGAGCGACGCCAACCTGGCCCGCGTGCGCGCACTCAACGACATCGCACAAGCGCGTGGGCAGAGCCTGGCACAAATGGCCGTGGCCTGGGTGCTGCGGGATGCTAGGGTCAGCTCGGCGCTGATTGGCGCCAGTCGCCCGGAGCAGATCACAGAGCTTGCCGGTGCGGTTCAAAAGCTTGAGTTTTCTGCCGATGAGTTGGCGGCGATCGAGCAGCACGCGGTGGACGGCGGTATCAACCTCTGGCAGCGGCCCTCGACCGACCAGCGTCCGGCTTAAGCGGATTGAGCGGCTTCATGGGGATAGCGCGGCGGGCTGATAGCACCTCAAATGGCCGGCTCCCGCCGTCTCTGTTGGCCCTGGGTGCCATCGCGCTGTGGGGCACCTTGGCCGCCTTGGGTGTGGCGCTGGCACACGTGCCACCTTTTTTGCTGACCGGGCTCGCTTTGTGTATGGGCGGTCTGCTGGCCTTGCCGCTCTCTGGCTTTGAGCTCAGCCGCTGGCGCGTGCCCCTGCCCACGCTGGCCCTGGGCGTGGGTGGCCTGTTCGGCTTTCATTTCCTGCTGTTCATGGCACTGCGACTGGCGCCGCCGGTGCAGGCCAACCTGATCAACTACCTGTGGCCCCTGTTCATGGTGCTGCTGTCGCCCTGGCTGCTGCCGGGCACGCGGCTTCAAGCCGTGCATATTGTGGCCGCGTTGCTTGGCTTTGCCGGTGCGGCCCTGGTGATTTTGGGCGATACGGGAGACGCCAGGCAGCAGACTGGCGGCTGGTCATGGGGTTACTTGCTGGCACTGTTGTCGGCCTTGGTCTGGGCCAGTTACTCGCTGCTCACGCGGCGCGTGCCGCACTTCCCGACTGCAGCCATTGGTGGCTTTGCCCTGCTCTCGGGCCTGCTGTCGCTGCTGTGCCACGCCTTGCTGGAGCCCGGCGTGGCCGTGAGCGGGCGCGACATGCTGCTGATCGCCGCGCTGGGTCTCGGGCCCATGGGCGCGGCCTTCTTTCTCTGGGACATGGCGCTCAAGCGTGGCGACACGCGCCAAATTGGCATCCTGAGTTACCTGACACCGCTGGCCTCCACCGGCATGCTGGTGCTGGTCGGCGACCGCGCGTTCACCTGGAACATCGCGCTGGCCGCCTTGATGATTGTCGGCGCGGCGCTGCTCGGAACCCGCGCCAAACCCGAGATCAAAATCAGTACTTGAGCTTGAGCAGGTCCAACTGCTCTTTGCTGATGGCCGGCACATCACCACGTTTCTGCCAGCGGTTGAGGTTCCAGCCGCCCTCGCCAACCCAGATTTTGATCAGTTTCAAATTAAGTCACCAACCCTGATGGAGATGACAGAGGCCGTGCACGCGCTGTTGGTCAAGATGGACCAGCTGTCCGCACGACCGCGTTGAGCCATGGCCTAGGCCGTCAGCCGAGTTCAATCCACGGGCACGGGTAAAATGTGCGCTCCAGCGAAACTGATCCCTTTAAGGAACTGCCATGTCCAAACCCGCACCACAACACGAAGACCACCCCCAAGACCCGGTGGAAGAAATTGTTTCGGCTATCCCGTTTGTTTTGCCCCTGGTCGGCGGGGTGTTGATATTCTTGCTCGCCTTCATCGCAGTATCTATGGCCTAATCGGCCGCTAAGCCACGTCCTGCTTCACTGTCTAGCTATATATTTAATAGCTAAACACGCCTCAGTAGCCCTCGGACAACCCGGCAGCAGCCGGGTACCACTCCCTACCTGGTCACCCTCGCTGCGCCACGGCTTTGCGCAGAGGTGCGGCCCTGCGCGTTCTCTTTACCGAGCCCATCAGGCAAGCACGGCCGCTTATAAGGCATCGCATATTTACATGCAAGTTTTGCATAACATTTCGCGGTAACCCACTGGTAACCACAGGACGAGTTCCTAAAATGGCCTTCCAGCTCCCTGCTGACCGTGCCGCAAGCTCGGGCGTCGCCTTTTCCAAACCACAGCAATAAGACAGCTGGTTTGAAAAAGTCGATTGTTTATTTTGGAGCTTTTTCATGAACTCACCCGTGATGCAGGGGATTAATCTCAACCCGCCCAGTTACGTCAAAAACGCGCAGCTGATCGCCTGGGTGGCCGAAGTGGCCGCCCTGACCCAGCCAGCCGACATCTATTGGTGCGATGGCTCGGCCGAGGAATATGCACGGCTCTGCCAGTTGCTGGTTGATGCTGGCACATTCAAGCGGCTGAGCGACAGCAAGCGGCCCAACAGCTTTCTCGCCTGCTCTGACCCAGGCGACGTCGCCCGGGTTGAAGACCGCACCTTCATCTGCTCGGCCAGCCAGGATAAAGCCGGCCCCACCAACCATTGGATGGCGCCCTCGCAGATGCGTGGCATCCTGCAACTCGGCCAAGCCGATGGCACGCCTGCACTTTTCGCCGGCTGCATGCGCGGCCGCACGATGTATGTGGTGCCGTTCTCCATGGGGCCGCTGGGTTCGCACATCTCGCACATCGGGGTGGAGTTGACCGACAGCGCTTACGTGGCGGTGAACCAACGCCTGATGACCCGCATGGGCCGCGCCGTTTACGACGTGCTGGGCATTGACGGCGAATTTGTGCCTTGCGTGCATTCGGTG
>JBIKZZ010000010.1:0-29171 GCA_044354435.1 Rhodoferax sp. | reverse complement strand
ATTAGGCGCTCAGGCCGAAGCTTTCTTGTCCGGTCCCTTTGCATCGGCAAACACCCAATTCAGTCTTTTCAATGACCTCCCAAGTGTCATTTTTTGGTTGGTAGTTACGGTCTTGTTTCTCGGTATGATTTGGATGCCTGTATCAGCAAAAAATCCTCATAAAGCCACAGCCACTGCGGCTTGACCTAAGCAAAACGCAATACTCAGCCCTATTAGAGCAGATTAGCCCGTGCATATGATGGGTGAATCATGCGGGGCTGTATTTTTAAGCAAGAAAACGCAAGAAAAATTAGGTCAAACTAAGATGATCAAAATTTCATGTCTACAGGATAACGCTGAACAGTGAAGCCGCATCTCCTCTAGGGCGACCCCGGTTTTACTCGGGTTCAAGTTTGGCTTTTTTCACCAGTCCAGCATACTTAACCATCTCTGACCGGAACATGGTTTGCGCCTGTTCGGTGCTGCTGATCTGGATGGTGTTGCCTTGCTTGGCCATGGTGTCTTTCACGGCAGGGTCGTTAAATGTGGCCACCACGGCTTCGTGGATGCGCTTGACACTGGCCGGGCTCATGCCCTTTGGGCCGATCAGGGCGAACCAGGCCTCGACCACATAACCCGGGAGGCCCTGCTCGACAAAGGTCGGAATTTCGGGTGCGGCGGCGGTGCGTTGGGCGCCGCACATGCCGATGGCGCGCAGGGCACCGCTCTTGATGTGCTGCTGCACGCTGGGCAGGGCCACGGTGCCAAACTCCACCTGACCACCGATCAAATCGGTCACCATCGGGCCCACGCCCTTGTATGGGATGTGGCGGGCCGACACTTTGGCTTCGTCCAGAAACATTTCGGCCGCCAGGTGCAGGATGGTGCCTGTGCCGCCGGAGGCAAAGTTAAGCTCACCGGGGCGGCTTTTGAGCAGGGCCACGAACTCCCGGCTGTTGGTTGCGGCCACTTTTTGCGGGTTCACCACCAGCACCACGGGCGTACTGCCTATGAAGGCGATGGGCGTGAAGTCGCCCGGCATGTCAAACGGCAAAGACTTGAGCACGCTGGGGAAAATAACCACGTTATTCGACACCACTGACAAGGTATTGCCATCCGGCGGCGCCTTGGCCAGCGTCTGCAAACCCACGACGCCACCAGCGCCGGGTTGGTTTTCAACCACGACGCTGGCCCCCAACGCTTTGCCCAATGCCGACTGTGCAGCCCGGGTGATGGCGTCGACGCCGGAGCCGGTCGCATTGGGCAGTACCAGCCGCACAGGTCGGTCGGACTGGGCGTTGGCCAAACCCGGCACCCCGCTCAAGATAGTGGTGGCAGCAACACTGCCAACTGACAACAGCGCTTTGCGCCGGTTGACGAAAGTCGAATTTGGCATAGCTATATCTCCAGAGTTGTGGGTGTTGGCAGAACGCGCTGACATTAGAGCGCAAATTTAATGAGGGTTACGGCGAGACGCGTCCAGCAGCGCCAGCAGACGTCTTAATCACCAGATTTCTCGAACCTGCCAAAATGACAATGTGAATCTGGTTGAATGTCTATTTTTCTACTGAAAGGATCCCCGTCATGAAACTGTTGATCACTGGCGGCGGCGGCTTTTTAGGCGCCAGACTGGCCCGAACCCTGCTGGCTCGCGGCCACCTGGCGGGGCAAAGCATTGAATCCATGGTGTTGACCGACCAGGTCAGTGCGCCGCCAGACCTGCTCGCTGACCCACGAGTCACGCAGCGCACCGGCCCCCTGCAGGCACAGTGCCAGGCGCTACATGATGAACACTTTGACGGCGTTTTCCACCTTGCCTCTGCAGTCTCGGGAGAATGCGAGCTTGACTTTGACCTGGGCATGCGCTCCAACCTTGACAGCACACGCGCCCTGCTAGAGGCGCTTCGCCATGCCGGGCGAGCCAGTGGCAAGCCCACTCGGTTGGTGTTTTCCAGCTCAGTGGCAGTGTTCGGGCCTGACCCATCGCTGCCTCTCCCCGCCCGAGTGACTGATGACACCCTACCGGCACCACAATCGTCCTACGGCATTCAAAAGCTGATCTGCGAACACCTGGTCTCTGACTTCACGCGCAAGGGTTTCATCGACGGCCGGGCAGCGCGCCTGATGACGGTGACGGTTCGTCCCGGTAAACCCAACGGTGCGGCTTCGTCGTTTTTCTCGGGCATCATCCGCGAGCCACTGGCAGGTGTGCCATCGGTTTGCCCGGTCGATGCGCAAGTCTCACACCCCATGGCGTCGCCAGGCAAGACGGTGGAGGGGCTGATTGCGGTGTACGAGGCCAGCCGCGACGCCTTTGGCGGGCGCCTGGCAATGAATTTACCGGCCATCAACGTGCGGGTATGCGACATGCTGGACGCCTTGGAGCAGGTTGCAGGCAGCGCCGTTCGAGCGCGGGTCAGCTTTGTGCGTGATGAGCGGATTGCCGGAATGGTGGGCAACTGGCCGGCTGCTGCTGGTGGTGCGCGCGCCAGCCGACTGGGGTTGGTCCCTGATGAGAGCTTTGCCCACATCATCCGCCAATACATCAGCGATTGCCAGACAACACCTGGCGCCGAGCTGGCTCTGAAGGGTCTATGACGCAGCTTTCAAGCCTTGCGGGCCACGCTGTATGAACCTGCACAGCATCGAGGCCTTCTTGGCCGTTGCTGAAACCAACAGTTTCACACTGGCCGGCAAACGACTGGAGAAAACCCAATCGGCTGTTTCCCAAGCGATCCGGCAACTGGAAGAAGAGCTGGGCGTCATTTTGATCGACCGGGCGTCACGTCATGTGACGCTCACCCCCTCAGGCGACCTGATGCGGCGTCTGGCCACAAGGCTGACAGAAGATATCAAAAAAATGACTTCGCTGGTACGCGAACAAAGCATGGCCAAGATCAGCCAGTTGCGCATCGGCATGGTGGACTCTTTTTCTTCAGCAGTCGGACCATCTCTGATCAGCAGCATGATGTCAGAGGCCGTAAACCTGAATCTTTCGTCCGATGTCACGCCCAGGCTGGGCGAAGCCCTGCTGGCCAAACGCCTCGACATCGTTTTTGCCAATGACTCCTATGACAATGAGCCGCAACTGACAAGGTACGAGTTATTGCGCGAGCCTTTTGTGCTGCTACTCCCCAAAGACGTCAGATGGGACGAAGAAGCCCCTGATCTTGCCAGTCTGGCGCGCGCCTACCCTATGGTCCGGTACGCTACACAGTCACACATCGCCTCGCAGATCGAAGCGCAGTGTCATCGGCTGAACGTGACACCATCCCGTCGCGTCACGGTTGACACCACCGAAAAGCTGATGGCCAGTGTGGCGGCAGGTGTGGGCTGGAGCATTGGCAACCCCCTTTCGCTGTTGATGTTAGGCCGCCAGCGACGACTGATCCGCATTGCATTATTTCCAGGCGAGACCTTTTACAGGCGGCTGTGCATCGTCGCGCGTCGGGGTGAGTTTGACGACCTGGTGCTGCGACTGGCGCGACTGTCATCTGCCGTGTTGAGCGAATTGGTCGAAGGTGAGCTACATGACACCTACCCCGAGCTGTATTCCGAGATCAGAGTCGCCAAATTTGATGACGTTTCTGCACCCTTAAGGGCACAGGCCTGATCAGCGCCCCTTATGGACCAGCGTCAGCTTTGTTAATGCGGGTTGAGGCCTGATCGACAGGCCTGCTGAAACTCATCAGAATCAGGTCTAGCCAGGCAACACCGCTTTGAGTGGGGCCTCGTCGATAAAGAGCAGAGCGCCCTATGGACAAGCCCACTGACATATTGCACCCCATGAAATTTTCGGGCTACCACCAGCCCAAGGAACGCCCGGTCGAAGAACTGACAGCCCGCGTTGGGCCGGGTACGCCTTGCGGCGAGTACATGCGGCGTTACTGGCACCCATTTCTGCTGTCATCCCAGCTTGACCACCGACCCAAAGTGGTGCGGGTGTTGGGTGAAGACCTGGTGCTCTACCGCGACCTGTCTGGTGACCTAGGCCTGGTACACAAACACTGCGCCCATCGCGGTGCCTCGCTCGAATTCGGCATCATTGCAGAGCACGGTATCCGCTGCTGCTACCACGGCTGGCTGTTCGGTAATGATGGGACCATCCTGGAAACCCCGGGGGAGCCACCTGAGAGCCCCCATCGTCACAAGTATTGCCAGGGCGCCTACCCCGTGGTGGAGTTTCAAGGTGTGATCTTCACCTACATGGGCCCCCCCGCCATCAAACCGGCTTTCCCCATGATGGACGCCATGGTGATGCCAGACAACCAGATGAAGCCCTACCTGATTCACTCGCCCTGCAATTGGCAACAGGTCAGTGAAAACTCGATGGACCCGTTTCACGTGGCTTTTTTGCACACCCGCGTTTCAGGCCCTCAGTTCAGCGAAGTGTTTGCAACCCTGCCGATCATTGAGTACCACGAGACGCCACATGGTTTTTTTTACACCAATGCGCGGCGGGTGGGCGACTTCGTCTGGATCCGTATGCACGACCATTTGGTGCCCAATTTTTCTCAAAATGGCGCGATTTTCGAGAACGTTAGCCATGTGCGTTACTTCGGCCGCCCTGGCCTCACGCGCTGGGTCACCCCCATCGACGACACCAACACCGCGGTCATCGCCTGGCGTCATTTCAATGACCGTGATGACCCCCACCACCAAGGCCGCCCGGACGACGTCGGCGTGGGCAAAACAGATTTCTACGGCCAAAGCGATGAGGCGCCCTATACGCAACGGCAAGACGCGCCGGGCGATTGGGACGCCTGGTGCAGCCTGGGTCCAGTGACCAGCCATGCCAGCGAGCATCTGGGCAGCACCGACCGCGGGATTGCTCTGTTGCGCCGTAGGCTCAAGAAGGAAATAGATGATTTGGCCCAGGGTATCGAGCCGCAAGCGCTTGAGCCGCTCAGTAGTGGAACGATCCCCACCACCGGTGGCGACACGATTTTGCGCATCCCCGCCAATGGGGGCGATGACCGGCAACTGATCCGCGAGGTCTGTCAAAAAGTGGCTCAAGCCTATATCGACACCCAATTGCTGCCAGATGGTGAGCGACGGGCAGCCATCACAACCCTGCTGGCGCCGCTGAACACCGCCGACCCGAACGAAGTCAACCCAGAGCACGGCAAAATTTTTGAATTCAAGACGGTGACATGACCTGATGGAACGAGATCCCACCACCCCACCCCCGGCGCTTCGTGGCAAGGCCATCATCCAGGCGCTCAAAGACACGGGCGTTGAATTCGTGCTGTCAGTACCAGACATCTGTACCAGCGAAGGCCTGCTCCGGCCGATTGCCCACGATTCCGAGCTGCGGCTGGTCAGAGTCTGCAAAGAAGACGAAGGGGTCTCGGTCTGCGCGGCTTTGTCTTTTTGCGACAGGCGGGCCGTGCTCCTCATGCAGCAGACCGGCCTGATGGATTCAGCGAACGCCTTGCGAGCGATTGCGGTCGATTACGGCAACCCGGTCTGCATGATGATCGGACTGCTGGGTAAAGAAGAAAACGCCTTACCCGCACAGTCCAGCCGTTACGGGGTTCGCATCATCGAACCCGTGCTCGACGTCATGGGCATACGCCATGTGGTGATGTCGTCAGACCAGGACATCCCCGGCTGCATGAAAGCCATCGACGAGGCTTACCAACGCAGCCAGCCCCTGGCCATCTTGTTTGGAAGTAATCCCCAATGACTGCAAACGCACCCCGCGATGAGTTCCTGCGCACCCTGGCCGGGCGCTATGACGGGCAGATCGTCGTCAGCGTCTACACGACCTGTTTCGAGTGGATGGCAATTCGTCCCGATGCCCTGAACTACGTGGCCGTTGGCGCGATGGGCCAGGCCAGCTCACACGCCCTAGGCCTGGCATTGGGCCGGCCTGACCAGGAGGTCTGGGTCTTCGACGGCGACGGCAGCCTGCTGATGAACCTGGGCTCATTAGTGACCCTGGCCGGCGCAAAACCCAAGAACCTCACCCACTTTGTATTCCAAAATGGCAGCTATGAAGCCAACGGCCGTGCGCCCCTGCCAGTGAGTCACGCCATTGATTTTGCGGCCATGGCGCGGGCTGCTGGCATTGCCGATGCCCAACAATTCTCCCGCCCCGAGGCGCTTGACTTATGGTTGACCAGTCGAGCGCACCACGCGGGCCCCACCCTGGTCGACCTGAGGGTGCTGGGCAGTGCCACCAGCTACCCCCAGCGTTACGACTACATCCACAGCGCCCAGGCGCGTGACACCTTCAGGAACGCGCTCAAGGCCATACCCCAGCCAGGAGCGTCGCATGGCTGAAGATCATGCCGTGGTCGATGGTATCGCCCACCACCTAACCTGGATCGACGGGCATTGGTGCGGTGCAGCCAGCGGCCGCTACCTGGACTCCTGGGACCCATCGACGGGCGCCGTATGGGCCCGGGTGCCACGATGCGACGGCGCCGATGTGGCCCGGGCAACCCGAGCTGCCCACAGGGCGGCGTTTGAGGGTCCATGGTCGGTGCTACGACCCACTGAGCGTGGCGCCTGGCTGAGAAAGCTGGGCCAGGCCATCGCCGCCGATGCCGAACGCCTGGCGATCGCCGAATGCCGTGACAACGGCAAACGCCTCGCAGAGGTCCGGGCCCAGATTACCAGCTTGCCCGAGTACTTTGACTACTTCGCCGGCTTGGCGGACAAATTCGAGGGCAGTGTGATTCCACTGAACAAGCCCGACACGTTCAACTACACGACCTGGGAGCCCTATGGGGTGGTGGCGGCCATCACGGCATGGAACTCGCCCCTGGCCCTGCTGACCTGGAAGATTGCGCCGGCGCTTGCCGCAGGCAACACGGTGGTGATCAAGCCATCGGAGCATGCCTCGGTGTCGACCCTGGCGCTGATGCGCAGCTTCGAACCCGTCGGCCTGCCCGCTGGTGTCCTCAACGTGGTAACCGGCCTGGGTGACGAGGTGGGAGACCCCCTGGTCAGCGACCCCTTGGTGGCTCGCATCAGCTTTACCGGCTCTGGCGCGGTGGGCCGCAGAATTGCCGCGCGGGCCGGAGAGTTGCTGAAACGGGTGACGCTGGAGCTGGGCGGCAAGTCGGCCCAAGTGGTTTTCGCCGATGCCGACATTGAGCAAGCGCTGCGCGGGGTGGTGTCAGGCATCTTTGTGTCGAATGGGCAAAGCTGTGTGGCCGGCTCGCGCCTGCTGGTCCAGGATGAATTGCACGATGACTTTGTCAGCCGCCTTCAGGCGGTCATTGCCAACCTGACTTTCGGCGACCCTCGTCTGGCCACGACCCAGATCGGCCCGATTGCCAATGAGCCGCATTTTCAACGCATCCAGCGTGACGTCGAATTTGCTTTGGGCGAAGGCGCCCGCTGTGTGGCCGGCGGCCAGCCGGTCCGGGTCGCAGGCGGCGGTTGGTACTTCGCGCCCACGGTACTCGTGGATGTCACTCCGGCGATGCGAATCGCTCAGCAGGAGGTCTTTGGCCCGGTGCTGGCGGTCGTGCGATTCAAAGACGAACAGCATGCGATTGCGCTCGCCAATGACAGCGACCTAGGGCTTGCAGCCGGGGTATGGACGCGTGACATCAGCCGCGCTTTCAGGCTTTCAAAGCAAATTCAGGCGGGCACCGTCTATGTCAACACCTACCGCGGCGTGGCGCCGCAGTCGCCCTGCGGTGGCTACAAGCAAAGCGGCTGGGGGCGGGAAAACGGCATTGAGGCCATGCGTGAATTCTTGCAGCACAAGAGCGTCTGGATCGGCTTGGGCGATATGCCAGACCCATTCCCATCGTTTTGACCCGTCGTCTTTGGTCAAAATACCTCTGCAACCATCAACCTATCCAGGACAACCATGACATCCCCAGTGAACCCAGGCAAAGTCGTCTGGTCGGGCGACAACCCCGGCATCTACCTGAAAGACGCCAGCGGCGCCTGGCAGACCCTGTCTGTTTTTTTCCGGGTCGTCACCTCACCGCATGGGCCGGGTACCGGCGCACTGGTCCTCGGGGACCCGTTCAAGGCCGCGGGATGGCCAGAGGCCAGGAACCTCTGCCTGTCCAACAATGAGCCCCTGATGCGCTGGTTGGTGGATGAGTTTGTATCCCGTTTCGCGTCCTTCCGTGGCGCCAGTGGGCTGCAGTCAATGACTTACCTCAAGGCCGACCACATGCTGAGCCGCGCCGAGGGCACCAGCTTCCATGAAGAGCAACTCGCGGGCGCCGGCGCGTCACTCGCGCTTCGCTGGGAAGATTTGGGAACGCCATTCGCGGTTGATGTCCCGCCCGCCATGTCGTCCACTGGCGCGCATCAGATGTACAGCGTCTTTGTAGAGGCGCAACAAGGGTCCATCACACTCAATGGTCAAGCCTTGCCAGGCCAGGTCATCGTCCGTGATTTTCTGGGGGGTCGATTGAGCACGGCATTTCTGGCTTTTTGCGAAAGCTGGATTTTGCCGCCCACATGACACACCGCGCCACACCGCAGCAACAAGCCGCTGACACGCTGGCAGAGCAACGCATCGGGGCCGTGCGACCGCAAGTGACCGGCGCGGTACTGGCTCGCGATCTGCTGGCGCTGGGCGACCGCGAACTGCTGCATGCAGGCCCCCCCTTGGCCGATCCCCGTAGGCCTTGCATACCCATCCTCAACGCAGCAGTGGCCGCTGCATTGCTGGAAAACTGGGCACAAACGCCTGAACAAGCCCGTGACATGATCGGCAACGGTGCCATCTCCCTGCGGCCTGCGCAGGACCACAACTGCGTGCTGCCACTGGCAGACGTGCTCTCGCCGTCGATGTGGGTTCAGGTGGTGCGAGACGCCAATGCCCCAGGGCGCTGGTGCTGCAGCCCGTTCAATGGCGGCATGCTGCACCCGATGCGGGTCGGCGTGTTCAAGCCCGAAGTTGTCGACCACCTGCGCTGGCTCGACCACGTCTTTGCGCCAGCATTCTCTGCCGCCCTTAAGGAACCGATTGACCTCATCCCACTGGCCGATCAAGGTCTGGCCGAGGGTGACGACGGCCACGGCAAAACCATTGCCATGACCCGCGCGCTCGCCGCCTGCCTGAAGCCTCGGCTCTCAGCGGCCGAAGCCAGCACCTGCCTCAGCTACCTGGAACAAAGCCCCGGCTTCTTCCTTAACCTGTGGATGGCCGCCTGCCGCTGCATGCTCTCTGCGGCTGCAGGCACAAAAGGCTCTGGGGTCGTCACCGCTGCCGGTGGCAATGGCGAAGCCTTTGGCATTCAGGTGGCCGGGCTGCCGGGCCGCTGGTTCACTGGCCCAGCGGTAGCGCCAGCCATTGCGCAAGCCACACCCGAACTGACGGCGTCCAGTCTGGGTGCCATTGGCGACAGTGCGCTGGTCGATTTGCTGGGCTTTGGCGCCATGACCACCCTGGCGATCCCGCGCGGCCCTGCAGGGTATCTGGCTGCCTGGCCGCTGGAGGCCGACACACCCAATACCCTGCTGGGCCATGCCCACCCGGGTTTTGCCCTGACCCGCCCACGCCTCACTGTGAACACCAGCCGGGTCTTGAGCAGCGGGCGGCAACCCCTGATTAGCCTCGGTGTTTTGGACAAAGCCGGCCAGCGTGGCCGACTCGACGCGGGCTACTTTCGGGTCCCGCTTGAGCTTTTCAGCAACGCCGAAGAGGGTCTTGCCAATGGACCGTGATTTGAACCAGCTCGGGCTGTTTGAGGCGGCGCAGGCCATTCGGGCGGGCAAAATTTCGTCCACGGACCTGGTTCAGGCCTGCCTTGACCGCATTGCCCAGCGTGAACCTGAGCTGCACGCCTGGGCCTGGCTTGATCCTGACGCTGCGCTGGACGCCGCACGGAAAGCTGATCAGCAAGCCGTGCGTGGTCCGCTGCACGGAATTCCTATCGCGGTCAAAGACATCATCGACACGGTCGACATGCCCACCGAATGCGGCTCACCCATCTACCGGGGGCGCCGCCCTTCCAATGACGCGGCCTGCGTGGCCATGGCGCGCCGCAGCGGTGCCATGGTTCTGGGCAAAACCATCACCACTGAATTTGCTTACTTCGCACCCGGCCCAACCGCCAACCCGCGCAACCTCGCTCATACGCCAGGGGGTTCGTCGAGCGGGTCTGCCGCGGCGGTGGCCGACGCGCAGGTGCCCGCCGCCTTCGGCACCCAAACCGCAGCGTCGCTGATCCGCCCAGCATCTTTCTGCGGCGTCGTGGCTTACAAGGGCAGCTTCGGTGAATTCAGTCTGGCTGGCATCAAGCCATTTGCGGCGTCGTTCGATACGCTGGGCGTGATCACCCGCCATGTGATCGATGCCCAATGGATGCGATGGGCCATGCTGGGCATCCCGGCCGCAGAATCCGATACCAAAGCATGGGAAGGCTCGCCGCGCATCGGGGTGTGTCATACACCCTGGTGGCAGCAGGCCGATCCAGATTGCCAAGCGGTCATAGAAGCCGCAGCACAGCAACTCGAACGCAAGGGCGCCAAGGTGTCGCAGGCCACGCTACCCAGCCACTTCTCCCAACTGGCCGACATCCAAAAATTGATCATGGCCTATGAAGCGGCCCAGAGTCTGAGCTTTGAGCATGACCGTTTCCCGGACAAGCTCAGCCCTCAACTGCTGAGTCTGCTGGAAGATGGCCTGAAAATCAGCCGCGCTCGGTACCTGGCAGCGCAGCAATTGGCAGCCGCCGCCAGGCATGAGTTCCAAGCCTGGAAAACCGATTGGGACATCTTGCTGACGCCCAGTGCCGTGGGCACAGCACCCCGAGGGCTGCACGCCACGGGTGACCCGCTGTTCAGCCGTATGTGGACGCTTTTGGGCGTGCCCTCGATCACTTTGCCGGGCTATACCGGCCAACTGGGTCTGCCCATTGGGGTGCAATTGATCGGCGACTTCCGCGAGGACGACAAGCTGCTGGCCATGGCCCGCTGGGTCGAAGCCAAACTCATTCACGATTGAAAGGGCCGCCATGGCAACGCTAATTCCCCGAACTGGCATTCTGAAAATAAAGCCACACATGCTGGCGGCGCCGCTTCACAACGAGACGCAGGCGCTGGTGAATTTGTCGTCCAACGAAAGTGCGCTCGGGCCCAGCCCCCGGGCCACTGCTGCGGCGCAACAGGCCCTCAAGACGGTAGAACGCTACCCGGATGACGGGCCTGGCGAACTGGCCTCAGCCATCGGCGCGGCCATGGCACTCGACCCATCTCGCATTGTCTGTGGACATGGCTCTGACGAACTGCTCGGTCGCCTGGCGCGGGCTTACTTGGACCCAGGCGATGAGGTGATTCACAGCGTCCACGGCTACCTGAAATTCCCCAACTATGCCCATGCGATGGGTGCCATTCCGGTGGCGGCGCCTGACATTGACTTCAGAGCTTCAGTGGATGCCATCCTGTCCTGTGTGACGCCCAAAACCCGCATGATCTTGCTGGCCAACCCGGACAACCCGACAGGAACCTGCCTAAGCGGTGAAGAGATTCGTCGTCTGCACAGCGGCTTGCCCGAGCAGGTGCTGCTGGTGCTGGACTCGGCCTACGCCGAATATGTGCATGCACCCGATTACGAGCTGCCCACCGCATTGATCGACCAGTCCCACAACGTGGTGATGACCCGCACCTTCTCCAAGGTCTACGGCATGGCCGGCATGCGCCTGGGCTGGTTGTACGGACCTGCCAGCGTGGTCGATGTGCTGCAAAGGCTGGGGCTGACTTTTCCGATCAGCGCGCCCGCTGTCGCAGCAGGCGTCGCCGCAGTGAGCGATCTGGCCTACACCGCCCACGTCAAGGCCTATAACCGCGCACAGATGCTGTCCTTCAGCCATGAGCTGAAGGACATGGGGATCCGTTACCTTGAGAGCAACACCAATTTTCTCTTGCTGAACTTTGACGGGCAAACCAAGACAGCCAAACAAGCCTTTGACGATCTCTACAAAAACGGCATTGCAGGCCGCATGTTCAACTCAAACGACTACCGAAACATGCTCCGGATCACCATTGGGCTCGAAGACGAAATGCGCAAAACTGCGGCGGTGTTGCGTGCCTTTATCCAGGGCGGCTGACATGGCGCCAGATCTCGCGGTGCGCCGCTGGGTAGCTGGGGGCCAACGGGATGTGGTCTCGCACGAGCAGGTGCAACCTGGGCAAGGCGTGGTAGGGCATGGTGGGCGCGAGATGGTGTTCGCAGTGGTAGTTCATGTTCCAGGCGATGAACCGCCAGCCCCAGGCCACCTGCGTGCTGCGGGTGTTCTGCAAGAGGTTGAGCAAGGTGGGTCGCCCGACATGCTCCGTCATTCGGATAAAGCGCATCACCGGCTGGCCCAACAGCATTGGCAGCAGCCAGTACCACAAAGGCGCCGACCAACCCAAAACCATCGCCAGCGCGAGCGACACGTAAAGTACAGCATGGGCCCGCGCTTCCCAGATGACTGTGCCAACTTCACCGACCGGTATAAAGCCGCGCTCTTCTTCAGAGAGTTGGCCCAGGGACCGCTTGGCGATACCGCTCAAGCTGCTCCACCAGTACGGCAGGCCGCTCAGGTACCAGCCATAATGAAACATCGACTTGGGCAGGGGTATGTACTGCGAGTCCTGACCGGCAAGATTGGTGTAACTATGGTGGTTGGTGTGTTCATACCGAAAATGAATTTCAGGCACCAAAATGATGGCGCCACAGATGCTGGCGACGATTTCGTTGACCCGACGCGTCTTGAAGGCAGAGAAATGGGCGCATTCATGCTGCGGCGCAAACAAATGGGTCAGGACGACCCCCAAAACGAACATGGCAGGCCAGACCAGCCAATGACCCTGGGCAGCGCCAACCAGGTAGGCCAAGCCGCCGATCAGCAGAAGGTGGGCCAACAAATGCACAGCAGCGGTGCCGTTAGACTTCATCATCAGAGGTTTCATGGTCTCACGCGGCACCAGGGTGCTCACAATTTGTCGAGCAGCCATGGCAGCGTCGGCGTCAGCTTGGGTCATCGTCTTCGTCCTGTCCTTTTCAGTCCTGCTTATCTTCGCACAGCCCCTTCATTCATGGCCAATGACCTAGTGCTCGACAGCCTTGATTTGCCGCCCCACAATTTGAATTGAGCATGACACCCCCTAGCCAACCCACTAAACGCCCTGTCAAATGGTACCGGTCGCCACTGTTTGAGCTTGTCCAGTTCCTGCTGCTGTCTGGTGCACTGCTTTGGATGGTAGTCCATGGTGCCCAAGGCATGGGCTACCAATGGAAATGGGAGAAAGTGCCCAAGTACATCTACCGCGTGATCGACGGTGAGCTGATCTGGGGACCCCTGATGAAGGGCATGTTCGTGACCCTGGACATCGCCTGGAAGGCCGGCCTGATCGGCATGCTGGTTGGCCTGCTGGCGGCCCTGCTCCGGCTCTCGCGCTCTGTGGTGGGGCGTGCCATAGCCTGGACTTACATTGAAGTGGTTCGCAACACACCGCTGCTGGTGCAGGTCCTGATTTTTTACTTCATCATTGCCGCAACGCTGGGCATACCGAGGCTATGGGCTGGCGTCCTGTGTCTGGCGTTTTACGAGGGCTCTTTTGTCGCGGAGATCATTCGGGGCGCCATTGTGGCGGTCAAGAAGGGCCAGCGAGAAGCCGGCTTAAGCCTGGGTTTTGGGCCGCTTGACCTGTACCGCGACATCATTCTTCCCCAGGCTGTCCCGTTAATGCTGCCGCCCCTTGGCGGCATCCTGGTGAACCTCGTCAAGCACTCGGCCATCGTCAGTGTGATTGCGGTGTTTGACCTGACCACGCAAGCACGCACCGTGATTTCGGACACTTTCATGGCCTTCGAGATCTGGCTGACGGTGGCAGGCATGTACCTGGTGATCACCATCACCCTGTCGCTGGGCGTGTTGTGGCTGGAGAAGCGCTACCGCTATCGCTGAATCAGACCCCATGCAACGCTACTCCCTGCTCTCGCTGGCCCGGCACGCGCTGTCCCACCACCAAAATTGGCAGCGGGCCTGGCGCCAACCACCGCTTCGCAAAGACTATGAGGTCTTGATCATCGGTGCCGGCGGGCATGGGCTGGCCACGGCGCATTACCTGGCCCGGGAGCATGGCATCACCGACGTGGCGGTGCTCGAAAAAGGCTGGCTAGGCGGCGGCAACATTGCCCGAAACACCGTCACCATCCGTTCCAACTACCTGCGGGACGAAAGCATTCCCTTCTACGTGAAATCGGTGGCAATGTATGAGCAATTGACGCGGGAGCTGAACTTCAACCTGATGTACTCCAAGCGCAGCATGATTGACGTGGTACAAACCTACCCCAAGCTGCGTGAAATCCGTCGTCGCATGTTCAACATGCACAACCACGGGTCAACCTATGAGCCCATCTCAGTTGACGAGCTGCGGCGTCGTATCCCGCCACTGACGGGCGGCGGGCCTGAGTCTCGTCTGCCGATCGTGGCCGGCATGGTGCACACCGATGCCGCCGTCTGCCGGCATGATGCGGTGGCCTGGGGTCTGGCACGCTCAGCCGACGATCAAGGGGTTGAGATTCACCAGAACACCGCCGTCCAGGCCTTGCTGCGTGGCCCTGACGGTCGCATTTGCGGGGTCGAAACTGAGCGTGGCACGGTCAGAGCCAAAAAAGTGGCGGTGGCAGTCTCCGGCCACACCACCACGCTGACCGAAACCATCGGGCTGCGCTTGCCGGTGAAGACCTTTAACCTGACCGCCTTTGTGTCGGAGCCGGTCAAACCCCTGATCGATGTGATCGTCAATTGCCCTGACATCGGCGTCTACCTGAGTCAATCAGACCGGGGGGAATTGGTCATTGGCGGCGCCAATGACCCTGGCCAATCCTACCGGCGCGACATCAAGCAACATGTTTTTGAAGACGCTGTGGTTGCCATGCTCGAACTCTTTCCCTCATTCAAGCGGCTCAAGCTGATGCGGCAGTGGGGTGGCACACTGGACATTGCGCATGATGCGTCGCCCATCGTGTCCAAGACCGCTATTCCCGGCCTGTATGTATCGGCGGGTTGGTGGGGCGGGTTCAAGGCAGTACCCGCCGGCGGCTACACGTTGGCCCACCTGATTGCCCATGACGAACCGCACCCCCTGATTGAGCCATTCTCACTGGACCGTTTCAAGCACCTGGACTACGTGCTTGAGTCGGGCACTACTGCGGCACGCTAACCTGCCACCGCCATGCTGCTGATTCACTGCCCCCACTGCGGACCGCGCAATGAGACCGAGTTCACCAATGGCGGACCGGCTCGAAGTACGCGGCCTGAAGACGCCACCCACCTGAGCGACGCCGCTTGGGTGGACTACCTGACCGTCCCCAATAACCCCATGGGCTGGGTCCAGGAAAAGTGGTGGCACAACAGAGGCTGCGGCATGTGGTTCACCATCCAGCGCAACACAGTGACGCACCAAATTCAACAGACGCCTGACCATGTCAGATAACCGCTTTCGTTTGCCAACCGGGGGCCGCATTGATCGGGAACGGCCGATCAAATTTACCTTTAACAGTCAGGTTTTTTCCGGCTTTGACGGCGACACCCTGGCCTCGGCCTTGCTCGCCAATGGCGAGCGCCTCACCGCCCGCAGCTTCAAGTACCACCGCCCTCGCGGCATCACCGGCATCGGCGCCGAGGAACCCAGCTCATTTGTTGAGTTGCTCGGGGACCAACAAAGCGGCAACCAGCCTATCACCACGGTGCGTTTGCGTGATGGGCTGCAAGCGCGCTCGGTCAATTGCTGGCCGTCGGCGAAGTTTGACCTGCTGGCCATCAACCAATGGTTCGCCCGCATGCTGCCGGCCTCGTTCTATTACAAGACGTTTATGTGGCCTAACTGGCACGTCTATGAGCCGCACATTCGCCGGGTCGCCGGCCTGGCCCACGCGCCAGTCGCCGACCAGGTACCGGGCATTTACGAAACCCGCCACTGGCACTGCGACGTGCTTGTGGTGGGCGCTGGTGCAGCGGGCTTGATGGCCGCCTTGACGGCCGGTCGTGCCGGCGCACGTGTCCTGCTGGTTGATGAAGCCGATGAGCCTGGTGGCGCGCTGCTGGGACGACGTGACCGCATTGACGAGCAGCCCGCGCTGGACTGGGTTAACAGCGCCACGGCTGAGCTCGATGCCATGCCGCTGGTCACCCGGCTTGCAAGCGCCACCGCCTGGGCTTACCGCGAAGGCAACCTGGTCATCGTGACCGAGCGCAACCCGAGCACGCCTGGCATATTCCAGCGCACCTGGCGGGTGCGCGCCGGCCAGGTGGTCATTGCAAGCGGCGCTATCGAGCGCCCGCTCGTGTTTCATGACAACGACCGGCCTGGCGTCATGTTGGCGTCCGCGGTACAGGGCTATATCAACCGCTACGCCGTACTGCCCGGCCGCCGAGCCGTCCTGTTTACCAACAACAGTTCGGCCTATGAGGCAGCAGCCGACATGATAGCCGCAGGCATACAGTTGACGGCGATCGTCGATGTGCGCGCGGTGGTGCCCACAGACGCCGCAGCGCTGGTGCCAGGCGTGGAGATTTTGTCCGGGCACGTGGTCGAGTCCACATCCGGCAGGCGTCAGCTGGATGGGGTGAGGGTTCGCCCCCTGCAGGGGCAAGGCAACCGGCTGCTCGCCTGTGATTTGCTGGCCGTCTCGGGTGGTTGGAACCCCCTGCTTCACCTGTTTTCCCAGTCGCGTGGCAAGTTGCGGTACGACGAAGGTTTGTCGGCCTTCGTCGCAGCCGAAGCCCATCAGGCCTCGCGCTGCGCGGGCTCCGCCAATGCCTGTTTTGACCTGGCATCGGCACTGCATGACGGCGCCTCGGCCGGCGCTGCCGCAGCGCGCGATCAAGGCTTTGTCGCCAAGCCGGCAGCCCTCCCGTCAGCCCCGGCGGGTTTGGCGCCATCGACCCAAGCGCTTTGGCATGTCGAGCCGGTCCACGCCTCGGACAAGGCCTTTGTGGACCTTCAGCACGACGTGACGGTGGCCGACATCCATTTATCGCTGCGAGAAGGCTACGGTGCGGTTGAACACGTCAAACGCTACACCACAGCGGGCATGGGCATTGACCAGGGCAAAACAGGTAACGTCAATGTCATTGGCGCCATAGCCTTGGCACAGGGGCAGCCGCTGGACAAGGTGGGAACCACCACCTTCCGCTCACCCTACTCGCCCATCGAATTTGGTGCGCTGGCCGGAGCGCGCGGCGGCAGTGTGTTTCTGCCTTACCGTCAAACCCCCATCACCGCCTGGAACCAGGCCGCCGGCGCCGTCATGTACGAAGCCGGTGCACGCTGGCGTCGCCCTGGCTATTTCCCACAACCGGGCGAGAGTTTTCAGGATACGGTCAATCGGGAATCACTGGCCGTGCGGCATAAAGTGGCCGCCTACGACGGCTCCCCCCTGGGTAAATTTGAGATCAAGGGGCCCGACGCCCTGCGCCTGCTGCAGATGGTTTACACCAGCGACTTTTCCGAGCTGGATGCAGGCATGGGCCGCTATTCGATCATGCTGACAGATGACGGCCTGATTCTGGACGATGGCGTCAGCTTCAAGCTAGGGCCCGATCACTACCTGATGTCCACATCCACCGGCAATGCCGATGAGGTCTACCGTCACCTGGAGCACTTTCTGCAAATCGAAAGGCCCCATTGGCGAGTCCGGATCACGCCTGTGACCACCGCCTGGTCCAACATCACCCTGTGCGGCCCTCAAGCCCGGGAGCTGCTGGCAGCCTTGGGCACTGACATCGCGCTGGAGAACTCAGCCTTCCCCTTTATGGGCTTGCGCTTGGGGCAGGTCGCTGGCATCCCAAGCCGCGTAGCCCGGGTGAGCTTCACCGGCGAACTTAGCTACGAAATCAACATCCAGAGCCGACACGCCCTGACGCTGTGGGAGACCATGATCGAGGTCGGCAAACCATTGGGCTTGACCGTCGTCGGGTCTGAGGCCAACCATGTGCTCCGGGTGGAAAAAGGATTTTTGTCGCTGGGGCATGAGGTCGACGGCACCGTTGACCCGATCGACTTGGGCATGGGCTGGATACTGTCCAAAAACAAAGCGGACTATCTGGGCAAACGCGCGCTGATACTTCGACGCGCCAGCGGCCGGCCACGGCGGGAGTTGGTCGGGCTGTTACCAGAAGACCCTGTGAAGCTGGTGATTGAAGGCGCACCCATCACCCCACAAGGCAATCGGCAGGCGTCCGAGGGCTTTGTCAGCGCCTGCGTCTGGAGCGTGGCCGTACAACGCAGCGTAGCGCTCGGCCTGTTGACCAACGGTCGCGCACGCCAGGGCGAGACCGTTTTCATCCGGATGAAGGATGAGGTAGTGCGCGCCACTGTAACCGCCCCCTGCTTCTATGACTCCAAGGGCGCCATCCTCAGGGGTTGACACCATGTACAAAGCCAATTTCCAGATCCAGGCCATGACAGCGGTTTTTGACCTCAAAGGCCACCCCGACGACATCCTGCACAGGTTCGAGCCGGCAAGCCTGGTGTACCGGGTTGCGCCCCAACATTGGCTGGTGCGCACCACCTTGGACCAGGAATCCAGATTGTTTGCGCACCTGATAGAGGCGCCCTGCGCGTCTGACACGCTGATCATCAATGTGTCTGACGCCTATGTATTTATTGAGATAGACGGCCCCGAAGCCGACCAGATGATCGCCATCGCCAGCCCTATCGATGCATGGGCCATGCCGGTCGGCGCCGCTGGCGCCACCTTCACCGAGGTCTTCGGGCAAAAGGCCCTCCTGATCCGGCAGCCTAAGGGTTTCGAAATCGCAGTCGAATGCAGCTACAGTCATTTGCTGCTGGACTATTTTTCACGCGTCAATGGGTTTGCAACCTGAACTTTCATTAGACCAACTTCTGAGCCCATGCCCAAACCATTAATAGACCGATCGGCTCGCACAACAATTGCATGCTTGGTGCGATCATGACGGAGGTCCATGGTCAAAATTTACCTGCCTTGGACCTTCCGCCGCTGGCAAAATGCTGGCTCAAGCATTGCTTGACTAAAATAACTAACCACTTTTTAACAGGAGCTATTGATGACTAATTTCAGACGGATCTTCGCAGCTGGTGCAGTATTGCTGGTGGCGATGCTGGCAGCACAGCCAGTATTTGCTCAACAGGAAAACCTGGTCGACACCATCAAGAAGCGTGGCAAGCTGCAGGCGGGTTTCAGCAGTTTTGTGCCCTGGGCCATGCGAGACAAGCAGGGTCAGTGGGTTGGTTTCGAGATCGACGTCATGAACAAGCTGGCCAAGGACATGGGGGTCCAGCTTGAGCTGGTACCCACCGCCTGGGACGGCATCATTCCTTCGCTGATTGCGGGCAAGTTCGACGCCATCCTCGGCGGCATGTCCATCACGCCAGCGCGGCAGGAGCAAATCGACTTCACAGACCCCTACTCCACCTCCGGACAAGGTGTCGCAGCCTCCAAACAACTCGCAGCCAGGTTCAAGTGGCCTGAGGACTACAACAACGCCAACGTCACCTTCACCTGCCGTCGTGGTGCAGCCCCTTGCAAGCTGATTGAGGAAAGATTCCCCAAAGCCACACTGCGCCAGTTTGACGACGATGCCATTGCTTTCCAGGAGGTGATTAACGGCAACGCCCACGCCACCGTGTCAAGCGAACCCAAGCCCACCTTCTTCAGCCTGAAAAACCCGGAGCGCCTGTTCAAACCCGTAGCCGACACCATCACCACCAACGTTGAAGGCATCGGGGTGCGCAAGGGCAACGCTGCTGGCATGGCGTACCTTAACGACTGGATTGGCAAGAACAAGGACTTCTTGAAGCAGCGCCACACCTACTGGTTCAAGACGCAAGATTGGGCCTCAATGGTGCCCTGAACCTGATCGCACTGCACCGTTTCAGCCCTCAAACCCATGCCAACAAGCCGCCCACGCCAGCCACGCTTTGTGGCGTGGGGCTGGCTTGACTGGGTCCTGTTGGTCGGCCTGCTCGGTTTGGTGGGTTTGATCGTTTGGCGGGCCAGCTCTGTGTTTCAGTACCGTTGGGACTGGAGCACGATCTGGCCCTTTATCTTTCGCCTGGATGCAGCAAGCGGACGCTGGGTCCCCAACATCATCGTCGAGGGTTTCCTGACAACACTTCGACTGGCCGTCTGGGGCATCATCATTTCCGGCGTCATCGGCACTCTGATGGCCTTGGCCAGAAACAGCCAGCGGCTTTTTCTACGCTTGCTCAGCGGCAGTTACGTGATGCTCATCCGCAACATCCCGCCCGTTGTTTTTGTGTTCGTTTTCGTGTTTTTCATTGCCAGCCAGGTCATGCCCAAGTTGGCCCTGGCAGACAGCGTGGCCAAATTCTCAGAGACCGGCCAGTGGTGGGTCAGCCTGTTTTTTGGCTCACCCAAGCTGATCGACAATTTTCTGCTGGGCTTGATTTGCCTGTCAGTCTTCTCCGGGGCCTATGTCACAGAAATTGTGCGAGCCGGCATAGAGTCGGTCCCCAAGTCCCAAATTGAAGCCGGCAACAGCCTGGGCATGTCGAGGCTTGACATCGCCCGCTTCATCATTTTGCCGCAAGCCCTGCGCAATGTGCTACCGCCGATGGCGGGCCAGTTCATCCAGTTGATCAAAGACTCCTCTCTAGTGTCTTTGGTGTCGATCCAGGAGCTGACCTTTATGGCGCAAGACGTGCAGGTCACCACGCAACGCGTGTTTGAGGTGTTCGTCTTTGTGGCAGTGGTTTATTTCGTCATCTGCTTCAGCCTGTCGCAGCTATTTTCGGCCCTGGAGCGGCGTTACGCCCGCGCCCACAAATAGGACGCCTTACATGCCAACGTCGAGAGCAATGCCATGAGCCAAGCCATCATCCAACTCAGCGGCGTCAACAAATGGTTTGGTGACGTGCACGTGTTGCGCGATGTCGACCTCGCTGTGCAACAGGGCGAACGCATGGTGATCTGCGGCCCCTCGGGCTCTGGTAAGTCCACACTGATTCGCTGCATCAACCGCTTGGAACACCATGATTCCGGCAGCATCGTGGTCGATGGCCTGACCCTGGACGAAGACACCGAACATGTGGCCGCCATCCGCCGCGAGGTGGGCATGGTGTTCCAGAGCTTCAACCTGTTCCCCCACCTGTCGGTCCTGGAGAACTGCGCCCTGCCCCAGATTAGGGTCCGGGGCACGCTACGGGCCGAGGCCGAGGCCAAGGCCATGGCCTACCTGCGCAGGGTGCAGATTCCTGAACAATCGCACAAGTTCCCTGGCCAGCTCTCAGGGGGCCAGCAACAACGGGTGGCCATAGCGCGCTCGCTTTGCATGGAACCCAAGGTCATGCTTTTTGACGAGCCAACCTCGGCGCTAGACCCAGAGATGATCAAAGAAGTGCTGGACGTGATCATCGACCTGGCTCAAAGCGGGATGACTATGATCTGCGTCACCCACGAAATGGGTTTTGCCAAGAAAGTGGCCGATACCGTCGTCTTCATGGACGGCGGCCGGATTGTTGAGCAGGCGCCACCCGACGAACTGTTCAACCGCCCCAAGTCGGACCGGACCAAAAAATTCCTGAGCCAGATCCTGTCGCATTGACAGGTCTTAGGCCAAGGACTGTTACAAGAGCCCCCGCCCGTGCCGACCCGCAGCACCCTACGCGCAGACATTGATCTGCACGCCCCGGGCAAGGCCAGTGGCTTTGTCCGCATACCGCACTCGGTCCAACGTTCGGCCTACGGCTGGATTCCGGTACCCATCACCTGCATCCAAAATGGTGAAGGACCCAGCGTCCTGATGATGGCGGGCAACCACGGCGACGAATGGGAAGGCCAGATCGGGCTCGGTAACCTGATCCGCAGCCTGCAGCCGACGGACATCAAGGGTCGACTGGTCATCCTGCCGTCGGTGAATTTCCCTGCGGCCATGGCCGGCTTACGCACCTCCCCCATCGACCAGGGCAACCTGAATCGCGCCTTCCCAGGCGACCCCCACGGCACCGTTACCGCGCAACTGGCTTACTGGATCGAGCATGTGCTTTTGCCGGGGTTTGACTACAGCTTCGATTTCCATTCTGGCGGCAGTTCACTCACCTACCTACCCAGCACCCTGATCTACCGTGTGCCGGATGCTGAGCAGATGCGCCGCGCGATGGCCCTGGTGCAAGCTTTTGCGGCGCCCATCGGCTATGTGATCAAAGCGCCCAGCAGTGGCGGCCGCTCGTTTACTGCGGCATCCTTGCGCCAGGGCGTTCTGTCGCTGGCCACTGAAGTGGGTGGCGGTGGCCTGGTCACACCATCGTCACTGGCCCTGATGGAGCGCGGCATGCATCGGCTGCTGAGCGCCACCGGCCTGGTGGATGTGCCCTTGGCGCCACTGACCGAGACCACCCGCATGACCGAGGTGGGTGGCGACGACTACTATGTTTACGCCAGCGATGACGGCCTGTTTGAGCCTCTGGTCGAGATTGGCGCCGAGGTCGTGCAAGGCCAGCCTGCGGCACGCATTCACTTCCACCGCACGCCTTGGCGTGAGCCGCTGCTCTTGCAATTTAACCGCGCCGGCGTGGTGCTTTGCAAAAGGGTGCCGGCCCTGTGCGAGCGTGGCGATTGTCTGTTCCAACTGGCCACCGACATCACCGTTTAAGATCTTCTCATCATGACCTATTTAAAAAACACTTGGTACGTGGCGGCGCTGTCCCCTGAGGTTGGGCGCGAGCCTAAGGCTGTTCGCATTTTGGGCGAAGCCGTGGTGCTTTACCGCACGCAAGACGGCGCAGCCGTGGCCCTGGAAGACGCCTGCCCCCACCGCAAACTGCCACTGTCCATGGGGCGCATCAAGGGTGATGCCATCGAATGCGGCTACCACGGCCTCACCTTTGACTGCTCGGGCACCTGCATTGATGCCGCCACACAGGTCCGAATCCCGCCCTTTGCCAAGGTGCGCAGCTACCCGGTGCAAGACAAGTATGGCCTGCTCTGGATCTGGATGGGTGATGCGGCGCAGGCAGCGGCTAGCCCGGTGTTCGAGATGGCCAACCACGGCCAACCCGGCTGGGGCCTGACCAAGGGCGACCAACTGCTGGTGGACTGCCACTACCTGTGGTTGGTGGACAACCTGCTGGACCCGTCCCACGTGGCCTGGGTGCACCGCACCTCGTTTGCTGGAGCCGGCACCGATGACACACCCCTACAGATCGTCGCTGATGCTGGCGGCGTGATCTGCAGCCGCTGGCTGCTCGACCAGCCGCCGCCACCCTTTTACGCGCCTTTGGTCAAGTTTGCTGGCAACGCCGACCGGCTGCAGCATTACGAGGTGCGCTACCCCTCACTGGCCATCAACATGGGCATTTACACCCCGGCTGGCAAGGGAGGCCCTGGCATGGTGGACGGCCCCGAGACCTACCGCATGGTGTCCTACAACTTTTTGACACCCATCGACGAGGACCACACCCGCTATTTCTGGCTGCAGCACCGCAACACAGACGCCGATGATGATGCGCTAACCAAGCGGATTGCGGCTGGTGCCAAGTTGGCCTTTGAAGAAGACAAGATCGTGCTGGAGGCTGTGCACCGCGGCATGAGGAACCGCTCGACCCAAACCACCGGCCTGCTGCTGGATGCGTCCGCCAACCGGTTTCGCGCCGGCCTGACGGCCCTGATCGAGGCCGAAGCCCAGCCTCAGGTCGCGGCCGGCTCCTTGTAGTAGCCCACCACATCGCCCTGGGTGGTCACGCCCAGACCGTTGAGCAGCCGGTTGGAGTAGTTGAAGTAAGCGCAGACCTGGTTCACCTCCAGAATCTCGCCGTCGTCGCAGCCGCTGGCCTTGAGCGCCTCAAAGTCGCTCTTCTCCATGTGGGCCACATCGGCCGTCAGTTTTCTGGCGTAGCGCAGCAGCTCAAGCTCTTTGCCCGAAAACGCGCGCTCCGGTTCCGCCGCTGACAGGGCATCCCAGACCAGTTGCGAGCGCACCGGGTCATTCATCAGGCGGCGGGCGTTGGCAAAGTGATGCGTCAGGCTGTAATCACAGCGGTTGGTCATGCTCACGTACGAGGCCACCACCTCCAGAAACCAAAAGGGCAAGGTGTTATCGGGGTTGTGCAGCACGCTGCGGTACAGCACCAGGTGCCCTTCCATGCTGTGCGGTCGCAGGCTGTGGGCCCGCATCACGTTGTCCACCGTGCCGCTGGGGGTCAGGGCCAGTTGGTACATGTCCTTGAGTTTGCCAGTGGCCTCCTCCAGGGGAATCATCTTGATCCATGCGCTCATGGGTTTTCCTTGTTGATGGACCGGCGGTCCTGGGGTTTGCGAGAAAAAATGCGTTCGACCATGGGCACAAAGGTTTGCAGCGGCTCGCAGGGGTAGGCTGGGTCAGCCGCCGCCTGGTCATAACGCGCCACGAACTCAGCCGTCCAGTCAAAGTGCTCATGCCCTCGCCAGCGCTCCCGCTCATGCTGATTCACGCCCGGCATGTTGGGTGAATGCAAGTTCTGAAAGGTGGCGTGATGACGCAACATCCAGTGGTTGCGGTCTGAAACGTAGGCGCCCAGCAGGGAGGCCGCAAAGTCACCATGCAGCATCGGGCAGGCAATAAAGCCCACATCGTGCAACAAGGCCACCACCACATCTTCTTCTGACAGACCGTCGCGCAAGACCATGGTGGCGGACTGCAGGGAATGCCGGTAATTGTTGACCTGGTAACCAAAGCAGGGGTCATGCTCACTGGCGCTGAGCAGGCGCAGCGCCTGCTCAGCCTGATGGCGGGCCAGATAAACTTGGCGCTGCCCCTCCAACAGATGCCAGTCGTCGCGCGACAAGTCTTCCAGGGCAATTTTTTCTAGGTACTGCCAGCCGGGATCAGCCAAGGGGCTGCGATTCAACTCAGACATTTTTTGATCTACTCCTCAACTTGACAACCAGGCTTGGGTGGCTTCCCGCCACGGGGCCAAGGCGCGTTCCACTGGCGGATGTACGGAAGCCACCGACAACCAATGCGCCAGCACCGGCGGCAGCGTCAGACTCTCGCCACAAGCGGCCAACACCGCGGCCGCCAAGGGCAGAGTCACCAGAAAGCCGCAATCAGCCAGGCTGATGTTCGGCGTCAGCAAAAAGGGTTGGGGCTGGGCCCAGCCTGCCAGTTGCCCAAGCCGCGCCTCGATGTCGGTCCGCAGGGCCAATACCGTCTCGGGGTTGCGGTGTGCCGGTTTCACATGGCCAAACAGAGCACGCACCTTGGGCTCCAGGTGCAGGTCGTGAAAGCGGCATAAAAATCGGACGCGGGCCCGCTGCTCAGGGTCTTGCGGCAGCATCGCCGGTGCGGGGTAACACTCCTCCAGATACTCGTTAATCACCTCGGACTCGGACAGCACCCAGTCCCCGATCTGGATGGCCGGCAGTGTGCCCATGGGTACCACCGCCCGGTACTCGGGGGAGCGATAGCCCTGTGCCGGGGCACGCTCCTCAAAGTCCAGGCCTTTAACGCACAGCACCACCCGCACCTTGGCGCTGTAACTCGACAAGGCGGTGGCATGGAAAATCATGACTCACGTCCGGCCAAAAACGCAGCGTAGTCGCGGGCTGCCGCTTCGGCTGCTGCGCTGACCAAGGCGAGGCCATGCTCGGCCAAACCCAAGCCCGAATGCGAGCCGACCCGGCCATCGGGGAACTGGGCCCGGTGCGCCGCCGCGTGCTCATGGTTGTCACCGCCATGGCGCTTGATGAAGTCGGCGCTCAACAAAGTAGGCGCGGGTAAGTCGTCAGCACGGCTGACTGCTGGCAACACATGCCGGGTAATGGCCAGCTCGGACGGTGTGGCATGCATGCCCTCAGCCGCCCCGTACAGCCGCTGACGGATCTCATTGACCTCAGCAAAATCCCACCAACTCCGCAGCCGGCATTGGATAGCCGCACCAGTGTGTCGGCCCAGGCTCTGGTCGGCATACAGCTCCTGAAACGCACAGTGCGCCGGCGAGATGTTGCCGCCATGGCCATTAAGAAAGTAAAAGTGCTCAAAGCCATGGCGGGCCAATGACTGCACATAGTCAATGATGACCTGGATCAGAGTCGTTGGGCGCAGGGAAATGGTGCCGGGAAACCCCAGGTTGAACTGCGCTTGGCTTAAGGTCAGCGTCGGCCCGACCAAAGCGCCACAGCGCTCTGCCATGGCATGCGCGATGGTTTCAGCGGTGATGCTGTCGGTGCCAATCAGGCCGGTCGGGCCATGCTGCTCGGTCGAGCCGGTGGGTATCACCACGCCTTTTGAGCGCAGCAGGTAGGCTTCGATCTCGGGCCAGGTGGCGTGGTGCAAGCGCATGCGTCAATTCCCGGTCGCCAACCTGCGCTCCAAACGGCGTACCAGATAAGACACGATCAGGATCAGGATCAGGTATTCCAGCACCAGCAAGGTATAGATCTCTAGCGGCCGGTACTCGCTGACATTGAGTTCATTGGCGCGGCGGGTCAGTTCCTGCAAACCGATCACCGAGATCAAAGACGACATCTTCACCACGTAGACAAACTGGTTGCCCAGCGCCGGCAATATGACTTTAATTGCCTGCGGCAACACCACCAGCCGCATCTGCTGGGTCCAAGACAGACCCAATGATTTGGCGGCTTCAATCTGACCTTTGGGCACCGACTGAATGCCAGCGCGGAACACTTCAGCCTCAAAGGCCGAGTCACTCAGCGCCAGCGACAGCACCCCGGTGGCAAACACCCCCAGTTGCAGGCCAATGATGACCGGCAAGCCGTAAAACACCCACAGCAACAGCACCAGCAGCGGAATGGACCGGAACAATTCGACGTAGCCCCGGCTGAGCCGGTTCAGGGTCTTGCGCCGCGACAGCCCCGCCAGCGCCACGGTGGCACCCAGCACCACCGACAGTGCAATGGCACACATAGACACCAGCAGGGTGGCGCCAGCGCCCTCGGCCAAAAACTTCAGGTTGGACCAACCCTTGTCCTGAAACGGGTTGACCACATACCAACCCCAGTTGTAACCGCTACCTTCGTTGGCAGCGGCAGGGCCGGCCGCCAGGGCGGCGGCCGCCAACAGCCACCATCTCAGCACTGTTATTTCTTCGCGACCAACCACTTGGCCTCGAGCCCGTCAAAAAAGCCCTCGGCATCCTTCAAGGAAATCCAGTTGTTGACAAAGGTCACCCAAGCGTGGTCGCCCTGGGGCATGGGGTAGGCAAAGGGACGCTTGTTCCGCATCTCTGAGCTTGAGCCGACGACTTGCAGGTCAGGGTAGGTCTTCATCAGGGTGGCGGCCTCCACATTGCTGGTGATGGTGACCTGTGCACGACCGGCCAGCACCTCTTGGTAACCAGTGGCCGGCTTTTCAACCGCCCGGATCCTGGCCTTCGGGAAATGGGCGCGCGCCTGCTGCTCAAACACGGTGCCCATCAACACGGCCACGGTCACATTGGCGTTATTGATGCTGTCCCAGGTGGTCAATGCAGCGCCGGTCTTCTTGCTGACCATGGGCACTGTCCCGGCAAACAGGTAGGGTGCCGAAAACGCGACGGTCTTGGCGCGCGCCATGCTCAGCGACGCACCAGAGAAAATATCAAAACGGTCAGCGACGATGCCGTTGACGAGCGTAGCCCACTCAGCTGGCACGTACTCGATCTTCACACCCATGTCGGCGGCCAGTTGGTTCATGGCCTCCACGTCAAAACCGGTGTAGGTATTGGTGGCCGTGTCTTTCATCGACATCGGGTTGAAGTCACCGGTGGTGCCCACGCGCAGGGTACCGCGTTCCAGAATCTGTGCCAGACGGGATTTGGTCTGCGCAAAGGACTGCACGGGCAGCAACAACAGGGCGGCGGTGGCCAACGCCAGCAACGGGGTAAACAGCTTTTTCATGTCAAGTTCCGAGTTAAGGTTGTATAGACGACTTTGGCCATACTATCGCGACTGCGCCGCAAGTTCAATAGGGCCGCTACTTACTTTACTGGAAATAAGGCGTAAATCAGACGCCTGAGGGTTTTCCAGGCCGGCTGCGCAGGTTCGCCATGAGCGCGCCAATGCCAAAAGTCCAGGGGCTGATGCAGTCCGAGCGGTCAACCCGGTTCACCAGGCGGCCCAGCGCCGGCACAGACACGGTCACCACGTCATCGGTATGGTGCGTAAAGCCCTGCCCCGGTGCATCGCGGTCTCGGGTCGGGGCCAGCATGGTGCCCAGGAACATCATCATGCCATCCGGGTATTGATGGTGCCGGCCCATGGCCTGCGCCACCAAATCTAAGGGGTCACGGCTGATGCTGCTCATGGCGCCCCGGTCCTCAAAGCTGAAGCCGTCCACGCCATCCACCCGCAAGCTGATCTCGCACTGGCGCACGTCGTCAATCCCGAAATGCGCGTCAAACAGACGAATGAACGGCCCGATCGCACAGGAGCCATTGTTGTCCTTGGCCTTGCCCAGCAGCAGCGCACTGCGGCCTTCAAAATCTCGCAAATTGACGTCGTTGCCCAGGGCGGCGCCCACCACTTGGCCGGTGGGGCTAACTGCCAAAACCAACTCGGGCTCAGGGTTATTCCAGCTCGAGCCAGGGTGCAGACCCACATCGTTGCCCGTGCCCACGGCAGCCAACACCGGGGCCTTGGTGAAAATCTCAGCGTCGGGGCCAATGCCCACCTCCAGGTACTGCGACCAGGCGCCCCGCGCTTGCAGCACCCGCTTGACCTCTTGCGCCTCAGCCGAACCCGGCCGGATACCCGTCAGGTCCTGCCCCAAAATCTGGTGCAAATCGCGCCGCAAGGCATCAGCCCGGCTGGCATCGCCCCGAGCCTGCTCCTCGATCACGCGCTCCAGCAAACTGGCAATGAAGGTCACGCCACTGGCCTTGATCACCTGCAAATCACAAGGCGCCAACAGCCAGGGCCGAGCAGCATCACGGATGGCTTCCTCGGCATTGGCCACCACCTCGGCCCAGCTGGCAATAACGGGCAAGCGCCCGGCGGCCAGGGCTTCGCGCACAGCGGCAGCCGGCTCGGGCAGCGCCAACAAGCCACTGCTGGTCAGCGCCAGGGGCGACACATCATGCAAGTGGCCATCGTGCAGGGTCACCAGCACCGGCCCGGTACCGGGCAGCCAAAGCCGCCCGATCAGCAATGCTCGCGTGTGGTCCGATGGGAGTGTGTGAGTTAGCTGGGCTTGGAGGAATGTGGATGTGTTCATGGGTTGGCTAAGTTGTTGGTGAAATAGTAACTGGGGACAGATACTGGCGAGCTGAGGGGGCCGACTGGCTGCTGC
>JBIKZZ010000159.1:0-7581 GCA_044354435.1 Rhodoferax sp. | reverse complement strand
TTCTTTACCTGTCGGGTCAGGGTCCGCGCAAAGCCGACGGCTCGCAGCACACCGGCAAGGTGGGTGCCGATGTGACGGTGGAGCAGGCCTACCTGCATGCGCAACTCACGGGTTTGAACCTGCTCTCAGTGGCTCACCTGGCGCTGGGCGACCTGGGGCGAGTACGCCGTGTGGTCAAGGTGCTGGGCATGGTGAACGGGATACCGACCTTTGCCGACCATCCCAAGGTCATCAACGGCTGCTCTGACCTGTTCGTCAACGTGTTTGGCGATGCCGGCAAACACGCCCGCTCTGCCGTGGGCATGGGTTCGCTGCCGGGCAATATATCGGTCGAAATCGAAGTCATTTTGCAGGTCGACGGCTAGTCAAACCGGGGGCCTCCGATGACTGTCACCACAGAACTGGCGCAGCCGGACATCCGTCGGCAGCTGGGGCTGCGACCCATCATCAACGCCTCGGGCACCATGACGGTGCTCGGTGCCTCGATCATGGTGCCCGAGGCCATTGCTGCAATGACCGCCATCGCGGGCGAATTTGTGGAGATGCAGCACCTGCACCAACTGGCCTCTGAGGCAGTTGCATCGGCTACCGGTGCAGAGGCTGGTTTCATCACCGCCAGCTGCGCCAGCGCCATCACCCTGGCAGTGGCCGCCACGCTCACAGGCGACCGGCTGCTGGCCATTGAGCGCCTGCCCGACACCACCGGCTTGAAGCGCGATGTGCTGGTGCAACTCGGCCACATGGTCGGCTACGGCGCCTCACTGGAGCAGACGATTTCTATGACCGGCGCCCGCGTTGTGCCGGTTGGCACCGTCAGCATGGCGCGGGATTACCAGCTGGACGAAGCCATTACCGAGAGCACCGCCTGCGCGGTGTTTGTCGTCTCGCACATGACGGTGCAATACGCCATGCTGGGCTTGGAGGAGTTCTGCCGGATCTGCCACGCCAAGGGTGTGCCGGTGATCGTCGATGCAGCCTCCGAGTACGACCTGCGCGGTTTTTTGGCAAGGAGCGCCGACTTGGTGGTCTACAGCGGCCACAAGTTTTTAGGTGGGCCCACCAGTGGCATCGTGGCTGGCAGCAGGGCGCTGGTGCGGGCGGCCGCCTTACAGAACCGCGGCATCGGCCGGGGGATGAAGGTTGGCAAGGAAAGCATTGCCGGCGTGATGGCTGCCCTGCAGGCCTGGGGCCGGCGCGACCATCAGGCCATTCGGGCCCGTGAGCGGCAGGCGCTTGACCTTTGGATGCAGGTGATGGCGCCCAGCGCCGATGTGAGCTGCCGCGTGGTGCCAGACCCCACCGGTAACCCGCTCGATCGCCTGCGGGTCACCGTGCTGCCTACCAGCGATTGGACAGCCCGCCGCTTGGCCGATGCCCTGGCGGCAGCCAACCCGCCGGTCATGGTGCGCGACTATCAGACGGACCTGGGTTACTTTGACCTGGATCCGTGCAACTTGCACTTAGGCGAAGCAGAAAAAGTGGGCCATCAATTGGCGGCCTGTCTGAGGCTGTGATGCTGCAATGCAAGATTGTTCCGCGCGCCTGAATGTGATTAAATGAAAACGGGCTCAACAACATGGCCTGATGGGCAGCTGCAATTTGGCAAGCTGAACCATTTGGCCGATCAACAGGAGAACACTTTATGACCAGTTCACGGCGTTCCATTTTGAAAGCAGGTGCGGCAGCCGCCGCCCTGACCGGTATCGGCGCACCCCATGTGGCGCGCGCCCAGCAAAGACCTCCGCGGCAGGTGCGCATGGTCCCCCACGGCGACCTGAATGTGCTGGACCCGATCTGGACCACCCAGAACATGGCGGCCTACCACGGCGCCATGATGTACGACACCTTGTTCGGCATTGATGCCAACTTCAACCCGCAGCCGCAGATGGTTGGCAAAACCGATATTTCGGCCGACCGCAAGACCTACACCTTTGAGCTGCGCCCCGGCCTGAAGTGGCACGATGGCACCGATGTCACTGCCCGCGACTGCGTGGCGTCCATCCGGCGCTGGCAGGCCAGGGACGGTGCCGGCCAGCATTTGTTTGAGCGCGTGGCCGACACCCCGGTGGTGGACGCCAAGACCTTCCGCATCGTGCTTAAGGAGCCCTATGGTCTTTTGATCGATGCGCTGGCCAAGACCAGCACCCCGCTGTGCGTGATGATGAAGGCTGAGATCGCCGCCACAGACCCCAACACCCAGATCACCAAGCACATTGGTTCTGGCCCGTTCAAGTTCATCGAATCCGAGTATCGGCCCGGCAGCCGGGTGGTGTACGAGCGTAACCCAGACTACGTGCCGCGCAGCGAGCCAGCCTCCGGCATTGCTGGCGGTAAGCGGGTGCTGCTCGACAAGGTCATCTGGGACATCATCCCCGACGCTCAAACTGCAGCCTCGGCTCTGATGGCCGGCGAGGTAGATTTTTACGAAGTTCCGCCCATTGACATCCTGCCGACCCTGATTGCCTCGCCGGGTATCAAAACGGAAGTCTTGAGCAAGCTCGGCAATGTGGGCCAGGTGCGCCTGAACCACCTGCATCCGCCTTTTAACAACTTGGCGGCCCGCAAGGCAGCTCAGCTGGCGATCAACCAGGAAGACATCCAGCGAGCCGCCATTGGTAACTCGAGCTACTACCGCACCTGCGGTTCCCACTTCACCTGCGGCTCTGCAATGGGCGTTGAGGACGGCTCCGAGGCTTTGATGCTCAAGGCACCGATGGCCGAACGCCAGGCCAAGGCGCGCGAGCTGCTCAAGCAATCCGGCTATGACGGCAAGCCAATTGTGCTGTTGCACGCCACCAATATCCACGTCATGAATCAGACCATGTTGGTGGTGGCGCAAAACCTGCGCCAGGTTGGCTTCAACGTGCAGTTGGCCTCCACCGACTGGGGTGCGGTGGTGACCCGCCGCTCCAACCAGAACCCGCCGGACCAGGGTGGCTGGAATGTCTTCTACACATGGAGTGGCGGCAATGCCACCTCCAGCCCGATCAGCCTGTTTGCCCACGCCGCTATTGGCAAAAAGGCCTGGTTTGGCTGGCCAGAGAACGCCGACATTGAAAAAATGCGTACCGAGTGGGCTTACGCGGCCAACCTGGAAGCGCGTAAGGGTGTGGCTAGTCGCATCAACAAGACCATGATGGACTATGTGCACGACGTCAAGACCGGCCAGTGGGTACAACCGGCCGTTTACCGGGGAGATCGAATTCGTGGCTTACTGGCCGTGCCAGAGGTGGTGCCATGGTGGAACGTGGAGCGTTACGCCTAAAGTCTGAAACGACTCTGCCACCACCCCTCGAAGGTGGTGGCAGCTACACCTGATGCTGTCCTATATTCTCCGTCGTTTGCTGGGTGTCATCCCCGTCATGGTGGTGGTGGGGGTATTTGTGTTTTCCCTGTTGCACCTGGCACCGGGCGACCCGGCAGCCATCATTGCGGGTGACAACGCCACCGAGGCCAGCATTGCCCGAATTCGCGCCAGCCTGGGCTTGGACCGGCCGCTTCTGGAGCAGTTTGGCAAATGGGCCTGGGCCACCGTGCAAGGCGACCTGGGTGTCTCGATGTTCTCGAACGTGCCGGTCACAGAGCTGGTTAAGCAGCGCATGGGCCCCACGTTTTCTTTGGCGTTCACCACCATGGCGGTGGCGGTGATCATTGCGGTCACCCTGGGTGTGCTGGCCGCCTGGAAGGCCGGTTCCCTGTTGGACCGCGCGGTGATGGGTCTGGCCGTGACCGGTTTCTCGGTGCCGGTGTTCGTGGTCGGTTACATCATGGTTTATTTCATTGCCTTGCAGTGGCGCTGGTTGCCGGTGCAGGGCTACACCCCGATGTCCGAGGGGTTATGGCCTTGGTTGCGGCATTTGATACTGCCCTCCTTTGCCCTGGGGCTGGCCTATGTGGCGCTGATTGCACGCATCACCCGCGCCAGCATGCTCGAAGTGCTGGCTGAAGACTACATCCGCACCGCCAGCGCCAAGGGCGTAGCCACCATGCCCATGCTGTTGCGACACGCTCTCAAGAATGCCGCGGTACCCATCATCACGGTGATTGGCATTGGTGTGGCGCTACTGATCTCTGGGGTGGTGATCACCGAAAGTGTGTTCAATATTCCGGGCATCGGCCGGCTGGTGGTGGACGCTATATCGCGGCGCGACTACCCCATCATTCAAGGGGTGATGATCATTTTTGCGGCCATTTATGTGCTGATCAATCTGTTGATTGACATCAGTTACAGTTTCCTTGATCCACGGATTCGGTACAGCTGATGGCCACGGACCCCATGATTGTGCGCAGCAAGGTCGGAGACTTCATCCGGCGCAACCCGACCATTGTTGTCGGGGGCGCCTTGCTGACACTGATCACGCTGGCAGCTCTGCTGGCGCCGTTCATTGCCCGTGACCCGATCGCCTTTGAGCCAATCAATCGCTTGAAGGGGCCTTCGGCAGACTTCTGGCTAGGCACCGACAGCCTGGGCCGCGATGTGTATGCCCGCATGATCTACGGCGCGCGCATCTCGCTGATGGTCGGCCTGCTCGTCGCCCTGATCTCCATCATCAGTGGCGCGGTCATCGGCCTGCTGGCCGGCTATTTTTCCAAGGTCGACGCGGTGGTAATGCGCTTGATGGACGGCATCATGGCCATTCCTTCCATCCTGTTGGCGATTGCGTTGGTGGCGCTGCTGGGCTCAAGCGTCAAGGTGGTGATCATCGCCATCGCCATCCCCGAGATCCCTAGGGTCGCCCGCCTGGTGCGCGCCGTGGTCTTGTCTGTACGTGATCTGCCCTTTGTTGAAGCGGCCCGTTCCAATGGCACGCGCGTGACCAAGCTGCTGCGCCGGCACATTCTGCCCAGCACCATTGCGCCCTTGATCGTGCAGGCCACCTACATCTGTGCCTCGGCCATCCTGGCAGAGGCGGGTCTGAGCTTTTTGGGCGCCGGCACGCCGCCAGAGTTCCCCACCTGGGGCAACATGATTGCGTCGAGCCGGCTCTACCTGCAGATGGCTCCCTGGACCATTTTTGCGCCAGGCATCTGTTTGGCACTGATGGTGTTGGCGGTCAATTTGCTTGGCGACGGCTTACGTGATCGGCTTGACCCGCGTATCTCACGGCGGATGTGATGACACCCATTCTTGAAATTGACGATCTGCACACGCATTTCCGAACGCGTGACGGGGTGGTGCGGGCGATCGAAGGCTTGTCGTTGACGGTCCAAGCCGGTGAGGTGCTGGGCATTGTGGGCGAAAGCGGCTGCGGTAAATCAGTGACAGCCCTGTCGGTGATGCGGCTCATTCCGTCCAGTTCTGGCGGCATTGTGAAGGGCCAGGTGCGCTTTGAGGGCAAAGACCTCGCCAGCCTGAGCGACGCCCAGATGCGCAAGATTCGCGGCAACCAGATAGCGATGGTGTTTCAGGAGCCCATGACCTCGCTCAATCCGGTGCACACCGTGGGGGCGCAAATTGCCGAAGCCGTGCGCATTCACCAGGGTTTGTCCGGCCCGGCGTCCATGGCCCGTGCTGCCGAGATGCTGAACCTGGTGCGTATCCCGGATGCGTCTAAGCGGTTGCAAGACTACCCGCACCAGTTTTCCGGCGGCATGCGCCAGCGCGTCATGATCGCCATGGCCTTGTCCTGCAACCCCAAGCTGCTGATTGCCGATGAGCCGACCACGGCCCTGGACGTGACCATCCAGGCGCAGATTCTTAAGCTGATGATGGAACTCAACGGCCGGGTCGGCGCCGCCATCATGCTGATCACCCATGACCTGGGCGTCATCGCCGAAACGGCGCACCGGGTGGTCGTGATGTACGCCGGACGCAAGGTGGAGGAAGCCACCGTCCAGGACTTGTTTGATCGCCCGGTACACCCCTACACCCGGGGTCTGATGGCCTCGATCCCGCGCGGCCGACAGGGCGTGCGAACCCGGCGTCTGAGTGAAATCCAAGGCATCGTGCCCTCGCTGAAGGAAACGGTCCCGGGTCAGCCTGCCTTTGCCGGCTGTGCGTTTGCACCGCGCTGCGGATTTGCCAAGGCACGCTGCCATGAGCAGGCGCCGCCGCTGCGTGACTTCAATGCCCCAGCCGGCTCAGATCTTCAGCAGACCAAGGCCATGCCGGGCGCGCACCTGGCCGCTTGTTGGGAAATGGACAGTGTGGCCCGGTCACCCAAGGAGGCTGGCCATGGCTGACGTCCTGCGCGTCGAAAATCTGAGGAAACTATTCCCCGTGCGTCGGGGCGTGCTGCAACGCGTCCAGGGCCATGTGCGTGCGGTGGATGGGGTGTCTTTTAGCATCGCGGCGGGCGAGACACTGTGTCTGGTGGGTGAGTCGGGCTGTGGCAAGTCCACCGTCGGCAAAACCATTCTGCGGCTGCAGGAGCCCACCGCTGGCCAGATCTGGCTGGGCGACACCGAGGTCACGCGCCTCGATGAAGAGCAGATGCGGCTGCATCGGCGGCAGGTGCAAATGGTCTTCCAGGACCCTTATTCGTCCTTGAACCCACGCATGCGTGCCGGCGAGATCATTGCCGAGCCACTGGAGAACTTTGGTATTTCGGAAGGGGCAGAGAAAGACCGGCAGGTCGTGGCCCTGCTTGAAAAGGTGGGTTTGCGCAAAGATGCAGCCCAGCGCTTTCCCTTTGAGTTTTCGGGTGGTCAACGCCAGCGCCTGGGCATTGCCCGTGCGCTGGCGCTCAACCCGCGGCTGATCGTGGCCGATGAACCGGTGTCGGCGCTGGATGTGTCGGTGCAGGCGCAGGTGCTCAATTTGCTGATGGACCTGCAGGAAGAGTTCGGCCTGTCCTACCTGTTTGTGTCGCACGACCTGGCGGTGGTGGAACACATCGGGCACCGTATCGCCGTGATGTACCTCGGACGGATTGTGGAACTCGCGCCCCGGGATCGCATCTTCGCCCAGCCGCAACACCCCTACACCGAAGCCTTGATGGCCGCCGCGCCCATTGCCGATCCCCGGGCGCGCAGTGCCCGCTTGGTGATCGAGGGTGATGTGCCCAGCCCAATGAACCCCCCGCCGGGATGTCACTTTCACACCCGTTGCCCCTACGCCGAGGCCCGCTGCAAGGTGGAGGATCCACCGCTGCAGGAAATTGCCCCCGGCCATGTGGTGGCTTGTCATTTGCGCACCCCGGCCAAGCTTGCTGCTCCAGCGCTGGCATGAGCGGTCGTTCGTCAACACCCCACACATCCGCGCCACTATCGGCTGCCATCTATGAGCGCCTTGGGGTGCCGCGGCGCATCAATGCCGCCGGCACCCTGACTCGGCTTGGCGGCAGTTTGATGGCGCCGGCCGTGCTGCTGGCGATGGCGCAGGCGGCCGAAGCCTCTGTTGACATTTCCGAGTTGCAGTCAGCCGCCAGCGGCGTGATCGCCCGCTGCACAGGGGCCCACGCCGGCATCGTGACCTCGGGTGCCGCCGCTGGCCTGACGCTGGCCACGGCAGCATGTCTGGCGGGCTGGGATGTCAACCGCATGGCGGCCTTGCCCGATACCCGGGCCATGCCCAACCGCATCCTGATGGCCCGCACCCACCGCAACAGCTACGACCATGCGATTCGACTGGCCGGCGGC
>JBIKZZ010000158.1:0-7699 GCA_044354435.1 Rhodoferax sp. | reverse complement strand
ACCAATTTTATCCGTGGGTGTTGCTTTGGGGTTGACGAGGTGAAAATAATTCTCTTTGCCAATACCGACTGGTATTTGTTCAATTTCCGCCTGCCATTTGCCAGAGCGCTGAAGGCCCAGGGGCATGATGTTCTGCTGATTTCGCCGCATGGTGATTACGGCGCAAGACTGCGTGAAGCAGGTTTTCGCTGGGTATCTCTGTCGATGGACAGACGAAGCCTTAACCCGTTTCGAGAGATTCTTGTGCTCACGCGTTTGGCGCTGCTGTACCGGCGCGAGCGGCCCGATGTGGTGCATCATTTCACCGTCAAGTGTGTCGTCTATGGCGCCGCTGCTGCTGCTTTTGCTCGAATACCGGCACGAGTTAATGCTGTGGCAGGGTTGGGGTATGTGTTCTCCAACAACTCGCTCAAGGCCCGCCTGCTCCGGCCACTGGTGCGCGGCTTGATGCGTTGGTCCTTGAACAACACCCAGTCGCGACTGATTCTGCAGAATCCTGACGACGTGAAGGCCTTCACGCTGGCGGGTATCGTTGATGCGTCCACGGTCCATCTGATCAAGAGTTCTGGTGTGGATACCCATCGTTTTCAGCCAACAGACGGGGCATCTGTTCCCGGTCAACCAACAAGAGTCCTTTTGGCGGCCCGCTTGTTGTGGGACAAAGGTATTGCTGAGTACGTTCAAGCGGCCCGAAAGCTGCGTGGCGCTGGGCTGCCAATTCGCTTTTTGCTGGCCGGTGCCCCCGATCATGGCAATCCTGCTTCGGTACGGCAGGACGAAATCGATGCCTGGGCGGCCGAAGGTGTTATCGAAGCCCTCGGGCATGTGGATGACATGCGTGCGCAATTGGCCAATACCGACATCATGGTTTTGCCCAGCTACTACGGTGAGGGTGTCCCCAGAAGTCTTATCGAAGCCGCCGCGTGCGGCTTGCCAATCGTGACGACCGACTCGCAGGGTTGCCGCGAGGTCGTGACCGATGGGGTAGACGGATTGCTAATACCGGTACGGGATTCGGAGGCTTTGGCGGAGGCTATTCAGCGCCTGCATGAAAGCCCTGCATTACGTCGCGAGCTTGGAGTGGCTGCAAGACAACGGGCTCTGGCCAAGTTTGACGAGAGCATTGTCATTGAAAAGACGCTTGCGGTCTACCACGAGCTTCTAAGTGGTTTGAATCAATCTGAGGTCTTAATAAAATGAGAATCACTGTTGTCGGTACCGGCTACGTCGGCTTGGTCACGGGCACCTGTTTGGCCGAGGTAGGCAACGAAGTTTTATGCTTGGACTTGGACGCCCGAAAAATCGAAATGCTGCAAGCAGGCGGCATACCCATCTACGAGCCAGGCCTGCAGGATATGGTCAAGCGCAATGTAGAAGCCGGGCGCCTGCGCTTTACCACCGATGTGGAAGCGGCAGTGCATTTTGGTGAGATCCAATTCATTGCTGTCGGCACGCCGCCAGATGAAGATGGCTCCGCTGATCTGCGCTACGTCGTGACCGCTGCGCGCAACATTGGCCGTTACATGCAATCGTTCAAGCTGGTCGTCAGCAAGTCCACGGTGCCGGTAGGTACGGCAGACAAAGTGCGCACAGCGCTGCACGATGAGCTGCAGGCGCGCGGTGCCAAGGTCGAGTTTTGCATCGCTTCCAACCCCGAATTTCTGAAGGAAGGCGCAGCGGTTGAAGATTTCATGCGGCCCGACCGGATTGTCATCGGGACCGAGAGCGAACGGGCGACACAAATGCTTCGTAGCCTCTATGCACCGTTCCAGCGTAATCATGATCGACTGGTTGTGATGGATGTGCGCTCTGCCGAACTCACCAAATACGCGGCAAACGCCATGCTCGCTACGCGCATTTCGTTCATGAACGAACTTGCCATGCTTGCCGAGAAGCTGGGCGCCGACATTGAACAGGTGCGCCATGGCATTGGCTCCGATCCACGTATCGGATACCACTTCCTGTATCCCGGCTGCGGCTACGGTGGCTCTTGCTTTCCAAAGGACGTGCAGGCGCTGCGTCGCACCGCGCAGGAAAATGGCGTCTCTCTTCGGGTACTGGACGCTGTCGAAGATGCTAATGCCGCCCAGAAAGGGGTGTTGATTCAAAAACTCACCGCCCGATTTGGCGAAGACCTCAGCGGCAAGCGCTTTGCGCTGTGGGGCCTGGCCTTCAAGCCCAACACAGACGATATGCGCGAGGCTCCTAGCCGCGACATGCTCGAAGCCCTGTGGCAAAGGGGAGCAACAGTCTGCGCCTACGACCCGGCCGCCATGGAGGAAACCCGTCGTATCTACGGCGAGCGCGCCGACCTGCTGCTTGCGGACAGCCCCATGGATGCCGTGAAGGACGCCGACGCGCTGCTCATCGTGACCGAATGGAAGGTTTTTCGGAGCCCCAACTTCGATGCGTTAAAGACCCTGCTGAAAAACCCGTTGGTTTTTGATGGGCGCAACTTGTATGAGCCGCAGGCTATGCGTGAAATGGATTTTGAATACTTTCCGATTGGGCGGTCGGCATGAAGGTACTCGTGACCGGTGCGGCCGGATTCATCGGCATGCATGTGGCCCAGTTGCTTTTGCAGCGTGGCGACGATGTGGTGGGCATTGATAACCTGAACGACTACTACGACCCGGCGCTCAAGCTGGCACGGCTGGAACAGCTCAAGCCGTTCATCCGTTTCAAGTTCGTGCGCCTGGACATGGCTGATGGGGTAGCGGTAGAGGAGTTATTCGTTGTGGAGGGATTTGATCGTGTTGTGCACCTTGCGTCTCAGGCGGGCGTGCGCTATTCACTCAAGAACCCCAGCGCCTATGTACAGACCAATCTGGTGGGTTTTGGCCATCTGCTGGAAGCTTGCCGCCACAACTCTATTGAACATCTGGTTTATGCCAGCAGTTCTAGCGTGTACGGGACCAATACCCGCATGCCGTTTACAGTTCATGACAACGTGGACCACCCAGCCAGCCTCTATGCGGCCAGCAAGAAAGCCAACGAGTTGATGGCCCACAGCTACAGCCACCTTTTTGGTCTGCCCACCACGGGCTTGCGCTATTTCACCGTGTATGGCCCGTGGGGGCGGCCTGATATGTCGCCCTGGTTGTTTAGCAGCGCCATTTTGGAAGGCCGATCGATTGATGTGTTCAACCACGGCCAGATGCAGCGCGATTTCACCTACATCGACGACATTGCCGAAGGAACGGTGCGTGTGCTTGACCGCATCGCAGCACCCAACCCGGATTTCAGCACCCAGAACCCAGACCCTGGTAGCAGTTACGCTCCCTACAAGATTTACAACATTGGCAACCACCAGCCAGTTGAGCTCTTGGCCTTTATCAAGACCCTTGAAGATGCGCTGGGGCGGGAAGCCAAAAAGAACTTATTGCCCATGCAGGCCGGGGATGTCGTGGCCACTTATGCGGACGTGGAAGACTTGAAGCGAGACGTGGGCTTTGCACCGACGACAACCTTGAAGCAGGGCGTGGAACGTTGGGTAGAGTGGTATCGGCAGTACACGGGCGCCAGTTGAATACCTCAAGTAATGCTTGTTTTCTATGTTCCTGATTGAAAAAACGGTAGCACTTCTGCTCGCGCCGCTGGGCATGGGCTTGTTGCTCCCGAGTTCGACAGTTCACGCCACTTTCGGAAGTCCGCCCTCAATGAAATCAACAACTTAGATGCGCTTTTTGCGTTTTCTTGGTAAATATTCGGTAGTCCCGTCTTGCTATTTACACAGAAGTGTGGAGAAGTTTTTGCGAAGCGGGTAAAGCCAGATATCTTTGGCCGGGATGAGCACCTTGTGGCTGGTGGATTTCTTGCCCCTACCTGCGGTACGTCCGACGTTAACCCAGTTGGCGGCCTTGTAGCAAGTGCCCTTGTGGCGCTCGTATTCCACGAAGGTCTCCAGCAGCACGGGCTCGAAGCCATATCGGTGTTTCCAGTCCTTTGGCAATTGACGGGCCGCCAAAGCAAGGATTTTTGATGCCAGGCCTTTGGATTCGATCCAGGGTAGAACCAGGAAGCGCGCATTGTTGATAACGAGCTGTAAATTCTTTTGCCGCTGCTGCTCGCTCCAGCCAATGAATCTCTCCCTGTCTTTTAACTTCCAGGCGCAAGCGCAGAAGCTGATGCAGGCAACGAGTTGTTCGCCGGCAAAGACGTTGTAGCGAATCTGGCTTCCCGACATGGCCGCGTAGCCCAGGTAGTGGTATCGCGCCACGTATTCATTCCACAGCAGCGAAGTTGTCTTGCCGCTCACCACTTGCAGCGTGATGCGTGGGAGTTCATGGACGGGCTGCCTGATAGGGGTTTGCGCGTCGCTGGCGCATGTGCTGGGAAAATGTGCTCGTTTGCGAACCACGCCGATTCTTGATGGTGGTAACTCAATGAGGCCATCGGCCTGCATGCGCAGCAATGCCACGCGGCACGTCATGTCTTTGAGTTCCCCGTTGGGCTTGGTCCATCCCCACAACTGGCAAAGTTTGCGTGACAGTGCGGATCGCTGAAGCTTCTGGTCCTGCGCTATCAGGTCGCGAATAGTCTGTATGTCTTCAACGCTAAAGTCGCGTGCGCAGTAAATGGTCATGAACTATTCAGTACTTCCTGAGGGTGGCACGCTCGCATTTGAGCCAGTCGCTTGGCGTCCATCTGCCAAGGTAGAAAGGCGTTGATATCGACTGGCGGCGCATTTCCATTATCGGCGCAGGCATGCAAATAGGCAGTAAGCCAAGTTCGCGGATTCAGGCCCCACAGCTTCATGGTGGAAAACAAGCTGTACATCGTGGCGGCCAATTCTGCGGATCCTTCAGAGCCTGATCCGTAAAAGCTCTTTCTTCCGACGACTGGTACACGCATGCTGCGTTCGGCCGCATTGTTGTCAATATCAACCCATGGGCAAGTGACAAAGACTATCAAACCAGCCCAGTGCGCAGTCATGCTCTCACCTGATTAGCAATGAACGTCAGCCACCAACCGAATCGAGCGCTGCGGGTGCGGGCCACACTGAAGCGCCGCGACCAGCAAACGCTGTGGCAGCGTCCTGAGGTTGAATCGCCGATTGAACCGGTATGCAAAAGCGCCCAGGTACTGCTCGGCATATTTGCGAAAGCCAAACCCGTGGTAACTGCCACTGAGCCCGGTTTTCAAGTTCCCCAGAACCGTGTTGATCCACTGCAACTCCGGTACTTCTTTCGGTTTGCGACCTGCTACCACGGTGCTTTGATGGGTACAGCCTGCCAGCGTGACAGCACCAAAGCAAGCCAGTCCGTCGGAGAACACCGTGCTGCCGGGCGCGAGGTTCTTTCGCGCCCACTGTGTGATCGCGTTGAGCGTGAAACCCGGTACCGGGGTCAACTTGACACGCAAGGGGTGCCCATCCTCGGTGAGCGAAACTGCGGCCACAAATGGCACCTTGTTTTCCGAGCCACGCCCGACCTTGCCGCCACGGCGCTCACCACCAAGGTAGGCATCATCAACCTGTACCGGGCCCTCCAGCGTATAGCGAGATTCACGTTGCATCATGGCCTGCATCAGCTTGTGGTGCACCAGCCAGGCTGTTGGATAGCTCACACCCAGGTGCCGCTTGAGCGCGAGTGCCGACAGGCCGGTCTTGGCCTGGCTGATGAGGTAGATCGCCAAGAACCACACCGTCAAGGGCAGATTGGTTCCCTGAAACACGGTGCCAGCGATCAGCGATGTTTGATGCCGGCACGCGTTGCACTGAAAGACCCTATGGGAACCAGTACGCAAAACACAGTGCGCTGTGCAGCCGCAGCGCGGACACGCAAAGCCCTCAGGCCAGCGAGAACTCTCCAGCGCTTGGGCGCAAAGTGGCTCCGTGCCGTAGAGTTTGAAGAACTCCGGCATGGACAAGCCGGGTTGAAACTGGATGCGATTCATGGCCATAGCACTGCTACCCAAAGTGAACGATGGGAGCAGGTTAGGTCGGAACGGGCTCACCACGTGAGCTTGGCTGAACATCATTGCTAATCAGGTGCTCTCAAGCACTTTGGCGGCGGGGGGGAAGGTTTCGTGATTGGCCACGCCTGCAGCGCAGTCACTGGCCATTTGCTGCACTGCCTGCTCCAAATCCAGTTGGGCGCCCACCCTTTCTGGGCTGCCCACGAGGAGCTTCAGGCGCACAGCGTTGAGGTGGTACAAGTTCCCAATCTTGTCGACCCACTGAAACGCCCACGCTGTGCTCTGAGGATATGAGTTAGCCAAGTCCAGGAAGTCGCGTCTCTGGTGAGCCCAGCAAAAAGCCAGTTTTATCCCGGGGTTCAGGCGGGCAAAGCGCTTGTAGCCGGAGTAGCGATCGCAACTGATGATGCCCTGTTTGACGCCGGTGAATTCGGCCATGATCACTTCGGCGGCGCGCGATTCGTCGACCACGTAATGAGCCACCGAGCACGACTGGAATAGCCACATATACCAGCGGTGTCCAATCTTGCCCAGGATTTCGACGAAGACAGCCCAACGGGTTTCATCGGCATGCCAGTAGGGCTCGGTACGCAGCTTTGACAGCAGTGCATCGTTCAGTGGCTTGAACAAGGGCGCTATTGCCTGTAGCCCACCGGCCAGCGTGCCGGGGGCCATGTTCAAGCCGTGGTCGGCCAAGTCCTGTAGCAAACGCTGGCTGGGCCTGCCATAGGCAAACTTATCGAGCAACACACTGGTCCAAACCGATATCCCAAACTTGCCCCGTTCGATAAGTCTTGCAGGGCTTGGCGCCGTGACAATCCCGCTAACACAGCCGCATTCGCAGGTCGGCGCATAGCGATGGCGGTGGATGACACGGCGGTAGGCGTTGACCTCAATCTCCAGTACCTGCGCGTCTTCGGTGCCGACAAACTCTTTTAAGGCTAAGCCGCATTCGGGACACTGCGGCTTCTCCAGCACGATGTCCTCATGGCGCTCGCTCAGTTGGGATTCAATGGTACGACCATGGCCGACCGTGCCGCGCTGCTGTCCGCGTTTACGACACGTTGCTGCTTTGGAGCGACTCTCGCAGGGTCTGCCTTGCTCGCTCTTGGTGGAGAAGAGGCGCTTTTGCAGGTCCCGCACCTGAGCTAATGCTAAGTCCAGTTTGGCTTGCAAAGCCGTATTTGACTTCAAGGCCTGTGCCTTGAGCTCGCGTACGATGCGGTCGTAGCGAACTTCTTGCCGATCACACTTGGCCAATGCCAAGCGGTGGAACCTCTGCCACTGTACGGCAGCCATCTTCAATTCGATATGCTCTTGCTTGGTGATCGTGACGAACTCCAGGGCAAAGGGCGCTGGCGGTGCGACAACAACGGCCTTGGTGGCTGATGTGTCGGAAAAAGTAAGGGTTGCACGCACAAGTGCAACGGTAGAGGAAAAAGGTGTCTGTGTCCAGCAATTTCTACGTTGGCCTACGGGTTCACCGAATATTTACTTTTCTTGTGGGGGCACGTTTTTATAAACATAGTTTGGATTTTCATCTTTAAATATTTCTGGTAAAGTGGGGGCATGTATGTCAAGGTCACCACCTCCGGACCACGTCGTTACGTCCAACTTATCGAGTCCTTCCGCGACGATAGCGGGCGCGTCAAGAAGCGTACTGTCGCCACCCTCGGTCGTGCCGATCAACTCAGCGGTGAGCTTGATTCGGTTATTGATGGTCTTCTCAAAGTTGCGGGCCGTGAGCTCGCCAAACAGATTCCAGCAATCTCAGCTTCTT
>JBIKZZ010000157.1:0-7703 GCA_044354435.1 Rhodoferax sp. | reverse complement strand
TTTGAGGCCCCGCGATTCCAGTATCGCTGCGAGGGAGGCTGAGGCGATTCCCTTGCCAAGGGAGGACACCACACCGCCGGTGACGAAGACAAATTTGGTCATGTCAGGGGGAGCTTCACGCTCGGGAGGTGGAAATGTCGATTATAGGCGTGCCCCCGGTGATTTCGGCCGAGGTTTACTGGCACTTTTGGGGTCGGCTCGCTCTGCTACATTGCGAGCCATGAACGACCTTGCTGAAAAACACATCGTACTGGGCCTGACTGGCGGCATCGCTTGCTACAAGTCAGCCGAGTTATGCCGGGCCCTGATCAAGGCCGGCGCCACGGTTCAAGTGGTCATGACCGAGGCCGCTGGCCAATTTATCACCCCCGTCACCATGCAGGCGCTCAGCCAGCGCCCCGTCTACGGGTCGCAATGGGATGCGCGGGCGGATAACAACATGCTGCACATCAACCTGAGTCGTGAGGCCGATGCCTGCCTGATCGCACCTGCAAGCGCAGACTTCATGGCCAAACTGGTGCAGGGCCGGGCCGACGACCTGCTTGGCCTGCTGTGCCTGGCCCGGCCTCGTCAGACGGTACCGTTGCTGATAGCACCCGCCATGAACCGCGAGATGTGGTCACATCCCGCCACGCAGCGCAATGTGGCGCAACTGCGCGCTGATGGTGCGACCGTGCTGGGTGTGGGGCAGGGCGACCAGGCCTGCGGTGAAACTGGCGATGGCCGCATGCTCGAGCCGCATGAAATGCTCGACGATCTGGTGGCCTTCTTCCAGGCAAAGTCGATGTTGGGCCAGCAGGTCCTGATCACCGCCGGCCCGACCTATGAGGCGATCGACCCGGTGCGTGGGATCACCAACCTGTCGAGCGGCAAAATGGGCTTTGCCATCGCCCGGGCTGCCCGCGAGGCTGGCGCCGACGTGACGCTGGTGGCAGGGCCGGTTAGCCTCGCGACGCCGCGCGGCGTGCGGCGGGTCGACGTTCGTTCAGCCCGCGATATGCAGGCAGCGGTTGCGCAACAGGTGGATGCCGCCACGGTGTTCATCGCCTGCGCTGCAGTGGCCGACTGGCGCCCCACGGTGGCGGCTGACCAGAAAATCAAGAAAGATGGCTCGGGCCAGGTGCCTGAACTTAGTTTTGTTGAGAATCCGGACATTCTGGCGGCCGTGGCGCAATCGGCGCGGGCCCATAGTCGGGCGTTGTATTGCGTCGGTTTTGCCGCGGAGAGCCAGGACTTGCTGGCCAATGCGCAGGCCAAGCGGGCGCGCAAGGGCGTTCCACTCCTGGTTGGCAACATCGGGCCCGCTACTTTTGGCCAAGACGACAACGCCTTGCTGTTGGTCGATGAGGCCGGCGCTCAGGAATTGCCGCGCAACTCAAAACTCGTACTTGCTCGCCAATTGATAGCAAACATTGCACGCCGGATAAGGGCTGGAGGCCAAAATGATGCAGGTTGATGTCAAGATCATCGATCCGAGAATGGCGGGTCAACTTCCCGCCTACGCGACGCCGGGCAGCGCCGGGCTGGATTTGCGGGCCTGTCTGAATGCACCTCTCACGCTGCAGCCGAACGCCTGGCAACTGGTGCCCACCGGCATTGCCATTTTTCTCAAAGATCCGAACTTTGCGGCGCTGATCTTGCCGCGCTCGGGCCTGGGCCATAAGCACGGTATCGTACTGGGCAATCTGGTTGGGCTGATTGACAGCGATTACCAGGGCCAATTGATGGTGAGCGCCTGGAATCGCAGCACCATTGCCTTCACCATCGAGCCGCTGGAGCGGATTGCGCAGTTGGTCATCGTGCCAGTGGTGCAGGCGCAGTTTCGGGTGGTGACCGAGTTCCCGGCCAGCACGCGCGGTGAAGGCGGTTACGGCTCTACCGGCAAAAGCTGACTCAGTGCAGGGTTCGCTGTTCGGACAGCGCTGCAACCACCGGCGTGACCCGGAAAAAACCGGTGCCCGCCGAGCCGAGCCCAATTTCTGACTCTGTGGCCTCCCGCACTGAGCTCACGCGCAGGCTCAGTCGCAGCGCAATCCCCGCGAGGGGGTGGTTGCCGTCCAGCACGACGTGTTCCGGGTAGATGTCGGTTACGGTATAGAGCGCGTCAACCGGGGCTTGCGCGTTGCAGCCCGGGGGCAGTGAGGCGCCTTCGAAGGTCATGCCTTCTTCCAGTTCAGCTGGGAACAGCTGACGTGGCTCCAGAAAAATCAATTGGTCGTTGAAGTCACCAAAGCCCTGCTCGGGCTCAATGTGCAGATCGATTTTGGCCCCGGGCGCATGGCCCTGCAGTGCTTCTTCAATGACGACCAACAGATCAGCGCCGCCAACCAGAAACTCAACTGGCTCTTCGAGAACGTCCAAGGTCTCGCCCGTTGTATCTTTCAGGGTCCAGGTCAAGCCGACCACGCAGTGTTGTTTGATTTCCATAGGAGAATTGTCGCAGTTCGCCATGCTGTTTTTTAATTTGACCCGACCGGAGCTCCTGATGGATGTGCTTGAATGAATGTCACTGAGCCCCTAACCCTGCTGGGTGGCATCAGCCCCGAGCGCTTCATGAAACAGTATTGGCACAAGAAACCTTTGCTGGTTCGTCAGGCTATTCCTCAGGTGAAACCGGTCATGGGCCGCGCCGAATTGTTTGAACTGGCGGCCCAGGAGGGGGTGCAGTCGCGGCTGGTCATCCAGGACGGCGGTAACTGGCGTCTCAAGCATGGCCCGTTTCAGCGGCGGACGCTGCCGCCCTTGAAGCGGCCGGGCTGGACCCTGCTGGTGCAAGGGGTGGATTCGCACCAGGAACTGGCCCATGCGCTGGTGCAGGCATTTCGGTTTGTCCCTGATTGCCGGCTGGACGATTTGATGACCAGCTACGCCACTGACGGCGGTGGGGTGGGCCCGCACTTTGACAGCTACGACGTGTTCCTGCTCCAGGTGCAAGGCCGCCGGCGCTGGCGCATCGGTCGTCAGAAAGACCTTAGCTTACAAGCGGATGTGCCATTGAAAATATTGGCCGACTTTGCACCTGAGCAAGAGTTTTTGTTGGAAGCCGGAGATATGCTGTACCTGCCGCCGCGCTACGCCCATGATGGCGTGGCGGTCGGCGAATGCATGACGTGTTCCATCGGATTCCGGGCGCAGCAGCAGGGGGAGTTGGCGCGCGAACTGCTTCAACGTCTGGCCGACGATGCGCCGGAACTGGTGGGCGACTCTCTGTACCGCGATCCGCATCAGCCGGCGACCCTGAGTCCGGCGGAAATTCCAAGGGCAGTGCAGACCTTCGCCCGCGAGGCGATTCTGCGGGTACTGAAAGACCCGCTGGCTTTAGCCCGGACTTTGGGTGAACTGCTGACCGAACCGAAGTCTGAGGTTTGGTTTGAACGGCCCAGCGCCGCTGACGCCGCCCTTGCCGGAGCACTGCGCTTGGACCGCCGCACCAAGATGATGTTTGATGACAGACACGTGTTCATCAATGGCGAAGCATTCCGAGCCGGCGGTAAGGACGCGACCCTGATCCGGCGGCTGGCAGACCAGCGCCGCCTGAACGCTGCCCAAGTGGGGGCGCTCAGCGTCGATGCTCAAGCCTTGTTGCAGCATTGGATAGAAGCAGGTTGGGTGCATGCCGTCTGAGTTTTTCGCGGTGGACTTGAGCGGCAGGTTTTCGGGTCAAGAGGCGTTTGCGGGCCTGGTACGCCATGCTTTTGAACGGGCGGCGGCCGACGGTTGGCCCGAGATCATCCTCAGCGACCCCAGCTTTGAGGGCTGGCCACTGGGCGAAACGTCGACCATTCGCGCTTTGCAGGCTTGGGCTAAGCCGGGCCGCCGTCTGGTGTTGCTGGCAGGCCGGTTTGACTTGCTCATTCGGCTGCAGCCGCGATTTGTGGCTTGGCGCAAGACCTGGAGTCACCTGGTCGAAGGGCGGGTGTGCTCCCCCAGTGCATTAGCCGGTTTGCCCAGCGCCATCTGGAGTCAGCACTGGTTTTTGTCGCGAACCGACGCACAGGCCGGTGTCGGACAATATGGTGCCGATCGTGTCCGTTTGCAGGCCTTACATGAAGCCCTGCGGAGCAAGCTGAAGGTCAGTATTGTTGGCTTTGCCCCGACCACTCTGGGTCTATAACGTGATTTGGCATTGGCCAATTGACAGATGATCAGGCCAATTTTTATCTTATAATTTGAGGCTGAGCGAAATAACTCGAGTCCATTTTGCTTGGTCATTGCAGCACAGCTGCAGCGACAATTTCCGGAAATCGTTTCGTCAACTTAAAAGGTAATATCAAATGAACAAAACCCTCATTCTGGCCGCTGTGATCGCTGCTGCTGCTCTGGCCGCCTGTGGCAAAAAAGAAGAGCCGGCTCCCGCACCAGCACCAGCACCAGCTGCTGCGCCGGCTGCCGCTGCACCTGCTGCACCAGCATCTGACGCTGCTGCTACCGCTGCTGCTACTGCTGCTGCCGCTGCTGCCGCTTCGGCACCTGCTGCCGCTTCGGCACCTGCTGCCGCTGCCAGCAAGTAAGCTGCGCTGCACCAAAGAAAAAGCCACCTTTGGTGGCTTTTTCTTTGGGCGCTTGCCGCGCACGGGTTGCAAGCGCCAGGACCGGTCGACCTTAGACCTCTAGCCAGTCTGTTCCGCGCAGCGGGTCCGCGACGCCAATGGCGGTATGCATCCAACCTAGGGCATCGCCCAATGCGGCTTGTGCCAGTGCAGGTCGGTTGTTACGCTCGCTGAGGTGGGCGGCAACTACAAGCCGAAGAGAAGGATGATTGACCGCGCGCGCAATGTCAGCCGCTTGCTGGTTTGAAAGGTGGCCGAGTCGTCCGGCGATGCGTTGCTTCAGAAATTCCGGGTAGCTGCAGCCCGACAGCAGTGTTGCGTCGTGGTTGCACTCCAGCAGCAGGGCCTGGCAGCCGTGCAGGTGATGCAGCACGTGGGCTGTCGCATGCCCCAGATCGGTCATTAGCCCCAAGCGCGACAGGCCGTCAGAACAGACCAACTGCAGCGGTTCGTTGGCATCGTGGGGCACCGTGAAAGGCATGAGTTGCAAGTCGCCCAGTTTCAGCGCTACGCCGTCGCGCGCGAAGTGCAGCATGCCGCCAAGCTCTGGTGCGCCGATGGCCGTGTAGGTACCTCGGCTCATCCACAGTGGCTTGTGCTGCCGCCGGACAAAGCTCTCTGCGCAACCGATGTGATCGCCATGCTCATGGGTCACGAAAACAGCATCTATCTGGCTGGCGGCGAGTCCTGCTTGGGCCAGCCTGTCGCTCAGTTGGCGTGGTTTGAGACCGCAGTCCACCAGCAGCCGCGTGACCCCCAGGGAGCCATGCGCCTCCACCACAGTGGCATTACCGGTGCTGCCGCTGCCCAGATTGCGGAACCGCAGCATCTGGTTGGCTTACTGCAGGTCGTCGGCGAGGGCCTTCAGGATACGTTGGGCATTGGGCGAGTTGTCCTGGGCGCCGGCCGCGTTCTGTACCGACACCGTGCTGGCTGAACCCCGGCTGACGATGGTGATTCTCAGTTTCAGCGGGGCGAGGTCAGCCTTGGCGCTGCTGAAAAGCTTGCTGAAGATACTCGGTTCGCCCTTGTCGGCCGACGGCTCTACGTAACGCACGAAGTACACGCCTTTGCCACGGTCCCGGTCCTCGATGGTGAAGTTGGTGCGGTCCAGCGACAGGCCAACGCGGCGCCAGGCGCGGTCAAAGTCGGCATCAACTTCCAGCACAGTCTGGCCATTGGCGGTCGCTATCCTGGAAATCTTGCTAACGGGTGCCGCTGCTGCTGCCGATTTGGATTGCTCCTGGGTGGCACCGAGCTTGACCATCAGTCGCCGCAAAAATTCGGTCTCAAGTTCCGGATCGGCTGCGCGTGGCTGCCATATGGTGTTGGTTTTTTGGCTATCCGTGTAGTTCTCGACCATGCCACGATGGCTGATGAAGATGTCTGTGCCCCCGTTGGGGTTGCGTTCAAGCCTTGTTCTGAATTTGTCACGCTCTCCGCTGGAATAGAAGGAATCCAGCACCTTACCCAATGCGTTTCGAATGAAGTCCTGAGGGATTTTGGCGCGGTTTTCAGCCCAATCGGTCTCCATGATGCCCAGGTTAGGCTGCTCAAGTGTGAAGACGAAGCCGTTTTCTTTCCAAAAGTCATTGACAGGCCGCCAGAGCGCATCGGCTGGTCGACCCACCACCAGCCAGCGCTGATTGCCAGCGCGTTCAATCCGCACATCGCCCAAGACCGCTGCAGCGGTCGTCAGGGCCTGCCCGGACTGGTTAAGCGCTTGGCTGGAGGCTGTGACCGAGGCGCCTGGCACCAGGTAGCGTGTCTCCCGCGAGAGTTGGGTCAGGTCTGGCGGCACCTCAAGCGCAGTTGGCTTTACTGCACTTTTGTAGTCTATCTTGTCGCTTTCGAGTACCGAGCAAGCCGACAGCAGCAATGCCAAGCTTAGACACGGTAGTTTTAAAAATAAATTCACGAGCAAACCTTCAACAATTTGGACAGGGTCAGGGCTGACGCGTCAAAGTAAACCGCAAGCGCTTAGCGCCCCCTCTACAGCTGCTTCGTTGCCCGCTGTTAAGGGCGTCATGGGCAAGCGTAGCGCGCCACCGCACAGCTTCATACGTGCCATGGCCCATTTCACCGGGATCGGGTTGGCTTCGACAAACAGTAGTTTGTGCAGGGGCAGCAACTGGAACTGAAGCGCCATCGCACGTTGCCGGTCTCCGGCAATCGCAGCCACACACAACTCGTGCATAAGGCGGGGCGCCACATTTGCTGTCACGCTGACATTGCCGTGACCGCCACACAGCATCAAGGCCACCGCCGTAGGATCATCACCCGAGTAAATCGAGAAGTCGGCCGGCGCCTCTCGGATCAGCCATTGGGCGCGTTCGATGTTGCCCGTGGCCTCCTTGATGCCGACGATGCCGGGCACCTTCGCCAGGCGCAGCACAGTATCGTGAGCCATGTCGGCCACAGATCGGCCGGGCACGTTGTACAGCACCATGGGCAGGTCAACCGCCTCGGCAATGGCCTTGAAATGCAGGTACTGACCCTCTTGGGTCGGCTTGTTGTAGTAGGGCACCACCTGCAGCTGGCAGTTGGCGCCGACCTTCTTTGCGAACCGGGTCAACTCAATCGCCTCGGCGGTGGAGTTGCCACCGCAGCCAGCCATGATGGGCACCCGTGCGGCCGCTTGCTCGACCGAGACCCGGATGATTTCGCAATGCTCATCGACGGTCACGGTGGGTGATTCACCCGTGGTGCCGACCACACCAATGCAGTCGGTGCCCTCGGCGATGTGCCAGTCGATCAGTCGGCGCAGGGCAGGGTAGTCCACGCTGCCATCGTCGTGCATGGGGGTGGCCAGCGCCACGATGCTGCCACGTAGGGGACTGAATAAAGAACTCATTGTGTTAAAGCGTTGGAGTGAGCCCGGATTCTAACGAGAGCGGGTAACGTCGCGGCAGCGCGGCCACCGGTCCGCCAGGCCGTGCCGCACACAGGCGCTGAACAAAACGCTCGGGCTGTGGCAGAAATCCGTCTTCGAAAGCAATCACACGCCAATCCGCAAATTGGGTCAACAATTCGCCGGGTCGCAACAGGAAGTCTGGGTTAGCAGGCCGCCCCACAGTCTCGTTGCCCGATGCAAAAGTCTCGTAGATCAACAGACCGCCCGGCGCCACACTGTCAGCCAGGGTCTGCAGCAGG
>JBIKZZ010000155.1:0-7705 GCA_044354435.1 Rhodoferax sp. | reverse complement strand
AGGGCGCCGCCCAGGGCCGCCTGCAGCCCGATGCGCTCGCCCAGCACCACAAAACCCAGCACCGCGCTGAACGCCGCATGGGTGGCAAACAGCACACCGGCGCGGCGTGGCCCAAGCCGGTTCATGGCGGCAAACAGGGCCACATCGCCAACAAAGATACCCACCAGCCCGCTCAGGGCCAGCGGCCACCAGCTCTGCGGTGGCAGGCTTTGCCAGCCGCCCCAGGGCGACAGCGTGAGAGTGGCGGCCCACAGCATCGACGCAACCAGCAGCATGCGCCAGCGGCTGAAGGCAAAGGCGCCCAGATGGCGCGAGGGACCGACCGAGATCAGGCTGCCCAGCGCCCAGCAGGCGGCGGCGCCCAGCGCCAGCAGGTCATAGGCGGCCGGCATCAGCCGAGGTCAGGCTGATCGACCAGTGTGCTCAGCGGCAGGCGGTCCAGCTCGGCCAGCAGCTGCGCCAGTGCCAGGCCGGCCGCCTGCACCAGGGCCTCGCCCTTGGCGGCGGTGGCGGCGGCGGCGTTGCCGACGGCACCTGCCGGGTGGTAGTCCTGCGTCTGCCAGCCGAGTTTGGCGCTGCGGCCGTTGCCCAAGATGGGGAACTGCTGCGCCCGCGCCTGCGCGGTCGAGGCAAAGTGGCGAGCCTTGTCCATCTGAACCCGCTGTGGCGCCAGCGCCAGCATCATCGAGGTCTCGATCTCACCGCCATGGATGCCAAAGCGGTGCTCTTCGGCGCTGAACAGCGCGTTCAGGTCCTGTCCCTGCGCATCATGCAGTGGCAGGTTGAACCAGCTACAGCTGTAGACCAGCACATTGAGGCGGGCGCGCAGGTCACGCGCCACCAAGTCCAGCACGCTGACCTGGCCGCCGTGGCTGTTGAACAGCAGCAGCTTGCGCACACCGGCCGCCGCCACCGACTCACCGATCTCGGTCCACAGCCGCAGCACGGTCTCGGCGCGGAGGGTCAGGGTGCCGGGAAAGCGGGCGTGCTCGGGGCTCAGACCCACGGCCTGAGTGGGCAGGAACAGCACGCTCAGCTCGGGCGCCAAGTGCGGCAGGCTGGCCGCCACGATGCCGTCGGCCAGCACGCTGTCGACACTGAGCGGCAGGTGCGGCCCATGCTGCTCGGTGGCGGCCACCGGCAGCACGGCGATGGTGCGGGCCGGGTCCAGCTGCGCAAAGTCGCGCGTGCACAGGTCAGCCCAAAAGCGGTAAGGCAGGGTCATGGCGTGATCATAGGGGCGTTTGCGCCCAGCCCGTGCTGCTGCTGACGTGGTGCCAGGCCAGTGCCGCTGCGCGTGGCCGGTGGACCCTGGGCGGGCAGCACCGCCTGCAAGCTGCGTGGCCGGGCGCGGGCGCCACTGGCCAGGTAGTCGGTCAGCAAGGCGTCGAGCACGGTGTCCCGCACCACCTGCAGGTCCTGGCCGGGCTGCTCCCCTGGGCCCTTACCCGGCCCCGTCAGGTAGTCAAACAAATAGTCCACCAGTGCCTCAGGGCTCAGACCGCTGGTCTGGCCGCTGCGCTGCCAGAGCCAGTCGCTCCAAGCCAAAAACGCAGCAAAGGGCGACGGGCCCCGCAACAGCAGCCCCAGCGTGCGGCTGAATCGGCCTGAGTTGGCCACCAGGTCCCAATAGCGAGACACCCGCACAAAACGCTGCACCTCGTCCCGGCTGAGCACCGAAGTTTCCTGCACCGCATAGGGTGGCTCAGCGTCATAGACCATGCCCCAGGCTTCGGTGTGGCGGGCGATCGGCGTGCCGCGCAGGCGCTTGAGCAGGCCCAGCTGAATCTCATGCGGGTGCAGTGCGTACAGGGTGTCAAAACCCTGGGCAAAACTGGCCAGGGTCTCGCCGGGCAGGCCGAAGATCAGGTCAGTATGCAGGTGGGCTTGGGACTGCGTCACCAGCCAATCCAGGTTGGCCAGGGTTTTGGCGTGGTCCTGGCGGCGCGAGATGCGTTGCTGCACCTCGGGGTTGAAACTCTGGATGCCAATTTCGAACTGCAGCACGCCAGGTGGAAACTGCGCGATCAGGGACTTGAGCCGCTCTGGCAGTTGGTCCGGGATCAGCTCAAAGTGCACAAACAGGTCCGGGGCTAGTGCGTGGATTAGTGGCGCAGGCGGCAAGCGGTCCAGAAAAAACTGCAGGATGCGCGCCGAAGCCTCGGCCTTGAGGTTAAACGTGCGGTCTACAAACTTGAACTGGCGGGCACCGCGTTGGTAGAGCTGATCCAACTCAGCCAAAAACGGGGCCAGGTCAAAGGCCCAGGCGGTCTTGTCGAGTGAGCTCAGGCAAAACTCACACTTAAAAGGGCAGCCGCGTGAGGCTTCAACATACAGCACACGGTGCGCCAGGTCGGCGTCGCTGTACTCGGTATAGGGCAGCTCGATTTGGTCCAGCGGCGGCTGTTCACCAGGGATGATTTTCATCAGCGGCGCGGGGCCATGCAGCAGGGCACGGCACAGCTTGGGAAAGCTGACATCACCCCAGCCGGTAATGACATGGTCGGCCAGCGCCACGATGGCCTGCTGCGCGTGTTCATGGCTGACCTCGGGGCCGCCCAACACCACTTTGAGCGCCGGGCGCGCCGCCTTGAGCAGACGCACCAGCTCGCAGGTCCGGCTCACGTTCCAGATATAGACGCCAAAGCCGATCACCTGAGCCCGGCCAGGCTGTGGTTCGCCAAGCAACGCCAGCAACTCGTCGGCCAGCTCGGGTGGTCGGCGGGCGATGGTGTACTCGCGCAGCGCCGTCTGTGCCCGCAGCTCGCCCATATTGGCCAACAGGTAGCGCAGCCCCAGCGAGGCGTGGATGTACTTCGCGTTGAGCGTGCAGAGCACGATGGCGGGCGGAACAATCAGCGTGTTGGCCATGGCTCAGGGCAATGCTGCCAAATGCACCTGCGCGGCTGCGGCCAACTTCTCATCAAAGGTGGCCAAAGGCGCTTTCAGTTCGGCAGCCAGCCAGAGGTAGGCCGCGTCATAGGTCGACAGGCTGTAGCGCAGCGCCAGCGCCAGGGCCGCCGCCGGGTCCACGGGGTGGAGCGCAATAGCCATAGCGACAAACTGCAACAGGCCATCGGTGGCAATGTCGGCGCGACCCGCACGGTGCTTCTTGGCCGCCACACTGGCGATCTCAAAGGGCAGCAGCGTTGGCGCATGCAGGGCCCGTCCACGCAGGCCATCAAGCGCCAGCGCATGCCAGGGCTCATGAAAAATCAAACCGGCCAAGGTGCTGCAATCCACCACCACAGGCGGCTGAATCAGGTAGTGGGCCGGGGGTTCTGCGACGAACAGGGCGCCGCCTGGCGCGCTCACCGGGCGTCCCGGTCGCTGCGTGTGATGTCGACACCCAGGGGCAGGTTGGTCACCGGCTGCGGGTACTTTGTGGCCATCTCCCGGGCGACCTGCTCAACCGATATCCCATCCCGCGAAACACCAGTCGGCGCCCGCCAAGCCATACCGATCGCTGGCACTGCCGGTGTGGCCTGCGGCACGCCGGCCAAAGACGCCTCAATGATGGCCATCAATTCACCTTGCAAGGAGCGGTGGTTGCGAGCCGCGCGCTGACGCAGGGCTTCAGCCCACGGGTCGGGCACATCCTTGATCGAAATCGTTGCCATTTAAGCTCCATCACAAAATTTGACGCCATTATGGCTCCATATTGGCGTCAAACGCGGCAAAATTGTCTGGCTTCGCATCGGGAAAAAAGGTGTCGTGTTTAGGCAGAAGCATTTTAGGAGCTGGGGCGGACCCCGATCAGGCCACTATCATGTCGCCATGACCCAAGACCTTTTCCGCCAAGACAGTTACCTCAGCGAGTGCCAGGCCACCGTTACCGCCATCACGCCGCACGGCATCGTGCTCAACCGCACCGTTTTTTACCCGCTCGGTGGCGGCCAGGCCGGCGACGCAGGGGTGCTGTTACTGGCCAGTGGCGAAGAAATCGCCATCATCGACACCCGCAAAGGCAAAGCCGAAGACGGCAGCTTTACCAAGCAAATATGCCATTTACCCACGCCAGACGGGCTTAAGCAGCTATTGAATCAGGAGCAAGCCTCAGTCTGCCGACTGGCCGTGGGCGACGTGGTGACCGCCCGCATCGACTGGGCGCGGCGACACCGGCTCATGCGCTTTCACACCAGCACCCACCTGCTGTGCCATCTGGTGCCGCAGCTGGTCAATGGATGCTCGATCACACCCGACTATGCGCGGCTGGATTTCAACATGACCGATGCGCTGGACAAAGACCTGCTGACGGCAGGACTGGCAAAGTTGGTGGCGGCCGCCCTGCCGCTGCTGGTGGGCGAGATCAGCGACGCCGAGCTCGACGCCAACCCGGCTCTGGTTAAAAGCATGTCGGTGCAGCCGCCGCGCGGCAGTGGCAGCATCCGCACCATCCGCATTGGCGACGCGCTGACGCTGATCGATCTGCAACCCTGCGGCGGCACCCACGTCGCAAACACCGCCGAGATCGGCGCGGTGGTGGTGACCAAGATCGAGAAAAAATCCGCCACGACGCGGCGCGTGGTACTCGGCTTCGCGGCATGAGCACCGGGCCGGTGCATAGCATCAACGGCTGCATTCAACGACAATGTGGTTTTACACAATTACTCAAATCACCATGACAGATGCGGCACCAGAACCCACACAACGCCTGAATGTTGACCTGCCCAAGTCGCAGTATTTCGCATTGAAGTCGTATGCCTTGCACCACGAGACAACGGTGTCGCAACTGGTGCGTGAATCGTTGCGCGGCATTCTGGAGTACGACACCTGGTTCAAAGCCAAGGTACAAGCAGCTCAGAATGATCCACGCCCTGCTATGGATGCCCAAGAATGGGACCTCATTCGCGCCCAAAAGCTGGCACAACGTCAGGCGCTGGCTGACAAATCATGAAGGTGCTGCGCAAGCCGCAGTACCTGGAGAGCCTGCAAGCCATTGAGGATCATGTCGCCCATGACAACCCCAGCGCAGCCATCGATTTATGGCTCAGCATTGACGACCAGGTCAGCCAGCTTTCTGATCCAAATTTCCCGCGGCGACGTGGCCGCGTCACAGGCACGCTAGAGCTGGTGGCGCACCCAAACTACGTCGTGATTTTGGAGCAAACGCTCGATACCGTCACGGTGCTTGATGTGCTACATGCAGCCAAGAAATACCCTTGAGGCATGACCCAATGGGTAAAACGAAATGGCCTCAACTTGACCGCCACAGAGGTGGAACTTTGACCGGGCCTGACTGCTCCTACACACCATGATGTCTGTTCGCCCGCTCACGCGCCTGCTTGCGCACTTGATCGCTATATTTACGATAGCGATAACCCTTATTAGTCCAAGAGCTGGCGCCCAAAACCATACCAATTCAGTGGTGACCACACCCCAGGTGCGCGCCGAGCTGCTGGCCTACGCGCCTGATGGGGTTGGGCCAGGCAAGACGGTCTGGCTTGGTCTGCAACTCACCCACCAGCCTCAATGGCACACCTACTGGAAGAATTCAGGCGACTCCGGCCTGCCCACCACACTGCAGTGGACGCTGCCCGCAGGTCTGGCGGCAGGCGACATCGCCTGGCCGCTGCCGCACAAGATCCCGATTGGCAACCTGGCGAACTACGGCTACGAGGGCACGGTGCTGCTGCCGGTACCGCTGACGGTGGGTGCCGATTTCAAACCGCCCGCGCTGGCCAGCGAGATCGACATCCGGCTGCAGGCCAACTGGCTGGTCTGCCGACGCGAGTGCATCCCCGAGGAAGGCAGTTTTACCCTCAAGCTGCCACTGCGTGGCTCGACCGCCCTGCATGCGACGGCCTTCACCGCGGCGCTGGCCGCCGGGCCACGCCCCTTGGCGGGCCCGACCGGCGGCGTCCTGCCCGAGCCCAGCACCCGCCTGGACGGCCAAAGCCTCGTCTTGACGGTCGCCAGCCTGCCGGTAGCGCTGCGCGGTCAGACCCTGGAGTTGTTCATTGAAACAGCGGAGATCATCGAAACTGCTGCAACGCCCGCACAGAGCTGGCAGGGTGCTGTCTGGACCGTCCGTGTGCCGCTGTTCGCGCAGCGCATCAACACCCCGGACCGGCTAGCCTGGCTGGTGGTCGGCACGCAGGACGGCCAACGCCAGGGCTACCAACTCAGTACGCAAGTCACCGGGCCGTGGCCCCCAGCCACACCCAACGCTGCCTCAGCTGCGGCGGCCAGCGCCGGCCTGTCGCCCGCGCTCTCTGCGGCGCTTCAAGCCAATGCCGCCCGGGTCGCAGCCCCCCCGCAAACATCGCTGAGCCTCTGGGCCGCGTTGGCCGGTGCCCTGCTGGGCGGCCTGCTGCTCAACCTGATGCCCTGCGTGTTCCCGGTGCTGGCGCTCAAGGTGGTCGGCTTTGCCGACCACGCGCAAGACCGCCGTGCCCACCGCATCAGCGGCCTGGCCTACAGCGCCGGCGTGTTGCTCTCGTTTGTGGCGCTGGGCGCGCTGATGCTGGCGCTGCGCAGCGCCGGCGAGCAACTGGGCTGGGGCTTTCAGCTGCAGTCGCCGGCGGTGGTGGCGTCACTGGCGCTGCTGTTCACCCTGCTGGGCTTGAACCTGGCCGGCCTGTTCGAGTTTGGCCAGTTTCTGCCCAGCCGGGTCAGCACGCTGCAGGCGCGCCACCCGGCGGTCAATGCGGCGCTGTCGGGCGTGCTGGCGGTGGCGGTAGCCTCACCCTGCACCGCCCCCTTTATGGGTGCCTCGCTAGGCCTGGCACTGGGCCTGCCAACCTGGCAGGCGCTGGCGGTATTTGCCGCCATGGGCCTGGGTATGGCGCTGCCGTTTCTGGCAGCCAGCCTGTCACCGGCACTGGCCCGCGCCCTGCCCCGGCCCGGCCCCTGGATGGCCACCCTGCGCCAGGCGCTGGCGTTTCCGATGCTGGCCACCGTGGTCTGGCTGCTGTGGGTGCTGGGTCAGCAAAGCGGCATTGACGGCGCCGCCGCCCTGCTGGCGCTGCTGTTGGGGTTGGGCCTACTGCTCTGGTCGCTCGGCCGTCCGCCTGCCAGCCGGCGCTGGCTTGCTTCAATTTCCATAGCAATGTTGCTCGCATTGACCTGGGTTCTGGGCCCTTTTGTCATAAAACCCCTGCCGGCCGTCGATGCCATCGGCGCGGCAAGCCGCACTGGCGACCCCTGGCAGCCCTGGTCGCCTCAGGCGGTCGAGGCCGCGCTGGCGGCCGGCAAACCGGTGTTTGTTGATTTCACTGCCGCCTGGTGCATCACCTGCCAGTACAACAAGCAGACCACCCTGTCCGATGGCGCGTTGCTGGCGGACTTCAAGGCCCGCCAAGTGACGCTGCTGCGCGCCGACTGGACGCGGCGCGACCCGGCCATCACCACGGCACTCACAGCACTGGGCCGCAGCGGCGTGCCGGTCTATGTGCTGCACCTGCCGGGCAAGGCTCCGCAAGTGCTGTCAGAGTTGCTGAGCGTGGGTGAACTGCAGGCCGCGCTGGCCGGGCGGTAGCGCCGGGCGGGCCAGCTGCCATCTGCGGGCACGACCGGAGATCTAGCCAGATACGTCATCTCCCGCTCCGACCGGAGATCCATGGCGCCTTGGATCCCCGCCTCCGCGAGGATGACAGCCTACGACGACCTCAACCGGCCGCGTCGGCGGCGGCGGACTGGGTCATGGCAAGACTTCATCCAGGTGCTGGATCAGCCGGTCGATTTCGACCGCCGTGTTGTAGTG
>JBIKZZ010000156.1:0-7705 GCA_044354435.1 Rhodoferax sp. | reverse complement strand
TAGCCCACGCAAAGTGGCCAGCACTGGCTCGAGCCGCGCGACCGTCACGCGCAACTGACCGGCCAACTGCGCTGGTGTCAATCCCCGGGCGACACCACTGCGAGCCTGGTCCAGCGCCTGCAGGGTCTCCAAGGCCAGCTGAAAACTCTGTCCCGGCGCCCGTGGCCGCTGCTTGATGGCCGAGTGCAGGCCGGGCAGGCTGGCCGCGATCACGGCCCCCAACAGCACGATCACCCAGGCGACGTAGATCCAGATCAGCAAAATGGGCAAGGTGGCAAACGCGCCATAAACCATGGCGTAAGTGGGCACTTTGGCCAGGTACACGGCCAGCAGTTTTTTAGCCAGCTCCAAGCCTGCCGCCACAAACACCCCGCCGGTCCAGGCGTGGCCCCAACGAACCCGGGTGTTGGGCACGTAGTAGTAAAGCGCAGCCATGCCCCCGGCCATCAGGACAAACTGCAGCAAGTCCAAGGCAAAGCCGACACCGCCCGGCATCACGCCCACTATGCCACGCGATGCGGTCAGGGCATACGAGGTGGCCGTCAGGCTGGCGCCCAGCAACAGGGGGCCCAGCGTGATTGCCGCCCAGTACACCAGCACCCGCTGCGCGAACGGTCGCGGCTTGGGCACCCGCCAAATGGCGTTCAAGGTTCGGTCAATGGTGAAGAACAAAGCCAGCGCGGTGGTCAGCAGAATCACCAGGCCAGCCGCTCCCAGCTTGCTGGCCTTACCGGCGAATTGGGTCAAATAACCCAGCACCTGGCGCGCAATGTTGTCAGGGATCAGGCTCTCAATCAGCCACTTCTGCAGCACATCCTGAAATTTGGCAAACATCGGGAACGCGGTGAACACCGCCAGCGCCACGGTGATGAAGGGCACCAGGGCGATGGTGGTGGTAAAGGTCAGGCTGCTGGCCGTCAAGGCGAGGCGGTCTTCGCGAAAACGTGCGCGCAAAAGAAGCGCCGTGTTTTTCCAGGGGAAGGCCCCGACACGCGCCAGCAGCAAGCGCCATCGACCTCCCGGGCTAACTGGGGATTCAGGTAGGGGTACGGAATTCAGACTCATGGCCAGTATGATGCCATCTCAATGACTATTGCAATCCAAAAAGCATCGCCCTCAGTGGATGCGACCCGTATTCTGGCTGTGGGCAGCCTGCTCGGCCTGATCATTCTTGGCCTCGCCTGGGAGCTGGTACTGGCGCCGATACGCCCCGGAGGCTCCCTGCTGGCGCTCAAGGTACTGCCCTTGTGCGTGCCGCTGGCCGGCCTGCTGAAAAACCGCATGTACACCTACCGCTGGGTCAGCCTGCTGGTCTGGCTTTACTTCACTGAAGGCGTTGTGCGGGCCTGGAGCGACAAATCGCCAGGCAACCTGCTGGGTCTGATCGAAACCGGCTTGTGCATCACGCTGTTCATCGCCTGCGCCTTGCATGTACGCATTAGGCTGCGGGCTGCGGCACTGAAAGCCTGAACCATGCAAGCGCTGCTGGACCAATTGCGCGCCGCGGTCGGGGCCGCCCATGTCCTGACCGACGGTGACCTGAGCGCCTGGGAACAGGACTGGCGCAAACGAGACCGGGGGCGCGCTCTGGCCGTGGTGCGGCCAGGCAGCACCGCCGAAGTGGCGGCTGTGGTGCAGGCCTGTATCGCCCAGCGTTCACGGCAACCCCAACAACCGGTCAGCATCGTGCCCCAGGGCGGCAACACCGGGCTGGTGCTGGGCGGCACGCCCGACCACTCGGGCCGCCAGTTGGTGCTGAGCCTGCAACGGATGAACCAGTTGCGAGGGCTCGATCCCGACAACCTGACCCTGACGGCCGAGGCTGGCTGCATTCTGGCCAGCTTGCAACAGCAGGCCGAGGCAGCCGGCTTTTTGTTCCCGCTGAGTCTGGCTGCCGAGGGCAGTTGCACCATAGGCGGCAACCTGGGCACCAACGCGGGTGGCACCCAGGTCCTGCGCTACGGCAATGCGCGCGACCTTTGCCTGGGCCTGGAAGTCGTCACAGCCCAGGGCGAGGTCTGGCACGGCCTGTCGGGCCTGCGCAAAGACAACACCGGCTATGACCTGCGCGACCTGCTGATCGGCTCGGAGGGCACGCTGGGCATCATCACGGCGGCCACGCTCAAGCTCTACCCACTGCCCGCAGCAAGGCTAACGGCCTGGGCCGCGGTACCGTCTCTGCCGCAGGCGCTGACCCTGCTGCAGCTGGCGCACCGTCACCTGGGCGCCGGCCTGACAGGGTTTGAGGTGATGGGGCAATTTGCCCTGAGCCTGGTCGACCGGCACCTGCCCCAGCTGCGGGTGCCACTTTGGCGCCAGAGCCCCTGGTGCGTGCTGCTGGAAAACTCGGACCATGAATCCCAAGCCCATGCGCGAGAGCAGTTTGACCGCCTGCTGGAGGCTGCGCTGGAAGACGGCTGCGTCAGCGATGCCGTGGTGGCTGAGAACCTGGCCCAGGCACAGCAGCTGTGGCAGGTGCGCGAGAGCATACCCTTGGCACAGGTGGCGGAGGGGCTCAACATCAAGCATGACATTTCGGTGCCGGTGTCGCGCATTCCGGAGTTTGTGGCGGCCACGGATCGCCTGCTGGCGCAGGCCATTCCTGGGGTGCGCCTCGTCAATTTTGGCCACCTGGGCGACGGCAACCTGCATTACAACGTACAGGCCCCTGAGGCCATGGATGCGGCGCTGTTTTTGCAGCACCATGAAGAACAGGTCAACCACCTGGTGTTTGACTCGGTGCAGGCCTTTGGCGGCTCGATTTCGGCCGAGCATGGCGTGGGCAGCCTCAAACTCGCGCACCTGGAGCACCATAAGTCGCCGGTGGCGCTGAGCATGATGCGCGCCATCAAACTGGCTCTGGACCCGGCTGGCTTGTTGAACCCTGGCCGAGTCATTCGCCTGTAAATACAATCAAATCCCATGACCAGCACCATCGTTCGTGCCCAATACGAAGACTTCATGCGCCATGTGGCCAGCAGCGGTGTGGCCAAGGCCGACCGCACAGGCACAGGCACGCGAAGCGTGTTTGGCTACCAAATGCGCTTTGACCTGCGGGAAGGCTTTCCCCTGGTCACCACCAAAAAAGTGCATCTGAAGTCGATCATCCTGGAGTTGCTGTGGTTTCTCACCGGCTCCAGCAACAACCAATGGCTCAAGGACCGTGGCGTCTCGATCTGGGACGAATGGGCCCGCCCGGACGGCGACCTGGGCCCGGTCTACGGCGTGCAGTGGCGCAGCTGGCCGACGCCCGACGGCGGCCACATTGACCAGATCTCAGAGGTAATCAAAACTCTCAAGTCCAACCCGGACTCCCGCCGCATCATCGTCAGCGCCTGGAACGTGGCTGACCTGAACAAGATGGCGCTGATGCCCTGCCACGCTTTCTTCCAGTTTTATGTAGCGCCCTCGCCGGTGGCGGGAGAGCCAGCACGTCTGAGCTGCCAGCTGTACCAGCGCAGCGCCGACATTTTCCTAGGGGTGCCCTTCAACATCGCCAGCTACGCCCTGTTGACACACATGGTGGCGCAGCAGTGCGACCTGGACGTGGGAGACTTTGTCTGGACCGGTGGCGACTGCCACATTTACAGCAACCACGCCGAACAGGTGGCGCTGCAACTGTCGCGGCAGCCACTCCCCTACCCTACGCTGAATATCAAACGCCGGCCAGAGAGCCTGTTCGATTACGAATTCGACGACTTCGAGGTGCTGGGCTACGAATGCCACCCAGCCATCAAGGCGCCGGTCGCGGTTTGACGGCCTGCTGATGGCTCTGCACCTGATCTATGCCCGCGCCGCCAATGGCGTGATCGGCCGCAACAACGCCCTGCCCTGGCATTTGCCCGAAGACCTGGCGCATTTCAAGCGACTCACCTTGGGCAGTCCCGTGATCATGGGCCGCAAAACCTGGGATTCTTTGCCCCCAAGGTTCCGCCCCCTGCCTGGCCGCCGCAATGTCGTCGTGACGCGCCAGCCCGACTGGCAAGCTGAGGGCGCATTCTGCGCCCACTCGCTGCCCGAAGCGCTGCAGCAGTGCCAGGACCAGCCCGATGTATGGGCGATCGGCGGAGCAGAACTGTACGTCCAGGCCCTGCCACTGGCCGCTTCAGCCCATGTGACCGAAATCGATACGCCCTTTGAAGGCGACGCTTATGCGCCCGAATTGGACGCCAGCTGGGTCGAGACCGCGCGCCTGCCCCAGGTGTCGTCCAACGGACTGCACTTCAGCTTTGTCACCTACCAGAAACAACCGGGAGCGACTTGATAGTCACGCGGGTTGAACTTCAATTTTGATAGCGAACTCTTGAGGTCTGACAAGGGCTAGAGGCCTAAAACCTTAAATTTTTAGAGAATTATGACGCCGCCTTAACATTGATCTCCTGGCTGCGCATTGAGCCGCAGCCCTACGAAGGAGCCCTTGTGAAACGCATAGCCATTGTTTTTCTCCTGTCGTGTTGCGTTTGCTTGGCGCAAGCCAGGGACGTCACTTCCGCCGATTCGGAAGATCCGATGTTGATGCAGGGCAAGACCCTGATTGCCAAGAACAACTGGTCTGAAGCATCGGCCGTGTTTGAAATTTTCGTCAAACAAAATCCGCAAGATGCAGACGGTTTCAATCTGCTGGGCTACAGCTACAGAAACTTGAGAAGGTACGACGAGTCATTCGCCGCCTACCGCCAGGCTTTGACCTTGGACCCCAAGCACCGCGGTGCTCATGAGTACATCGGTATTGCCTATGTGCAGTCTGGCCAGTTGGACAAGGCGCGTGAGCATCTGGCCATCCTCGGCAAGCTCTGCCTGTCCTCTTGCGAAGAGTACCTAGACCTGAAGAAGGAGGTCGAGCATGCCAGCAAACCTTAGATACGCCTCAAATGCGCCTTATGACGGTGAAGACCGTTGATCCGGGTGCCGCGCCAGCCAGCGGATGCGGCGGCAGTAGGCCACAAAGCGGCTCGCTCGGCGCTGCAACCATCTCTTCCACTTAGCCTCTGCGTTGCGCCATTGACCCAGCCTCGACGGCAAGTCATGCATTAAAGCCAACAGCGCGGCATAGAGGATCAGCTTACCCAAAAACACCATCAGGCAGATCAGCAGGGGCGCCACGCCACTCAGGGCGAGTGCCGCGATGGAGGTGCGCGGTGAATCCGGGAAGGCTGCCAAAAACACCATGCTGGCCGGCCCCCAGGTTCGCACCATGGCCAACGCTTGGTCCCATTGCGCGCCCATCAACTGCAAACCCAGCCGTTCGGCGGATGAGCTCAGCGTACCCAGCACCAAGGCCAACAGGAATGCACTCAAAGCCGAAGCCATGGCAAACAACAGCACAATGAGTTTGCTTTTCTTTGGCTGCAGGATGCCCAAGGCGACCACAAAAGCTTCTGCGGGCAACATGGGAAAGAAGCTATCCAACGCCGAAAAGGCAGCCAGGAAAAAGATGGTTCTCGGCTGTGCGCCATGGCGCAGCAGGGCGGTTTCTGCCAAGTGCAGCCAGCGCCGAAAAATTGAACGCAGATATTTCATACAGTGCAAGCGGCTGATCATAATGGCCTGTGCCACTGCAAGCATGGCGCAAAGTACGTCGCCAACGATAGACATGGCCAGTAACATGTCGCTTTATATTGAATATTCAAACCAATGAAACTTGCCACCTGGAACGTGAACTCCCTGACGGTGCGGCTGCCGCAGGTGCTGGACTGGCTGCAAGCCAACCCGGTCGATGTGCTGGCGCTGCAAGAGCTCAAGCTGACCGACGACAAATTTCCGTTTGCCGCGCTGGCTGAGGCCGGCTACCAGGCTCAGTGCTTCGGCCAGAAAACCTACAACGGTGTGGCGCTACTGACGCGCGAACCGGCGCTGAAAGCGGTGCGCAATATTCCGGGCTTTAGTGACGACATGGCGCGTGTGATCAGCGCCGATGTGGCGGGCGTTCGGGTCATTGGCGGTTATTTCCCGAACGGCCAGGAACCGGGCAGCGACAAATTTGAGTACAAGATGAGCTGGCTCAAGGGTCTGCGCGACTGGGTGCGGACCGAACTGCAGCGCCACCCACAACTGGTTCTGATGGGTGATTTCAACATCACCTTTGACGACGCCGATGTGTGGGACCCGGTCGGGCTCAAGGACAGCATCCACTGCACCGAGGAAGAGCGTTACCACCTGCGCGCGCTGGTGGCGCTGGGTCTGCACGATGGTGTGCGCATGTTCCCCCAGCCGCCCAAAAACTACTCTTGGTGGGATTACCGCAATTTTGGATTTCGTCGCAATCAAGGTCTGCGCATTGACCATATTTTGGTCAGTGAAGCGCTTAAGCCCCTGGTCCGCAGCTGCCACATCGACCGAACACCACGCGGCAACGAGCGTCCCAGCGACCATGCGCCGGTGGTGATAGACATAGGCTTGGCTTAGGGCCGGGAGCCCCGGGCAGCAGCCTACTCCAGGCCAAGTTCCTGGATCTTGCGGGTGATGGTGTTGCGGCCAATCCCCAGCTTGTGCGCCGCTTCGATACGCCGCCCACGTGTGGCAGCCAGTGCGGCCAGGATCAGGCGTGACTCAAAACGCCGGGTCAGTTCATCCCAGACGTCGTGCCGTTCGGTCGCGAGCAGCGCTGTGGCGTCGGCCTGCAAGCCGACCTCCCAGCTGTCACCGCTGAGGTGGGGTATCGCGGCCACGGGTCGGGCAAGCAGCTGCGGCTCGGCCAGCCGCGCGATCTCTGGCGTCGCAGCCAGCGCCATAGCCCAGCCCTCGGGAACCATGGCAGTTGGCTCTGAGAGGCTGCCAGCGGCAACGCCGACCTCGGGCGGCAAGTCCTTGGGCTCGATCACCTGCGCGGGGGCCATCACGGTGAGCCAGTGGCAAATATTCTCCAGCTGTCGCACATTGCCGGGAAAACCGAACTGACCGAGCCACCCGAGCGCAGCGTCTGAAATACGCTTGGGCTCTACCCCTAGCTGCGAGGCGCTCTGCTGCAAAAAGTGGCGCGTCAGCATGGCGATGTCTTCGCGCCGCTCACGCAGGGCCGGCAGGCGCAGTCGAATCACGTTGAGCCGGTGAAACAGATCCTCACGGAAGGCGCCGTCCTTCACCCGTTGTTCCAGATTTTGGTGGGTGGCGGCAATCACCCGCACATTGGTTTTCACCGCGCCATGACCGCCCACCCGGTAGAAATGACCGTCGCTGAGGACCCGCAGCAGCCGGGTTTGCAGGTCGAAGGGCATATCGCCAATCTCGTCAAGAAACAAGGTGCCGCCATCGGCTTGCTCAAAACGGCCACGCCGCATGGTCTGCGCGCCGGTAAAGGCGCCGCGTTCATGCCCAAACAGCTCTGACTCCAGCAGGTCTTTGGGAATGGCTGCGGTGTTGATCGCCACAAAAGGCCCGTGGGCACGTGGCGAGTGCTTGTGCAATGCGCGGGCCACCAACTCCTTGCCCGAGCCCGATTCGCCGGTGATCATCACCGTGACGTTACTCTGGCTTAAGCGGCCAATGGCCCGAAACACGTCCTGCATGGCCGACGCCTGCCCCAGCATCTCAGGCGCATCGGCCATGCGCTCTTCGGTCACCTCCTCGCGCTGACTCTCTTCCACCGCCCGCCGGATCAATTCAACCGCCTTCGGCAGATCGAAGGGTTTTGGCAGGTACTCAAACGCGCCGCCCTGGAAAGCAGAGACGGCGCTGTCAAGGTCTGAATACGCGGTCATGATGATGA
>JBIKZZ010000154.1:0-7713 GCA_044354435.1 Rhodoferax sp. | reverse complement strand
CCAGTCCGCGGCGACCCGCCAATGCACCTTGCGCACATGCACGACATAGCTGGCCAGCCACATGCGGGCATGGTTGTGCAAATAGCCCGTGGCGTACAGGGTGCTCACCGCCATGTCGATCACGGGCACCCCGGTAACGGCCTGGCGGATATCGGCAGGCACCGCATTGGCGTAGCAGGCTTCGGGAAGAATTCCCTGGCGCAGGGATTCAAAAATCTCTTCCCCTCGAAACGCCCAGACATGGCGAAAGTATTCGCGCCAGCCCAGTTCGAACACGAACTTGTGCTGCACATCCAGCGAGTGCCTGGAGGTCACGCCGGCGAGCACCTCGGGCAGGCTGAGCAATCCGTGCGTGATGTAGGGCGAGAGGCCAGTGACCGCGCCCTCAATGGCGTTTCGGCTGCGCGCATAGTCGCTGGGTCGAACGGCAGTAATTCGCGACAGAGCGGCTTGACGTGTGGGCGGGAAAGTCTCGAGCAGCATCATTGGGTCACGCCGACTTCTCCACGACGGATCGCCTCGGCCCGAAGCTTCACGGCCTCTTTTTGGCTGCCCGTCATGCGGGCCACGTTTTTAACCTGCAAAGCCATTCGTGCGTTCTTGGCCAGCAGCGTTTCGTGGCGCATCAAAAAGTCCCAGTACAGCGTCGTGTAGGGGCAGGCGCGTTCACCCTCGCGCAGCGCCGGGTCATAACGGCAGCCCTTGCAAGGGCCACCCATGCGTTGAATGTACTTGCCCGTGGCCACGTAAGGCTTGCTTGCCATGAGCCCGCCGTCGCCGTACTGGCTCATCCCCAAGGTGTTGGGCAATTCAACCCACTCGACTGCGTCGACATAGACCGACAGATACCAGGCATGAACCTGCTGTGGACGCACACCGAGCAGCAGCGCATACAGGCCGGTCACCATCAGGCGCTGGATGTGGTGGGCGTAGCCGTGTTCCAGAGTCTGGGTGATGGCATCGCGCAAGCAGGCCATGTCGGTTTGGCCGGTCCAAAACCAGGCTGGCAGGTCTTCCTGCGCGTCCAAGGCGTTGAGTTCGACGTAACTGGGCATCTGCGTCCAGTAGATGCCTCGAACGTATTCGCGCCATCCCAGTATTTGGCGTATGAAGCCCTCGGCGCTTTGCAGCGGTGCATGTCCGGCCCGGTAAGCCGCTTCCACGGCCTGCACCACCTCGTGCGCGCTCAGCAGCTTGAGGTTCATGGCTGACGACAGGTGCGAGTGGTAGAGCCAGGGCTCGCCAGGCCACAAAGCGTCTTCGTAGCGGCCGAAAAGCGGCAGGCGTTCGTCAATGAAGCGCTGCAGCGCCTGCAAGGCCTGGGTGCGGGTAACTGGCCAGGCGAAGCTGTCGAGTGTGCCGGGATGGTCGGCAAAGCGGGTATTCACCAGTGCAATGACCTCTTGCGTGAGGGCGTCCGGTTGAAAGGTCGCTCGCGCCGGCACCAGGCCGGGGCCTTGTGGGCCAAAGGCTTCGCGGTTATCGGCGTCAAAGTTCCATTGGCCGCCGCAGGGCTTGCCGTCGTCCATCAGGATGTTGTGGCGTTGCCGTAGCTCGCGGTAAAAGTACTCCAGTCGCAGGGACTTGCGCCCCTTGGCGTGGGCCGCGAAGTCGCGCACCGTGGTGAAAAAGTGACGGTCATCGCAGACCTCAAGCGTCAGGCCAGCAGCCTCGACCACGGCCTTGAGCTGCTGGAACACGCGCCAGTCACCAGGCGCGGTCATCACGACACGCTGCGGCTTCAAATTAGCCAGATCTACCTGCAGCTTGGCCCCAAGGCTGTCCAAATGGGCAGCAGCGCTGGTGTCGTCCAGCCGGTGGTAGTGCAGCGGTCGGCCCGCATCGCGCAGCGCCTGGGCAAAGTGACGCATGGCGCTCAGGAACAGTGCGATGCGCTGCTTGCTTGACCAGACGTGGGTGGATTCTTCGTGGGCTTCTGCCATCCACACGGCGTCTTGCTCAACGTCAAAACCATCAAAAGCTGCAGCCTCCGGATCGAGCTGGTCTCCCAACACGACAACCATGTGCCTCAAACGATGCATGGTTTCCTTCATGGGTTGCGGTCGCGGGCAGCGCCATGGGTGTAGACGGCGATGTAGTTGACCTGCGTGCTACGGCACCAAGCGGCCCGGTGCAGTATCGGCATATAGCGCATGCCGCGCAGATCACGCCGCTGCAAGCCAGCAGGGGCCAAGGCTTTGCTCAACTCGTCAGGGCGCACAAACATCGACCACTGGTGGGTGCCGCGCGGCAGCACCTGCAGCAGGTATTCGGCACCAACGATGGCCACCACAAAGCTCTTGACCGTGCGGTCAATCGTCGAGACGAACAGTAAGCCGCCCGGCGCCAGGCAAGCTGCGGCAGTGGCCAAAAAGGCGGGCACGTTGCTCACGTGTTCGACCACCTCAAGCGCCAGCACCACATCAAAGCGTTCTTGTGACGACAGCACCTCGGCGGGCTCACCGAGCCGATAGTCAACCGTAACGCCCTGCGATTGAGCGTGCAGGCGGGCGGCGGCCACGTTACCCGGTGACGCGTCCACACCTACCACCCGGGCGCCCCGGCGGGCCAGGGCTTCTGAGAGCAAACCGCCGCCGCAGCCCACATCCAGCATGCGCAGCCCGGTAAGTGAGCTGGCAGTGCCTCGCCCCAGGTGCAAGGCGATTTGTGCGACCACGTAGTCCAGCCGCAGGGCATTGACGACGTGCAAGGGCCGCATAGGCCCCCGGCTGTCCCACCAGGTCGCGCTGAGTTGGTTGAAGCGTTCAATTTCGGCTGCGATGGCGGTCATGCGTTTGTCACTCAAACGTGTCGGATTAAGGCCACTGCAGCGCGCGATCCGGCACCCACCATGGCGCACCAGACGCGCAGCATCCAACCCGGTTGGCTAGGGCCGCGAGCGGTGGCCGCCTCGTCGCGGTGAGCGACTTCGTCGGCCTGGCAATCCAGCAGGGTCTGGCGCAACGCGCTAAGGGTCGGCTGCGAGGCCAACTCGTTCACTTGCTCCTGGTAGTGGTGGTCCACGAAGGTCTCTACCGCCTCGATGGTTGAGTACACCGCCCTGGGGCCAAACAACGCAGGCAGGGCACCAGTGAGAAACCCGGCCAGTCGCCACACTGGCAGCAGACGGCTGTGGTGTGCCGAAGGTAACCAACCCTCAATGAGACGCAGGTGCTTTTGTTCTGTGACCAAGTGATGCTGGGCAAAGGCCCGAAGAGCGGGGTCGCGCGAAAACCTCAGCACCCCCTGATAAATGCAAACCGCCCCCATCTCGCCGGCATGGTCGGTTCGCAGATCAGCAAACACCCAGTCGGGAAGGATACCTCCTGGATCAAGCAGCGCGCCACCAGGGCTCAGGCTGGGCACTCGGCCTGCATCCGCTAAGGGCATAGCGGCCGAGCCAGCCACTGTCAGCCTTTCTTGGCGTAGGCGCTGCACCAGCCTTTGCCAGCGACTTGCTTGCCGGCAAACAATGGGCAACCGCCCCAGGCATCGCTGGCCTTGCCTTGGTACAAGGCGCAGTTGGTGCAAACCTGGCCCGCAGCGTACTTGGGGTACTTTTTGGTGTCGGTCTTGGTGGCATCGGCCACATAGCCCAGAGCCAGGGATTGAGGGTCTTTTTCGTCAGCTTTGGCTTGGCTGTGAGCCGTTGTGGCCAAAAGCGAGCCACCAGCGGCCAGCGTCATGAAGAAGGTGCGCCGATTGTTGTTCATGGGAATTCCGTTTCAAAACAAGTTGGGTGAATTTCAGTAAAGTGCCAGAGGCTTGCTGTCACCAAAGCGTAGATGCAGACGATTCAAACAACACCGCACTTTGTACGAGCGAGTTAACCCCGCGCCCAATGTTAACTCAAAAGTGCCAATTACAAACTCAATACTACCAAGATTAAGGTCATAATCCAACTCATTAACAACTCAAATTGTGATCAATGACTTTTCCCAAGCCAGCTCTTCAAGCGCCTGCACCGCCGACCAACCAGGCTTGGCCGACCTTTCGAAGTGGCGCAGTAGCGCGCATGGCCGGCATGCCCGTGGCGACTTTGCGCATTTGGGAGCAGCGATACCAGGCGGCCCGACCCACCACCGCTGCGTCTGGGCACCGGCTGTACTTGGCGACAGATGTAGAGCGCGTCGTCCTGCTGCGCCGGCTCACAAAGCAGGGACATGCCATTCGCTTGTTGGCGGCGCTGGAGACCACACAATTGCACGAGATGATGCGAGCCCCTGAAGTCGCCAGACCAAGCAACCAGCTTGAAGCACCGCGGCAAACAACATTGAGGGCTGTCGTCGTGGGTCAAGCCTTGGCAGGCCGTCTGCAGCGCTTGTGCGATCGTCAGCCCTGGGCGCCGGCGCTGCAGACAGTGGCGGCGTTTGATACCTTGGCCGAAGCAACGCAAGCCGCAGAGAATGCGGCCAAGCCCGCTGTCGATCTGCTGGTATGGCAGGCGGCCAGTTTGCAGCCTGGCGCTGGGCACGAACTGCGCGTTGCCCAAGACGCCTGGCAAGCCCGTGCGGCGGCAGTGGTTTACCGCTACAGCAGTGCCGAGGGGCGTGCGGAGTTAACAGGCTCTGGCGTTGCCATGTTGCATGAGCCCGCAGATGACGATTCATTGGGCCAGTGGCTGACTTCGTTTCAAGTTACCAATCAACCGGCGGGCAAGACCGACCCAGCCATATCGCCACCCCGGTTCGACGATGCTGCCTTGACGGAATTTGCCGAGCTGTCGTCCGCAGTAGCTTGTGAGTGCCCCAGTCATCTGGCGCAGTTGCTGCTCCAAATTTCCAACTTTGAAACCTACAGCGGCGAATGTGCCAACAGGAGCGCTGCCGATGCGAAATTGCACGATTATTTGCAGCAGGTTGCGGGTGCCGCGCGCATGCTGTTTGAGACAGCTCTCGAGCATGTAGCCATCGCCGAAGGTCTGCCGCTGCCACTGGCCAAAATCACCAAGATCGGCAGGGCGAGCTAGCCGCTTTTGACCCTAGTTAGTAGGCAAACGGGTTCAAGACTGCCACGCCACAGCCATCAAAGTCACGCACATTGCGCGTGACGATGGTCAGGGCATGAATTTGAGCGGTAGCAGCGATCAGCATGTCAGCCTGGGATCGCGTCTGGCCCCGCAACTGCAGTTGGCCGCGCAAGGCGCCGGCACATCGGGCCACATCGGTTGTGACGGGCAAAACCTCGTGCCGCTGCACAAAGGCATCAAACCAGGCCAGCAGCCGAGCGGTTGGATGCCAACTTAAGCCATACATGATTTCATCCACAGTCACCGCAGAGATGGTGAGGCGTGGGCTGACCAGCTCTTGCCGCTGAAGCCAGGCCAGCACGCCAGCATCAGGCTGGGCGCGCATCAACTCACTCAAGATGTTGGTGTCCACCAGTTGCATGGCAGGCTTTCAGTTGGGGGCTGGGGGCTTGGGCAGTTGCTCTGTCTCCAGCATCTGCACAAAGGCATTCGGGCGCTGGACATCTGCACGCGGGGGGATCTGCAGGGCATCGGCACCCGCTTGCTGCAGAGCCAGGCGCGATTCTGCAAACTGCGCCGCCAGGGTCGGCTCGTGTTGTCCGGTGCGCCACTGGCGAAAGGCCTCGAATTCGTCGGCATTGATCAACACGGCCACCGGCTTGTCACGGTTGTAAATGGCTTGCGGCTCCTGGGCCGAGAGGCGCACGACTTCAGAGAACTGCTGTTTGGCTTGGGCGATGTTCCAGGTCATGATATGTCCAACATTAAAGGTCAAGATGGACATCTTATAGATTCACCATGGAAGATGCAACAGTGGCGGACCTATCGCCGCTTGCAAATCGCCGATGAAATCTGTAATTACATCCAGTATCATGCACCTATGGCAAAAGAAAAAACGGTTTATGTGTGCAGCGACTGCGGCGGCAACAGCCCCAAATGGCTGGGCAAGTGCCCGGCCTGCAACGCCTGGAACACCCTCATCGAATCAGTCGCCGACAACCCGTCGGCCGTCAAGAACCGCTTTGCCTCACTGGCCAAAACTGCCGAGATCGCCACCCTGGGTGAGATTGACGCGGTGGACATGGCACGCATCCCCACCGGCCACGAGGAACTGGACCGGGTGCTCGGCGGCGGCATGGTCGAGGGTGGCGTGGTGCTGATCGGCGGCGACCCCGGCATCGGTAAATCCACCCTGCTGCTGCAGGCGCTCGATTCACTGCAGCGCAGTGGCCAGCACACCCTGTATGTGACCGGCGAAGAAAGCGGCGCCCAGGTGGCGCTGCGGGCGCGCCGGCTCGGGCTGGATGGCTCCCAGGTGAAGGTGCTGGCCGAGATTCAACTGGAAAAAATCCTGGCCACGCTAGAGAGTACGAGGCCCGACATCGCGGTGATCGACTCGATCCAGACCGTGTACTCCGACCAACTCAGCTCGGCCCCCGGCTCGGTGGCCCAGGTGCGTGAATGCGCCGCCCACCTGACGCGTTCGGCCAAGGCCAGCGGCGTGAGCATCGTGCTGGTAGGCCACGTGACCAAAGAAGGCGCGTTGGCTGGGCCCCGTGTGCTAGAACACATGGTCGACACGGTGCTCTACTTTGAGGGCGACACCCACAGCAGCTTCAGGCTGGTACGCGCCATCAAGAACCGCTTTGGCGCGGTCAATGAGATTGGCGTTTTTGCCATGACCGAAAAAGGCCTGAAAGGCGTGTCGAACCCAAGCGCCATTTTCTTGAGCCAGCACGCCGAGCCGGTGCCGGGCAGCTGTGTGATGGTCACCCTGGAGGGCACACGGCCTTTGCTGGTCGAGATTCAAGCCTTGGTCGACAGCGGCGGACCGTCGCCGCGGCGGCTGTCGGTGGGCCTGGACCGAGACCGGCTGGCGATGCTGCTGGCGGTGCTGCACCGCCACGCCGGCGTGGCCTGCATGGACCAGGACGTGTTTGTCAACGCCGTGGGCGGCGTGCGCATCAGCGAGCCGGCGGCTGACCTGGCGGTACTCTTGGCCATTACCTCGAGCCTGCGCGGCAAGCCGCTGCCCAAGGGCTTTTTCGCCTTTGGCGAGGTGGGTTTGGCGGGTGAGGTGCGGCCTGCACCACGCGGCCAAGAGCGCCTGCGCGAGGCGGCCAAGCTGGGCTTTAGCGTGGCGCTGGTACCCAAGGCCAATGCCCCTAAAAAAGCCATCGAGGGCCTGACCATCCACGCCGTGGAACGGGTCGAGCAAGCGATGGAACTGGTGCGCTCGCTGGGCTAAGGCTGCAGGCAGGCCGGCGCCCGCCACCGATGGGATCCGGCGCGCCCGGGCCAAGCTTGGCTTGCTGCGAAAATGAGGCCATGCAATTCCAGAAATACCTGATTCCGATCGCCAGCGTGGCGGGCGTGGCCGCCGCCTATCGGGCCTACGGCTGGGCCGGCGTGGCCATTGCGGTGGGTGCCCTGGTGATGTGGCTGCTGCTGCACTTCACCCGCATGATGACCGTGCTGCAGCGGGCCGCCAAGCGCCCGATAGGTTTTGTCGACAGTGCCGTGATGCTCAATGCCAAGCTGCGCCCGGGCGTGACGCTGCTGCACATCGTGGCCATGACCCGCGCGCTGGGCGAGCTGCAAAGCGCCAAAGACGTCCAACCCGAGATCTACCGCTGGACCGACGGCACGCAGTCGCATGTGACCTGTGAACTGGTCGGTGGCAAGCTCAAATCGTGGACACTGGAGCGGCCAGCGCCAGCCCCGTAAAATCCAGTTTTCGTCCC
>JBIKZZ010000153.1:0-7718 GCA_044354435.1 Rhodoferax sp. | reverse complement strand
CAGTACTTCACATCGGGCATGACCACGTCATACAGACCTTCGTCAAACAGGGTCTGAAATGCCGACAGCCCGACTTGCGTCTCGGCGGCGGCCAGCAGCACGCCCTGCGCGTTGGCGGCGGCACGCAAGCGGCGGGTGGCAGCCCAGTGAGCGTGGGTTTCGGCAATCGGGCATTCGAACCAGTGCAGGCGGGCTGGCGCCAGCGCCTGCAAGGCCTGCAGGGCATGGGCCTCGTTAAAGCGCCAATGGCAGTCCACCATCAGACGGGCGTCTGGCCCCAGCGCCTCGCGCAGCGCCAGCATGCAAGCCACGCCGTGACGAATGCGGGCCTGGCCGTCGGGTGTGCCGCACAGCGCCGGTGTCAGGCCATCAAAAGGCGCGGCCTTGAAGGCGTTGAACCCCTGGGCCTGCGCCCGGCGGGCGGTGGCTACAAAACCCTCTGGCGTGCGCAGGCGGGTGGCGCGGTTGATGTTGGCGTACAGCGCCACCTGCGTGCGCCGTGTCGGCCCCAGCACTGAAGTCGGCTGGACGCCTCGCGCCTGAACCAGCAGGCTGGCCACCGCCTGCAGCACCGCGCTGGTGACCGTGTTGCCCACCAAGCCGCCGGGCGACTGTGGCGACACCCGCAACTGGGTGGCCGCGTCATCCAGCGACAGGCCGAGCCAGTCTGGTGCCAGGTGCGCGGTGGCAGCCACCAGCATCGGCTCCCAACCGATCAGCGAGGCCTCACCCCAGCCCACTGCGCCGTCGCTGTCGGTAACGGCGATGAAGACCCAATTGGTTTTGGGGGAGACGTTGAAGACATGGGTGTCGATGCGGGTCAGGGTGTTCATGGGGCCAGTCTACCCGGGGGCTGGTCTGGTGCCTTGCCAGCGCCAGGTAGTTCTAGTCAAATATTGGTAGACCTAGCTATAACTCAGTAGAACGCAAGACCCGTTATCACTGCAGGCACTGCCAGTCAAAAACCCGACTCTTTCAGCCCAGTTGACCCTCTTTTCGTGGCGCTATTCAGTCGCAAGCTTGTATGAATCAATGGATTTTGGACTCAAGCCTAAAGTCATCCAAGAACTCTGAAGCAGGCTCAATCGCCGTCACCAGCAACTGATCCCGCGCCCTTGTGCACGCCACGTACAGCAAATGCCGCTCGGTGTCATAGACTTCTTGAAGGTCGGCATCGTCGCCTACCGTCTCAATCCGCTCTTGCAGCGGGACCACCTCATCGTCGCAGGCCATCACCGCCACGGCGCGGAACTCCAAGCCTTTGGCCAGGTGCATGGTGATGATCGACACGTGGCCGCTGGCAGTCTCGACATGTTCATCAAGCACTTTGAAGGGCAAGCCTGACGCAGTGACGGCGGCTTGCGCCCGCTCCAGTTGCGCTTCTGAGCGCACGAAGACACCAAACTCTTGCGCCAAGACCCCAGCGCTAAACCGTTCGGCCAACCATACGCCAACCGCTTTGCCTTCATCGGTTTCAGTCTTGAAGACACGAATAAGTGGCGGTGGGCCATTGAACACCGACACCGTGTCGCTGCGGGTTTCGCTGTTGCCATCCACATCCACCGCCTGCGCGCCCAATAGACGGTCTGCTTGCTGGCGGATTTGGTGAGATGTGCGGTAGTTGATGCGCAGCGTGCGTGACCGGCCACGAATGTCCACCCCCAGCGACTTCCATGAAAACGGTTGCTGAAAAATACGCTGCCCCAGATCACCGGCAAAAAACAGTGCGTCTGGCCGCTTGGCACCCAGCGCCGCCAGAAAACGCAGGTGGGCCACGCTCAGGTCTTGCGCCTCGTCCACCACGGCAAAGTCAAAGGGTGGGTGTTTGCTGTCCGCCAACGCAGCCGCCAAACTGGTGAAAATACCGGCGTGGGTGACTAATTTTTGCGCTGCCAACTCACCACGCACCTGCTCGAAAATAGACCACAGGACTGCACGTTGCGGTTCAGGCAGCCGCGTCTTGCGCCCTAGGCGGGTGACATCGCGGTAGTCGTCCCAGCTTGCCAATTGCCAGGCATCCACGATCTGCTCCCACTCGGTCACCAGAAAGTGCAAGCTGAATTTATGACCTGCAACGGCGGTGGCGGCACGCTCCAGCATCTGCCGCACAACTTCGCGGCTGGCCAGTGCTGCCGGCCCATGGTGGGCCTTGTACAGCCGCTGCCCAATGGTGTTAAGTGACACCACGTCAATGCGCTCGGCCAAGCGCGGCTCACTGCCGACCAAGCGTTTCAGCTTGGTGTGCAATGCACTGGCCAGCGTGTCTGAAAACGTGGTGAGCAACACCCTGGCATCGGGGTTGCTGCGCGCCAAGTACACGGCGCGGTGTAGCGCCACGATGGTCTTACCCGTACCTGCAGAGCCAGACACACGGGCGGGGCCGGTGTAGTCGCGCTCTACCCATTGGCGTTGCTCGGGGTGCAGAAAGACAGTCCACTTCTCCCAAGGAAAGTTGAGAGCTGCCTCCAGCTCGGTCACATTGGTCATTACACGGAAACGGCGCTGCGCATCCGGGTGGTCGAAGGGGTTGGCAGCAGCCAGGGCGGGTACGGGTGCGCGCGGCTTACCACCTGTGGCCAGTTCCAAAAGCGCCTCGGCTGCCTCTGCGGGAAGGTGGTCGGCCAGGGCTAATAAGTTGTCTTCTGTCGCGGCCTTCACGTCGGCCAGCCATTCAGTCGGCACCCCGTAGCCCAACAGTTCGCCATCAGGCCTATCGGCGAACAGCGACTTGGGCGGGGTGCTCGGCTTGGGTGCCAGCGTTAGCTCGGTCTGCACATACACCGGCACTATCACTTCCTGCACCGTCTCACGCACTTCCACCAGCTGTGCAGCGCCCGTGGTGGGGTGCGTCTCCAGCTTGCGCCGCGCTGCCCATTCGTAGGCTTTGTCGTGGTGGTCCACAAAACACAGCAACAAGCTACCTGGCGTTTTGTGAAGGACGATACGGATGTCGCTGCCAGCACGCACCGACCAAAAGTGTTTGTCTTTGGACTGCTCGATCCGGTGCAGGCTCATGCTGGGGTGCGCCGGGTTCAGTTGCAGGTCAAAGGCGGTGGTCTTGACTGCCTTTTGCTCGTCGCCGGTTAGCCGCGCCAGGCTGTCGGTGAAGGTGTCGGCTATCCGGAAGTCCATGACTTACTTTCAGGCTACTGTGACTGAATACAGGTTGTGGTCAGACCACGTTTGAGTTGGCGACAAAAACAAGTTTCGTTCACCCACCGGGTACTGCGGGGATTTCCCAGAAAGCATACGAGTCAGCCACAAAAAACCATTGGCTTTATCCGTGATTAAAAGTCCGCCAGGCTTGATTACATTCAGTACTAGGCGAATGCGGTCAGCATGCAGCAAATTAAGACCACTCCCACCTTCACCACTTGAGTCGCAGCGAAGAAAAAAAACATCGACAGGCTTGATGCATTCAAGCGCAGATAACGCGTCACCCAATAAAAAGCTCGCTTGGGGCAGGCCCTGCAAATCAATTTTTCCCCGAAGCTCTTGAATGTCCATACGATTACGTGGTGCCTTGTATAAATCACAAAAAATCATGTGATCGACCCAGCCCTTGAGTAATTGCAGGGGTGTTAAGTAGTCACTGGCTGATGCTGGGTAGAAGCCTGTGCATTTAGCCGTAGGAAGTAATGGGTTCATCATCAGTCTCCAGCGCGTTTGAGAAGATTAGCTTCAGGTGCTTACCTTTTGGACTTACCTTTCGCAGCAGGTCAAACCAAGAGGTCAAAAACGCTTGAAAGTCCTGAACCGGCATAACTATGACGTCATAGCCGATTACAACCTTCTTATCCCTAATTTTTGAATCAACGACTTCACTAAAAAATCCCAAGTCAGTAATATCCTGTGATCTACCGCCCGCAAACGCAAATATGTTGCTGTGGGCAATTGCATTGCGTAACGCTTTTACTATCTTCCGTGCGGATTGGCCTGATAGCGGCGGGCTACCTGATTGGCGACACTCAGCCATATCCCTTACTTCGTTTATGGCCTTCGCATGACCGTAGTAGCACCTGTCAAAATGAAGACCGTTGAAAAGCAAACATTCGGCCATCGCCACATTAAGCGCGCTGTGTACCTTCTTCAAACTATGCTCGTACTTTTTCTGGTCAAAATTGTTAAAAGCCGGATGACCCTGACGTTCTTGGGCCTGGCCTGGTTGAATTCTCAGATGTTCGTAAGGTGTGGCGAAACCCCCGGCAGCACACATCAGCATGAAAGTTACCTCAAGATTTTTAGCCTCGGCTGACGCGTTGAAATCCTCCCACAGCTTTGCGCAACGGAGGGGGTAGTCGTTGTAAATATCGACATAGCTGCTCATGGTCTAGCCTTTATGTTTGGCAGATTAGTCAGGCTAACCTGCTAAACCCTAAACACCTTCATCACCTCATCCCCCAGGTGATTGATAACCTTCACCGCCACACGTCCTGATTTTGGTTTGTCAAAAAGCCTGGAGGTGTCACTGTTCAGCGTCGCCCACGCGTCGGGGTCAATCTCAGCCTTCAGAGTCGTCTTGAGCGCACTGTACGGGTCATTGGCCCCTAGAAAGTAGGCATGCCGCACGAAGAAGCTTTCTTCGTTGTAGTCGGTGTCGATGAACCAGCAGGCGATGCCGTCAGCGCCATCGCTGATGACCTCGCCGGTTTGTGGTTTGAATACGTCCACGCCATTGACCCTGATTTTCAGCTTGGCACCGGCAGGGACTTGGTAGGTTTCCTTGCCTTCTGCCATCACTTTCAGGCTCTTGCCCTCGGGGCCCAAAATGTCGATGTCGGGCTCGCCGAAGATCACAAACAGGTTGCCCTTGCCGGTGTTCTTTAGGTCTTCTGCCATGTGCAGGTCGGCATTCATGCGGGCCTTGAGAACGGGGATGCGCCCGAGCTTGCTGAAATCGGTGGCATGGGCCTCGTAGTTGAAGGCGCAGGCAATCAGCACATCAAAGCCCGCGTCGCCACACTCGCGTGCGGCTGCGACCAGGTCGCTGCGCTGCACGGTGCCAAATTCGGGGCCGATGAAGATGCCGGCGCGCTTTTCCACGTCACCTTCCAGGTAACGGCCCTCGGCACACACAGCGCCTTCCCCCGGCCAAGGGGTGAGGGATGTGAAAGTGATTCGGTCGTCTTTGTGGGCCTGTTGCACGCCTGCGGTTTTGAGGTTGTCCAGAATCATCTGCGGAAAGGACTGGCGCGCCTTGTAGTCCGCCGGGTTTTGATTCAGCGTGTCAATCAGCTCGTCATCTTCGTCTACACCCAACATGCGATGCGGGCTGAGCGACTCGACGGTAAAGGGGCCGGCCACGCGCACGGCCTTTTTGTTGTCATAGGGTTTGTCGTACAGGTACTCAAACTCGGCTTTGGCTGCAATCGACGCGTCGATTTCTTTTTGCCGGGCAACGCGGGCCTGCCACCAATCGGCGTGCAGATTCTTGGCCGCATCAGCCCATGGGGCACCGGCATCACGAGTAATTTCCCATTCCTGCCAGTTCGTTTTCAGCGCGGCGTTCAGCTTTTCGCGCAGCGGCTCCAGCGTGGCCTGCCACTTGTCCCAGATCACGTCGATCTCGGCGTTGTTGGCAATGGACTTCAGTGTGATGTGCGGCACGCGCTCATAGACAAAACCGTGGCGGATGTTGCCTTGCACTGGCTGGGTGCTGGGTGCCGTGCGGGTAACTTCAGCCTCTTTTTGCTGGCCGTCGCGGGAGTCGGCTAGCAGGTAGAACGGATAGCGTGCACCCATGATGCGTGCACGGGCCAGCGCAAGGGCAACACGCGAGGTGTCGATGGTGATCCAGCGGCGGCCCCATTGTTCGGCAACGGTGGCGGTGGTGCCGCTGCCGCAGGTCGGGTCGAGCACAAGATCACCTGGGTCGGTGGCCATGAGGATGCAGCGCTCAATTGCCCGTGAGGCTGTCTGCACGACGTAAACCTTCTCGTCGCCATATCCGCTCTGTCGTGTGTCGTCCCAAATGTCGTTTCGAGGTTTAAAGGCGAAATCGTTGAAATACCGAACGAACGTCAATGACTTGCCAATCCCAAAGAGACGATTCGCTTTATTCAACTGATCCAAACCGCGCAGATTGGTGCTAAATGTCCGTTTGCCCGGTGTGAATACTTGTCCTTCAAAACCATACTCGCGCACATCGTTTTCCTGAGGTGGTCTGGCACTTGTGAGGGGGTTATACCGGTACGCTTTCGCGCCTACGGGTAGAAGCGCAGTTTCGTCACCCTCTTCTTTTGTCATGTTTCGGCGGACCCCGTTCGCATCCTCGACGAAACGCACGTTCATATCTTCCGAATGAGATCGTCCTTCATACGAGGGCCGAAATTTGAGCAAATCACGGGTTTTGGCGAACCACAATAAGTAATCGCAAGTGTTGTCAAGCGCGCCACTGGCTTTCCCAGTTGTCTTTCTAAATACAACCTGAGAAATGAAGTTGCCGTCACCAAACACCTCATCCATCACCACCCTTACCCGGTGCACATTCTCATCCCCAATCTGCACAAAAATTGATCCCGACTCGGTTAGCAAATCCCGCGCCACGGTCAGCCGGTCCCGCAAATATGTCAGGTACGAATGGATGCCATCGCGCCAGGTGTCCCTAAACGCCTTGACCTGCTCGGGCTCGCGGGTGATGTGGTCGGCCTTGCCGTCTTTCACATCCCGGCTGGTGGTGCTCCACTGAAAGTTGCTGTTGAATTTGATGCCGTAGGGTGGGTCAAAGTAAATGCACTGCACCTTGCCGCGCAGGCCCTCGCGCTCGGCCAAACTGGCCATGACCTGCAAACTGTCGCCCAGGATCATGCGGTTGGTCCAGTTCTGGTCGTGCTGGTAAAACTCGGTTTTGTCGGCGCCCTTGGGAATTCCGTTGAAGTCTGCGAACAGGTCAGCGGTGGTCTGGCCGGCCTCGTGCTCGCGTTCTTTGCTATGGCGCAGCAGGTCGTCAATCAGCACCTTGGGGTGGACTTTTTCCTGGATGTAGAGCGGCGGCGCGTTGACGACCAGATCACTCCAGTCCTGCTCGTCCTTGCCTCGCCAGACCAGTTGCGGGTCCAGGTCGGTATTACGGGGGTAGCGGATTTGCTTAGGCGCAGTCTGGTCCTGCTGCACAAAGGACTGCTGCTCGGCAGACGGAATATTTTTGCGCTTGGCATCGTCATGCGTGTGGGTTTCGACGTGTTTGGTTGTTATTCTGGTGGCCATAGTGTTCTGCGAAATGCGTTGTGACAGGGGCAATGCGGTTCAAAGAAAGCCGATGGGCGGCTTGGCCTTGCGCGTTTTGTCTTCGGCGATGAGTTGTTTGATGGCATCGAACACCTGCGAAAACTGCTCGTCGTAACGGGTTTCCATAGATTCAATGCGCAGCCGCAGGTCGCGGTTGGAGTCCATCAGGCGGCGCAGTTGCACAAAGGTGCGCATGATGGCAATGTTGACCTCGACGGCGCGTTGGGAGCGCAGCACGCTGGAGAGCATGGCGACTCCTTGCTCGGTGAAGGCGTAGGGAATGGCACGACGGCCACCGTGTGCGCTTGCGGCCACGACTTGTGACCGGATAGCCCCGGCCTTTTTAACCTTGGTTGCGGCGGCAGGTGAACTTGAGATGCCAATTTGGCATTTCAAGTCTTCCCATTCATCCGAGGTCAGTTGCAGCATGAAGTCGGCGGGAAACCGTTCTATGTTGCGCTTGACTGCACGGTTCAGAGCACCGGTTTCCA
>JBIKZZ010000009.1:0-30181 GCA_044354435.1 Rhodoferax sp. | reverse complement strand
GCAGCACAGGGTTGAGAATCGTCCCCTCGGGTGCCACAAAGTGGATCGGCCGCATATACCCTTCACAATTGGGAATGTCTGGGCTGGTGACGCAACGGACCGCGCAATAGGCCGCTGATCGCGCCATCGCAATGGGGCAATTGATGGCACCTTCCACCTGGGCAGAGGTGCCGGTGAAATCAACCACGATTTCGTCTGCGGCGACTGTCAGGCACACCTCAATTTTGAGCCGCTCAGGCACCTCCCCTAGGCCGTCAATCCAGTCTGTAAAACGGTACTCACCATCTGGAATGTTACGGATAAATTCCCGCATCATGCGCTCGGCCTGAGTCATGACCGCATCAAGGTACGGCCGTACTTCGGTGCCACCATAGCGCTGGAGTAAGGCCGTGAAGCCCCTCTCGGCAACACTGCAAGCCGCCAATTGCGCGCGAAGGTCACCGAGCACCTGGATGGGTTGACGTGTATTTTTCTCGATGATGCGGAACAGAGTCTCATTGGCCTGTCCAGCCTCGTACAGCCTTAAGAATGGCAGCCGCAAGCCCTCCTGGAAGACATCAGTGGCATGGATGGCGACGCTGCCGGGCGTGATACCCCCCACGTCGGAGTGGTGCGCCATCGTGCAGGCGTAGCCCTCAATGTCGCCCTCCCAAAACAAAGGCTTGATGACGTAGATGTCCGGCAAATGCTGACCGCCACCGCCGTAGGGGTCGTTCATGATGAAGACGTCACCCGGCGCCATTTTTCCACCATATTGCAGGGCAAGGTGCTGCATCGCGTCTGGGAAAGCGCCCAGTTGCACGGCCAGCGTCAAGCCTTGGGCGATTACTTTGCCGGAACGGTCGCACAGGGCCGTCGAATAGTCCATCGAATCGCGCACGATGGGCGAATACGCACTGCGCATGAGCACAAGAGCCATCTCGTCAGCGACCGACGACAAAGCGTTCTTGAGCACTTCAAGGGTAATGGGGTCAATGCGCTGTGTCATGGCGTACCTGCGTCAATCACAATATTGCCTTGGGCATCCAGCATCGCGTGCGCACCAGGCGGGACGATGCAGGTCGAATCAAATTCCTCAACGATGAAGGGGCCTGCCATCCCACCAACGAGCGCTCCGCGTGAGACCACCGGCGTGTCAATCAGTCCACCATTGAAATAGACCTTGCGGTTCACCAGGGCGGGGCCGGACGTCTGGGCCTCTTGAAGCTGCTGCGCGAGGCCTTCTTTACCGGGCGGCTGGGTCGAGGCTAGTACCCGGATGTTGATGAGATCAACAGGGTCACCGGGAGAACTATGACCATAGGTCCGTGCGTGTTCGGCATGAAAGGCGGCCTCCAATGCGGCCATGTCGACAGCTTCTACCGGAATCGTCAGCTCGAACGCCTGCCCGGTGTAGCGCAGGTCTGCCAGGCGCCTTAGCGTGATGCGATCGTCAGGCACGCCCTCCTGCCGCATCGAGCCGAGAACTTCCGTCGCCAATTGACCATAGATGCCCTCCAATGAGCCCGCATCAAGTGCCGTCGTTTTTCGAAATATCGATCGCTGCTGCGTGTACTCGACATTGGAAAAAAGCAAACCGGCCGCGCTGAAGACGCCGGGCGCGGGTGGGATCAGTACCCGCTTCATGCCCAACTCCCGCGCAATGGCCACCGCAACCACGGGCCCGTTGCCGCCAAATGCCACCAAGCTGAAATCCCGCGGGTCACGTCCGCGGTAGGTTGACACCGCCTTCACCGCCCGGGTCATGGTGGCGATGGCGATCGTGTAGACGCCCTGCGCAGCCTGTTGAACATTCAGCGACAGAGGCCGAGCCACATGGCGTTCAATGGCATCGCGTGAGCGTTGTGCGTCAATCCGCAATTTCCCACCGACCAGGTACTCCGGATTCAGGTAACCCAGGACAACGGCCGCGTCGGTGAACGTCGCCTGGTCACCACCCAAACCGTAGCAGGCCGGGCCCGGCATGGCGCCGGCGCTCTTGGGACCAACCTTGATCGCCCCCGACGAATCAACCGTCACAATACTGCCGCCACCTGCACCGATCTCCGATATGTCAATGAACGGGAGCTTGATCGCGTACCCCCCGCCCTTGACCAACTTGGAGCTGACATTGATACCGGCCCCGACCTCGTATTCGGTGGTCCGCGCGGGCTCACCGTTTTCCACCATGGCCGCCTTGGCCGTTGTGCCGCCCATGTCGAATGAAATCACGTTGTCCAGTCCGGCAGAGCGGGCCATGCTGGCGCAAGCGATCACGCCGGCGGCAGGGCCGGACTCCACCAAAAATGCTGGTTTGGCCGCGGCAGCAGCGGCGGACATCGTGCCGCCATTTGACTGCATGATGTGCAGGGGCCCCATGACGCCTGTTTGTTTGAGGCGGGTTGACAGCGACTGCACATAATCGCGCACGACCGGGCCGATATAGGCATTCACCACCGCAGTGCTAGTTCGCTCGTACTCGCGGATCTCGGGCAGGATGTCAGACGACAGGCTGACGTAAACCTTGCCACCAAGCTCACTGGCCAAAATATCGCCGATGCGTTTTTCGTGGACTGAGTTCACGTAAGAATGAAGCAGGCAGACAGCAACGGACTCGATACCCTCTTGTTGGAGGCGACCGGCGATCTCCCGAACCTGACCCTCGTCAAGCGCGAGCTTGATCTTGCCATCGGCGCCCAGACGCTCTCTCACCTCAAAACGATGGCGCCGAGGGACCAGCGGCGCTGGCTTGTCGTATTGCAGGTCGTACATGACCGGAATGCGAAGACGCCGCATTTCCAGAACGTCTCTGAAACCCTCGGTTGTGATCAGTGCGGTTTTTGCACCCTTGTGCTCCAGAATGGTGTTTGTGGCCACGGTCGTCGCGTGCACCACGGCTTCGATCTGGCCTGGGTCAATGCCGAGACTGTCGCGGATGTCGTCGACTGCAGACAGGATCGCGCGGCTGTAGTCGTCTGGGGTGGACGACACCTTCAGGGTACGTACCGTCCCGTTACCCCTGAGCACAATGTCTGTGAAAGTTCCGCCGATGTCGCAGGCAAGGATGTACTTGTTCATGCCTGCATGTTGGCAGTAGATCATTCATAATGATATTAAAACTTTTTTGAAATCTTCATAATTTTTATTTATCATGCGATTCACCTTGGCCCAGTTAGAGGCATTGCACTGGGTGGCACGCTTGGGCAGCGTTCGGGCGGCTGCAAGCCATCTGCATCTGACGCAACCAGCCGTGTCGGTGCGCTTGAGGGAGTTGGAGGCCGGGGTCGGTGGGCCGCTGATCCAGCGTGACAGTTACCGCGCCACGCCGACGCCACTGGGCCGTGAGATTGCCAGTCACGCCGAACGAATACTGGCCGCTTGCGATGGATTGGACGGCCACCTGGACCAGGACGAGCCGCTGCGGGGCCCGGTTCGTATCGGCGTGGCAGACACTTTCGCTGTGACCTGCCTGCCCGAACTGATGCGCTTGATTGACACCCGTTTTCCAGACGCTCGGGCTGAGATACGGGCAGATTTCAGCGCCCGGCTTAATGAATCGCTGCAGGCCGGCGACCTGGACATCGCTGTTCTGACAGCGCCGGAGCCCAATTCGCTGATCATCGTGGAGCCCTTGGTTGAACTGGCCCTGATGTGGGTCGCATCACCCAAACTCAAGCTCAGCAAAGGGTCATTGCGGCCGGCCGATTTGGTGTCCCTGCCGATCATCACCAACCCAAACCCCTCAGGCCTTCACACCAGCATTGCTGGATGGTTCTCGGCCGCAGGGCTGCAACCGGAACGCATCAACACCTGCAACAGCATGGTCATCATGACAACGCTTGCCCGGGAGGGCGCTGGGATCAGCCTGCTACCGGTCTCGATTTTGCGCGAAGAACTCGATGCGAAGAAACTGATGATCCTCAAGGTGGTGCCCAAAGTGAGCGGACATACACTCACGGTGGCCTACCACCGCAGCCATCGAGCACCCGGTATGCGCGCTTTAGCGCAAATGATTCACGAGATCACCGGTCGCAGCGACCTGGCACGGTACAGACCCGTGGGTACCCATTGAACAGCCTGGGCTCCGAGGCTATGGGGACATCGATCGAGTCGGGGTCAGCCCATGCAACAATCCCAATCCCTGACACCCCTTCCCAATGGACCCTCATGAACAAACGCGCCCTGCTGCTCTCCACCCTGGCCCTGTTCTGCCTGACCAGTGGCGCCCTTGCGCAAACCTGGCCAGCCAAGCCAATCCGGCTGGTCGTGCCCTACCCGCCCGGTGGCCTGATTGACAACATGGCGCGCCTGCTGGCGCCACGCTTGTCGCAGGAGCTGGGGCAGCCGGTGGTCATTGACAACAAGCCGGGGGCCGGGGGCAATGTCGGCGCTGCCGAAGCCGCCCGTGCCGCGGCGGACGGCTACACCCTGCTGATGGCCTCACCGCCTTTGACCATCAGCCCCGCGCTCTACAGCGCCCTGCCCTACAAGCCGGAACAGATCGCCCCGATTGCGCTGCTAGGCCGCGTGCCCAATGTGCTGATCGTGAAGGCGGGCGGCACCAGCAGCGTCACGCAACTCATTGACAAGGCTCGGGCGCAGCCCGGGCGCCTGAATTACGCCTCGAACGGCAACGGCACCTCGCTGCACCTCAGCGCCGAGCTTTTCAAGAGCAGCACCGGCACCTTCATCACGCACATTCCCTACCGCGGCGCCGCCGCAGGCATCACTGCGGTACTGGCTGGCGAGGTGGACATGATGTTTGACAACCTGCCATCGGCCATCGGCCAGATCCAGGCGGGCACGGTGCGTGCGCTGGCAGTGACGACCACCCAGCGAAGCAAGGCACTGCCCGACGTGCCGACGCTGGTTGAGGCCGGCGTGCCTGAGTTTGATGTCAGCGCCTGGTTCGGCTTTGCCGCGCCGGCCGGTCTGCCGCCCGCCGTGCTCACCCGCCTGGAGCAGGCGCTAGAGAAGGTGAGCAAGGTGCCCGAGATCGCCGCAGCCATGCAGCGCCAGGGGGCCGAGCCGGCCTACCTCGACAGCAAGGCGATGACAACCTTCATGACCGGCGACGCCGCCAAGTGGAAGCGGGTGGCGGCCTACGCCAAGATCACCCTGGATTGACGTGCCCTATTGGGCTTGAAACCCACTCGCCTTGATCACCCGCGCCCAGGTCTGGGCGTAAGCGCGTTCGCGGGTGGCCAGCTGCTCGGGTGGCATGTGGCCCACGGCCAGGCCCATGGCGGTGAGCTGGTTGCGCACATCGGGCTGGGTCAGCACCTTGGCCAGGGCTTCGGAGAATCGGTCGATCACGGCCTTCGGGGTGCCGGCCGGGGCAAAGTAGCCGTAGTAAGGAATGTCTTCAAAGCCGGGCAACCCCAACTCGGCAAAGGTCGGCACCTCGGGCATCACAGCCTGGCGCGAAGCCCCCATCACGGCCACCACACGGATCTTGCCGGCCTTGTGGTTTTCTATGAAGTCGGGGATGGAAGCTACGCCGGAGGCAATCTGGTTGCCCAGCATGTCGGCCATCATCGGGGCGCTGCCGCGGTAGGGCGCTGCCTGCAAATCAAGTGCGTACTTCTGACCCACCACATTCACCAGAAACTCGGGCACCGAGGCCGGCGCCGGCACACCCACCGTGCCCTTGCCGCTACCCTGGCTGCGCACCCAGGCCACATAGTCGTTGACCGACTTGGCAGGGGTGCCGCCCGATACCGCCAGCGCGTTGACAAAGGTGGCAAAGCCGGCCACCGCCACAAAATCTTTGGCCGGGTCAAAACCCGGGTTCTTCATAACCAGCGGCAGGATGGAGACCGAGTGGTCATGCGTCAAGAACAGGGTGTTGCCGTCAGGCGCAGCCGCCTTGAGCGCCTGGGCCGCCAGTTGCCCGCCAGCGCCAGCCTTGTTCTCCACGATCACCGGCACGCCCAGCTGGTCCTTGAGCCTCTCCGCCAGCACGCGGGCAATGGCATCGGTACCGCCACCGGGTGGGAAGCCGACCAGCACTTTAATTGGATTGCCCTGTGCAAATGCCGCGCCAGCCAAGGCCATGCCGCTCACCAGCAGCAACGTGCGGGAAAGACCGCGCAAACGAATCAACATAGATAGGCTCATGAGCAACTCCTGTGAAAGTGACACAGGATAGCACCTTGGTACAGTGCAGGCCATGCAACACAAACTCACACCCGGCACCACGCTGCTCTTGATGGTGCCGCCACTGCTTTGGGCCGGTAATGCCGTGGTCGGTCGGGTGGTTCATGAGCTGATCTCCCCGATGACGCTGAATTTTCTGCGCTGGGTTCTGGCCTTTTTCATGTTGCTGCCGCTGGCGCACCAGGTACTGCGACCGGACAGCCTGCTTTGGCCGAACTGGCGGCGCTTTGCCCTTTTGGGCTTGCTGGGCGTAGGCTGCTACAACGCTTTGCAGTATCTGGCCCTGCAGACCTCCACCCCGCTCAACACCACCTTGGTGGGCTCCAGTGCACCCATCTGGATGCTGGGCGTGGGCTGGCTGTTTTTCGGGCAGGACGTGGCCCGGCGGCAAATGCTGGGCGCCCTGCTGTCAATTCTGGGGGTGCTGGTCGTGCTGTCGCGCGGCGAATTGGCCCAGTTGGCGCAAGTGCGCTTAGTGCCGGGCGACATTTATGTGCTGGTGGCCACGGTGGCCTGGGCTTTTTACAGCTGGTTGTTGTCGCAGCCCAAGGAGCCCACAGAAATCCGCAGCAACTGGGCAGCCTTCGTCCTGGCGCAGGTGGTGTTCGGGCTGGGTTGGTCGGGCCTGTTTGCGGCTGGCGAGTGGGCGCTGACTGATGCCAACATCCAATGGGGCTGGCCGCTCGCGCTGGCGCTGTTGTACGTGGCCATTGGGCCAGCAGTGATCGCCTACCGCTGCTTCGGCCTGGGCATTCAGCGGGTGGGGCCGGCCATGGCCGGCTTCTTCTCCAACCTCACGCCACTGTTTGCCGCGCTTCTGTCAGCGGCCTTTTTGGGCGAGGTGCCACAGGTTTACCACGGCCTGGCCTTTGCGCTGATCGTCGGCGGCATTTTGGTCTCGGCCCGACGCTGAGGCGTCAGAAGGTGCCGCCAAAGGCACCGCCGTCTGCCAGCACATTCTGGCCATTGATGTAACCCGCATGCTGGCTGCACAAGAACGCACAGATGGCGCCAAATTCCTCGGGCTGGCCGAAGCGCTGGCTCGGGATCGTCTTACGCCGGGCGTCCATCACGGCATCCAAAGACTGCCCTGACTTGGTCGCTGCCCCTTGAAAATTGCTGCGCAGGCGGTCAGTGTCGAAGGCACCGGGCAACAGGTTGTTGATGGTCACGCCACGGCCAGCCAAAGCGCTGCGCGCCACCCCGGCGACAAAGCCGGTCAGACCGCTGCGGGCACCGTTTGACAGGCCCAGGGTGTCGATCGGTGACTTGACGGCGCTGCTGGTGATGTTGATGATGCGCCCAAAACCACGCTCTGCCATGCCATCCACCGTGGCCTTGATCAGTTCAATCGGCGTGAGCATGTTGGCGTCAATGGCACGCAGCCAGGCATCGCGGTCCCAGTTGCGGAAATCGCCCGTCGGAGGGCCACCGGCGTTGGTAACCACGATGTCAAAGTCACGCCGTGTGGCAAACACCGCCGCCCGCCCTTCCGTGGTGGTGATATCTGCAGGCAAAAATAGCACCTCAGCCCTTGTCGCGCCTACATTGTTAGCTATTAATTGATGAGCAGCTTGCTGCAAGGCCTCGGCGCCGCGGGCCACCATCAGCACATTCACGCCCTCGCGCACCAGCGCTTGCGCGCAGCCAAAACCCAGCCCTTTGCTGGCGCCACCGACCAATGCCCATTTGCCTGCAATACCCAAATCCATGCTGTAACCCCTTGTGTTGTTGAAGCCGATGGGGCGATGATAGGGGTTGAACCACCCAAAGGCGACGCGCGGCTTGAATTTGTGCCCGGAGGCGCCGCTTGAGCTGTCGTTGAAGTTAGCCAGCAGTGCCCAACAGTTCAATGATCAGGCGGCAGGCAGCTGGCGGACCGCCCTCGAAAAGATGTAAATCCCGGCAATCACCAGAACGGTACCGGCAGCTATCCATGCCGTGAAGGGCTCGCCCAGAACCAGCACCCCCATCAGAATGGTTGACATCGGCCCAACCATGCCGGCCTGCGCCGTCATACCGGCGCCTATGCGCTCAATCGCCATCATCACCAAGAGCACCGGCATCGCCGTGCACAGCGTGGCGTTGAGCAGCGAGAGCCACAGCACCTCGGGGGCTACCAGCGCCGCGCTCAAAGGTCGCAGCACCAAAAACTGGGCGAGGCACAGCAGACAAGCGACGCCCGTGGCCAACCCAACCAGCCGCAGTGAACCCAGACGGCGCACCAATTCGCCGCTGAAAATGAGATAAACCGAGTAAGTCACCGCGCTAAGGAACACCAGCAGCGCACCCAGCGCCGCATCGGTCCCCTGGATTCCCAGTTCATGGCCAAATACCAAAAGCACCCCAAGGTAGCTCACAGCCATGCCAACCATTTGAAGAGGATGGATGCGCCGCTTGTACAGCACCAGACCCAACAACAACACCAGGGTGGGGTTAAGGTACAGAATCAAGCGCTCCAGCGATGCGCTGATGTAGCTCAAGCCAGCAAAGTCCAGAAAACTCGCCAGGTAGTAGCCGCTAAAGCCCAGCCCCGCCACGCCCCACCAGTCGCGCCGAGTCAGCGGCGGTTTGCCGCGGCTGGCCCACCAGGCCATCAGAGCAAAAATGGGCAGCGCAAACAGCATGCGGTACATGATGAGGGTTACAGCATCCACCCCATGCCGGTAGGCCAGCTTGATGATGATGGCCTTGGCGCTAAAAGCCACCGAGCCGATGGTCGCCAAGGCCAGCCCGCGCCACAAGGTGCGGCCATGCACCGCGCTCAAAAGCCGACCGCCTGACCATCGCGCCGAGCATCACTGGCCGCCACATAACCCTGCACTGCCGGGTCGCCGGCACGCCAAATGAACTGCCCCGCGCCAAAATCTTGGTAAGAGTCGTTGATGACCTCCATGCGGTGCCCTCGTTCGCGCAGGCCCTGCACCGTAGCCGGGTTCATGGCAGCCTCGACATTGATCTCCAGCCCGGCGTTAAAGCGCCAGCGCGGCGCATCGCAGGCGGCCTGGGGGTTCTGTTGGTAGTCCAGCATGCGCACCACGGTTTGCATATGCCCCTGCGGCTGCATGTTGGCGCCCATCACCCCAAAGCTCATCACCGGCTGACCGGCGCGGGTCAAAAAAGCCGGGATGATGGTGTGAAACGGTCGCTTGCCCGGCGCCACCTGGTTGATGTTGCCCGACTCCAGGCTGAAGCCGTGGCCGCGGTTCTGCAGGCTCACGCCAAACTGCGGCTCGACGCAGCCTGAGCCGAAGCCCATGTAATTGCTCTGGATGAAGCTCACCATCATGCCGCTCTCGTCGGCCGCAGTCAGGTAGATGGTGCCGCCCTTGACCGGGTTGCCGGCACCAAAATCTTGGGCCCGCTTCATATCGATCAGACGGGCACGCGAAGCCAGGTAGGCATCGTCGAGCATCTGCGCCGGCGTGACCGACATGCTGGCGGGTTCGGCCACGTAGCGGTACACATCAGCAAAGGCGAGCTTCATGGCTTCGATCTGCAAGTGCTGGGACTCTGCGCCGTCCAGCGGCAGGCCAGCCAAGTCGAAATTCTGCAAAATGCCCAAGGCGATCAACGCCGCAATGCCCTGCCCGTTAGGCGGAATTTCATGGAGGGTGTAGCCACGGTAGTCTTTGCCGATCGGTGTGACCCATTCCGGCCGGTAGCTGGCCAGGTCGCTGGCGCGCAGGCCGGCACCCTGCGCCATGGCCATCCTCTCAAGCGCCTGTGCAATCTCGCCACGATAAAACGCTTCACCTTTTGTAGCAGCAATCGCCCGCAGGCCGTGGGCTGCAGCCGGAAAACGGAACAATTCACCGACCTCGGGCGCACGCCCAAAGGGCAAAAAGGCTTGGGCAAAACCGGGTTGACCCTGCAGTTCGGCCACCGGCGCGGCCCATTTTTGCTGGATCACCGGCGTCACCAGATAGCCACGCTCGGCGATATCAATGGCCGGCGCCATCAGGTCAGAAAATGGCAGCTTGCCAAACCGCTCGCTCAGAGCGACCCAGGCACTGACTGCCCCCGGCACGGTGACCGCGTCGAGCCCGCGTTTGGGCGGGTTGATGACTCCAGCGCCGTACTTTCGCTTGAAATAGTCAGGCGTCCAGGCCTGGGGCGCCCGGCCCGAGGCGTTCAGCCCCTGCAGGCTCTGCCCGTCCCAGACCAGCGCAAAGGCGTCGCTGCCCAAACCATTGCTGACCGGCTCCACAATCGTCATGGCCGCCGCTGCCGCCACCGCGGCATCGACCGCGTTGCCACCCTGGCGCAGCATCTGCAGGCCGGCCTGCGCCGCCAGCGGGTGGGAGGTGGAGACCACGTTACGGGCAAACAGCGGTGCGCGTGTGGACAGATAGGGATTTTGAAAATTGAAGTTCATGCGATCAGCCTTTGAATACTGTGTGGTGAAGGCGGCGCAAGGACCACCACACCGTGAGGGCCACCACCGGTATCGCGGCAGCGGCCGTGCTTTGCGCGCTCCAGGGCCAGCCCAGAGGTTCGGGCCCCTTGGCCAGGTAACTGACCAACCCGACGATGGAATAGGGAGTCCTGGCGCCGGGTGGCCCATTCGCAGTTGCTGCGCGCGGGCGTCAGGCGGCGCTCCATGAACTCGCCGATGGCCTGCATGCCGGGCAAAGCCGACTCGTTGATATCGCGGATGCGCTTGTCCACCAACTCAAAACTGGTCAGGTCTCCAAGCTCCCGCTCGGCGCTGGAGAGAACGCCTGACGCAGCCCGCGCCGCAGGCAAGCCCAAAAGCGCCGCCATGCGGTAGGTTTCAATCTCGATCAGGCGCTGAACCAGACGGCCAAGACGGCGCTGAGTCATGCTGCCGGTGCGCAAGATCATGCGCGACGCGCCATCGGCATGAATCGCGAAATCGGTGTACACCTCGGCTGCGCCTCTCGCCACGCTGGAGGCCAGCAGGCTGTCGTCCAGAAGCAGTTGCCGAACCAGCGCTGCAGCGCCCGCCTCCGAGCTGGGAATCGCCCACAAATGCAGACACGACAGGCAATCACCAGGCAAGCCAGCAAACCAGTCTTGCGGCACGCTATCGATAGCACGAGCGGGCTCAACTTCGCCCAGCCTCTCGCAACTCAGCGGGCCCAGAAAGGCCCAGCTGACAAACTCGGTGTGCAGTTCCCAACGCAGCTGGAACTGACCCAGGTCCATCCGAAAGTAGCTCTGCTGTGCATCCGGCAGCGGCAGATGCAAATTGCGCAGCAGCGCCACCAAATGGACCCGGCTTTGTTCACGCTGAGCACCATCACACACCATCACCACATGAGAAATTGCCAGGGGTGCGCTCAGGGCCTGGGGTGGCCGGGCGTGCACCTCGTTGTGCAGCGCCAGCCGCTGCGGATGCTGGTTCAGTCGGTTCTGGTCGTTCATGGCGGCTCTTGCTCGGATTGTGCCGCAGTGCTACGCAGTGGCCCATTGGAACAGGCACAAAACAGAGGACGGACGGGTGTTCACCGTGTGGCAATGGCTTGACCTCGCCGCCTGGCTGGAGCTTGCGCCTTGACTACCCCGCCCTGGCCGGCCGGGGTTGAGGTGGAGGCTTTGGCCATTGTCAGGCCTAGCCTTGCTCGAGAATTTGTCGTTTGAAATCGGCCAACTGGAGAATTTGAACCCCACGAAACGGGTGCATTTCCAGCAAGTGAACATCACTCGACACAAGGACATCCGCTTTTGCGGCAACAGCCAGTTCCAAAAATTTATCGTCCTTGGGGTCTCGGCATTCTGTGACGGGTGGGGTGGCCTCGATCAAAATCACGGATTCGCGGAAGAGCCTCAGCCAAATCAGGCGATGTTCAAGAGGCCTCCACGCATTGAATTTTTCGCGCGACAGAACCGTTGCCAATTCATTGAAAGTATCCACCGAACAAAAGACATCATGTTCAAGGACAGCACGACGAAAAATTGTCGCTGGCTCACGGTCTGGATTCAGACAGGCGGGAATCAGCGAACTCGTATCGAAGACAACTCTTTTACGGGCGTAACTCATGGACAAGCTTGTTCAATTGTTCTTGTGTGAGATTCGGAGCGTCCGCATTGGCAGACGGCATGACATCCATGAACTGCACGAGTTTGCGAGCGTTGTAGTCACGCAGCGCTTCAGTGGCGAGGGCATAGGGAAGAATCATCATGGTTGGCGTGCCGTATTGGGTCACAGCCACAGGCTCACCGCTTTTCACGATGTTGGCAATCGACCCGAATCGGTTTTGCACTTCCACGGACGAGAGCGTTTTCATAGTCATAGCCTATTCAGAGTTAGTCAATATAGACATGTTAGCTATGTTGCTCAGAATGTCAACCAAAAAAAGACTTGCACAACCGAGCCCACATGGCTACGTTCTTTGCACCAGCTACCCGGCTTGACATTGCCGCCCAGCTGAACCTTGCGCCTTCAGCACCCCGCCCTGGCTGGCCGGGAATGCCAGCGGCCTCGTCATCCTCGCGCAAGCGGGGATCCATGACTTCCAGGATTCCCGGTCGCAGCGGGGAATGACGGCGGTTGGTGGGAATGGCGAAGTCATCCGCGTCAGACGCTCTTGGCAGCGACCAAGTGCAGTACCAACATGACAGACATTGCCCACATGGTCAGGCCAATCAGGATGTCGAGCACCTGCCAGGCGCGTGGTTTGGCAAACAAAGGGGCTAGCCAGCGGGCACCAAAGCCCAGCGCGCAAAACCACAGCAGACTCGCACTGCTCGCACCTGCCGCAAACCAGAACTGCAAACCTGCGGGCTGCTGTGCGCCGATGCTGCCCACCAGCAATACGGTGTCCAAGTACACATGGGGGTTGAGCAGGGTGAAGGCCTTGCAGAAAAACTGTTCCCATCATGGGTATGGCTTAACCCGCCTGGATGCCCTCGGCACATCCGGGTTCAGTCGGTGCTGGTCGTTGATGGTGGCTGGTCGGGCTATGGTGAAACAGGGTCAGGCCGGCAGATATTGAAAAAGGCACCCGGAGGTGCCTTTTTCCCCAGCACGTGCGGGCTCAGTCCTCGACAAAGGCTTCTTCGCGTTTTTTCTTGATCGAAGGCAAGAGCACGATCAGCAGCAACAGGGCCGCAACCGCCAACAAGCTGGCCGACAAACCACGAGTCACAAACACGCTCCAGTCACCGCGCGACAACAGCAACGCACGACGCAGGTTCTCTTCCATCATCGGCCCAAGGATAAAACCCAACAGCAGCGGCGCTGGCTCCATGCCCAGCTTGATGAAGGTATAGCCCAAAAAGCCGAAGATGGCCACCATCCAGATGTCAAAGGTGTTGTTGTTGGTCGAATACACCCCGATGGCGCAGAACAGCACAATGGCCGGAAACAGCCAACGGTAGGGCACGCTCAGCAGTTTGATCCACATGCTGATGAGTGGCAGGTTCAGGATAATCAGCATCGCATTGCCGATCCACATCGAGGCGATCAGGCCCCAGAACAACTGGGGATTGCTGGTCATGACCTGGGGACCAGGCTGAATGTTGTGGATGGTCATGGCACCGACCATCAGCGCCATCACGGCGTTGGGGGGGATACCCAGGGTCAGCAGCGGGATGAACGAGGTCTGCGACGCCGCGTTATTGGCCGACTCTGGCGCAGCCACACCACGGATATTGCCTTGGCCAAAGGGCACCTCGCCCGGCTGCAGTTTGGTCTTCTTCTCGATGGTGTAAGCCGCAAATGCCGCCATCACGGCACCGCCACCGGGCAAGATGCCCAACATCGAGCCCAAGGCCGTACCACGCAAGATGGCCGGAACCATGCGTTTGAAGTCTTCACCGGTTGGAAAAAGCCCTTTGACCTTGGCGGTGAACACCTGTCGCTGGCTTTCGTCCTTGCCCAGGTTGCTGATGATCTCGCCGTAGCCAAAAACGCCCATACCGATCACGATGAAGCCGATGCCATCGGTCAGCTCGGGAATGTCAAGGCTGTAGCGTGCCACGCCTGAGTTGACGTCGGTACCCACCAGCCCAAGCAACAGCCCCAGCAAAATCATGCCCACGGCCTTGAGCAGGGAGCCCGAAGCCAGCACCACAGCGCCGATCAAACCCAGGATCATGAGTGAGAAATACTCGGCCGGGCCGAACTTGAAGGCCACCTCGGTCAGTGGTACGGCAAAGCCTGCCAGCACCAGGGTGCCCACACAACCGGCAAAGAAAGACCCTAAGCCCGCGGCAGCCAGCGCAGGGCCAGCCCTGCCTTTGCGTGCCATTTGGTAGCCGTCGATAATCGTGACCACCGAGGACGACTCCCCAGGCAGGTTCACCAAGATGGCGGTGGTAGACCCTCCGTACTGGGCGCCGTAGTAGATACCGGCCAGCATGATCAGCGCCGACACCGGCGGCAAAGCATAGGTGGCGGGCAGCAGCATGGCGATGGTGGCCAGCGGGCCGATGCCGGGAAGCACACCACTGAGGGTACCGAGTAAGCAGCCGATAAAGGCGTACATCAGGTTGATGGGCGTGAAGGCCACGCCGAAACCGAGCGACAGGTTGTTGATCAAATCCATGGTCTGTTACCTCTTAACCGGTGATGAAGGCCGGCCACACCGGGAACTGCAATTTCAGCAGCACAATGAAAGCCAGGTAGCTCATGATGGCCAGGATGGTGGCCAAGACAGCGACCTCCTTGAACTTGAACTCTTCGCCCGCCAAACTGGCGACAAAGGTCAGTACGTAGATGCCCACGATCAAACCGAAGGCGGGAAACTTGATGCTGGGCAGACCGCCCAACATGAGGCCGAATAAAAGATTGGCCGCGATGATGAACAGCAGGGGCTTCCAAGCCCAACTGCCGACCTTGTCGCCATCTTCAGTCTCGACCACCATGGCCTTGAAGGTGATGACACCGCCCAGGACCACCATGAGAACGCCGAGCATCGTCGGGAAATAACCCGGGCCCATCCGAGCGGCAGTCCCCAAACTGTATTTGGTGGCACCCCAAGCAAAGGCAACCCCGACAGCGGTGAACATGAGACCCGAGAAAAAGTCTTTTTGACTTTTGATATTCATCAAATGGCTCCTACGTTTATTTGATCCAAACATTTTGCACCAGAGTTGGCCAAATAGCACCTGTGGATTCCACCTAGGCCGTTTTCTCAGTCAACGCACCAAAACCGGGGTAGAGGCCAGCACTTCATCCAGCACGGTCTGGCCCAAGGCCACGCGTTGCGCGCCAGCCAGCCGCAGCGGCCGCATGCCGTCACGGGCGGCCTGCTGGCCCAAGGCATCGGTGTCGGGTTCGGGCCGGATCAAGGCGCGCAGGGGTTCGGTGACCACCAGCAGTTCATACAAGCCGGTCCGCCCCTGAAAGCCCGTCATGCGGCAATCTACACAGCCCACGACCTGGTAGGGCCGGTACTCGACCTCCAGCGGCCAAGGGCCCAGGTCGCGCGTCAAGTCTGCCACCGGCGTCAGGGCATCAGGCGCACGGCACTGCCGGCACAGGGTGCGTACCAGACGTTGCGCCAGCACACCGAGCAGTGTGGCGTTGATCAGGTAAGGCGCAATGCCCAGTTCCAAAAGGCGGGTGATGGCAGAAGGCGCGTCATTGGTGTGCAGCGTCGAGAACACCAGGTGCCCAGTGAGGGCTGCTTGCACCGCCATTTCGGCCGTGGCCAGATCACGAATCTCGCCAACCATGATGATGTCGGGGTCCTGCCGCATCAGGGCGCGCAGGCCCTCCGGGAAGCCCAAACCGAGCTGCGGCTGCACCTGGGTCTGGTTGAACAACGGCTCGATCATCTCGATCGGGTCCTCCACCGTGCTGATGTTGACCGCCTCGGTCGCCAGGCGCTTGAGCGTGGCATACAGCGTGGTGGTCTTACCGGAGCCGGTCGGGCCAGTGACCAGCACAATGCCGTGACGCCGACTGAGCAGGGCCTCCCAGCGCCGGGCGTCATGCTCAGAAAACCCAAGCGCATCCAAGTCCTTGACAGCGTGGTCGGGATCAAAGATGCGCATCACCATTTTTTCGCCAAAGGCGGTCGGCAGGGTAGACAGGCGCATTTCGACCTCCTCCGCTGGTCCCGGCCCGCCCGCTGGTTGCGAGCGCCGGGTCTTGATGCGGCCGTCCTGCGGCCGGCGCTTTTCCATCACGTCCATGCGGGCCAGCAGCTTGATGCGAGCCGTCATGGCACCCAGCACGCCCATTGGCACTTGGTAGACCGGGTGCAGCACACCGTCGATGCGAAAGCGGATCACCCCCTGCTCACGCCGCGGCTCCAGATGGATGTCGCTGGCGCGCTGGTCAAACGCGTATTGCCACAGCCAGTCCACCACCCGCACAACGCTCTGGTCATTGGCATCCAGCGGCTTCTGCGCCCGGCCCATTTCCACCAGTTGCTCAAAGTTGGCAACGCCACTGGGTGTACCTGCCTTTTGGGCGGTACGCACCGATTTGGCCAGCGCAAAAAACTCTGCCACGTAGCGTTGAATCTCCAGCGGACTGGCCAGCACCCGGCGCACTGGCCGTCGCATCTGACGCTCAAGCTCGGGTACCCAATCGGTGACATAGGGCTGGGCGGTGGCCACCACCACCTCGGCGGCTGTGACCTGGATGGGAAGTATGTGGTGGCGCTCGGCGTAGGCGGCACTCATGGCGTCGGCCACCTTGGCCACGTCCACTTTCAAAGGGTCGATGCGCAGGTAGTCCAGCCCGGCGCGCTGCGCCAGCCATTGGGTCAAGGCCTCGATGTCCAGTGGCCGGGCATCGCTGGCTCGCCGCACGGCCACACTGGCCAAACGCACCAGGGGGTGCTGGCGGCTCTCAGCCTGGGCACAGCGGGTGGTGATACGGTGTGCCTCCTCAGCCGTGATCACGGCGTCGGCACAGAGCCAATCCACCAAGTGCCGCCAGTCCAGCGGGCCCGGGGTGGCTGTCATGCCAGCATGGGTTTGAACACCCGCACCCATTTGTCAGCGGGCAGGCCCCAGCGTGTCTGGATTTCTGCCGCGCGTGACAGCAAGATCTCACGCCCTGGCCGGCTGCGGTTGCGTTGGGCCAGCACCACAGTGTTGCCCTCGCGGGTCGCCTTGAAGGTCCAGACCGCGTCGACGCCAAAAGCAGCCGAGATCTTCTCCACGCTGCGCACGAAACTGGAAGCCCGCCCAAACAGGTTCACTGTCATGCAGCCGTCCTCGGTCAGCAGGCGCCGGCAGCAGTTGTAAAAGGGCAGGCTGTCGAGCACTGGCGCTGCGGCTTCGTGGTCGTACAGGTCAACCTGAAGGGCATCGACCCTGCCCCACCAGCGCGGGTTTTGGATTTCGGCGGCCGCATCGGCCAGCACCACCTGCAGGCGGGCGTCGTCGGCGGCCAGCTTGAACCAGCCACGACAGGCAACCAGAACCTGTGGGTTCAGTTCGATGGCGGAAGTCTTGATACGCAGCTCTTTGTGGCAGAACTTGGTCAGCGAAGCCGCACCCAAACCCAGTTGCAGCGCCTGCCGGTCAGCCACGCTGGCGGGCTCTACAAACAGCAACCAGGCCATCATGCGCTGGATGTACTCATGGACCAAGGCCGTCGGCGCATCGACCTGCATCGAACCCTGGATCCACTCGGTGCCCAGGTGCAGATGACGAAACCGGCCGTCCTCAGAAAAATTGACTTCGGGCAGGTGAGGCGTGCGCTTTTTCAAGATCAGCCCATTATCCTCAAAGCCACTCAGGGCTGAGGCCCGACCTTGCGGGCGTGGAAGATGAAACCAATGCTGTTGAGCAGCAACTGCGCGGCCAGGATCGAGGTCACGCCGGTGGGATCGTAAGGCGGTGACACCTCAACCAGGTCCATGCCGATGATGTTGCCGCCACTGCGCACCGCCAGCGCCTGGATGATTTCCAGCACCTCGTAATACAAAAAACCGCCGTGACTGGGCGTGCCGGTGCCGGGCGCAATCGACGGGTCAAAACCGTCAATATCGATCGTCAGGTAGTAGTTCAGCCCCGTCGGGATCTGCGCCAGCACACCGGCGGTGCCGAGGCGGCGCACATCGCGCACCGACAAGATTTGAGAGCCCGCGGCGCGGGCGGCGGCGTAGTCGTCGCGGTTGGACGAGGACACATTGCGTATGCCAATTTGCGTCATGCCGACCACGTGCGCCATTTCGGAGGCGCGGCGCAGCGGGTTGCCGTGGCCGAAACGCACGCCGTGGCGCTGATCGACAAAATCCAGGTGCGCATCCACATGCAGGATGTGGATCGGGCCGCGCCCTTCAAAAGCCTTCATCACCGGCGCATGAACCGAATGGTCACCACCCAGCACCACCGGCATAGCGCCCTGCTCAAGCATCTTGCGCACCGCCAATTCGATGTTGGCATTGCTGCCAACCATGTCAGTGTGGATGATGTCGGCGTCACCCGCGTCCACGATGCGCACCTCTTCACGGGTGAGATACATCAGATCGTCTTCAAAATCGTAGGCGCCGGCGTGACCAAACGAGAAGAGGGTGGACGCCTCGCGGATGCCGCGCGGGCCAAAACGGGCACCGGCCCGCCATTGGGTGCCCATGTCGTTCGGTGCACCGAGCACCGCCACATCGGCATTGATCTGGTCCCAGTCTGTCACGGGCGGCGCCTTGGCAAAGGTGCAGTGCCCGACAAAGGGCAGGTTCAGGCGGCCGGCTTCGTAGGCGTTGTCTGCCATGGCATGGGTTCCTTTTGCGTCAAGGTGGATTGGGGTCGTCAAAGCTTGAGCATGCAGTGTACGGCGCACCCAATCTGCCACCTAAAAGCGGGCCCAGGCGCGGCAGTGCCGACACCGCATTGGCTGCGCTGGCCTGCGCCATGGCTTCGGGCGTGATGCCACGCAGCGCCGCCAGGCAAGCGCCAATGCGTGGCAATTGCTGCGGGCTGTTGCGGCCCTGCGGCTTTCCGGCGGCGCGCTCGGCCGCCGTGGCGTACAGCCAGTGCGGCGGCATGTCGGGTGAATCTGTCTCCAGCACCAGGGCCTCCAGCGGCAGCTCAGTGGCCAGTCGGCGCAGCTGCAACGCCCGGTCATAGGTGACGGCGCCGCCAAAGCCGAGTTTGAGGCCGGCGCCCACCAGGCGCTGCGCCTGCTGAATGCTGCCATTGAAGGCATGAGCAATGCCCTGCCAGGGGCCCGCCCCGCCGCCAATTTCGCGCAAACATTGGAACAGCTGATCGGCAGAGCGCCGCACATGCAGGATCACTGGCAGACCGTGTTTACGCGCCAATCGCAGTTGCGCCCGGTAAAAGTGCATCTGCCGCTCCCGCAGCGGGCTCTGGCACAAGACCGGCACCAGGTAATCCAGACCAATCTCACCCACCGCCACCAGGCGGGGGTCGTCGCGCTGCGCCGTCAGTGCGGCGTCCAGCGCGTCAAGGTCATGTTCCCCGGCCTGTGCCACGTACAGCGGGTGAATGCCCAAGGCATAGCTGTCGCCATGGGCATAGGCCAGGGTGCGTACTGCCTCAAAGTTGGCCACGGCGACGGCTGGCAGGACGCAGTGCACCACGCCCTTTCGCGCCGCTTCAGCCCGCATCGACAGCACGTCGTTGGCGAACTCGGTGGCGTCCAGATGGCAGTGGGTATCAATCCAGGACAGCATCAAGGGAAACCACCAAGCTCAAGACATTGATTTGACACTGTATTGTCATTAAACCGGCGCAAGCTGCTCACCTTCTTAGCCACTCTGGCAAAGAGCCCAAGCCAACCACCCATTGAAGGAGAATTGAATGACATTCCAGTACTCTGTTATTGCCGCCAGCATACTCGCGCTCAGCGCCAGCGGTGCTGCTCTGGCCCAGGAAAAAACCCTGCGCCTCTTGACCTGGGCCGACTACGCGCCGGCCGACATCGTGGCCCAATTTGAAAAAGAAAGCGGCTACAAGGTTGAAGTGACTTTGTCCAACAACGAGGAGATGATCTCCAAGCTGCGCGCCACCGGCGGCGCCGGTTTTGACCTGGCCCAGCCATCGCAAGACCGCATCACAGGGCCACAGCAAGAGTTCGGCATCTACAAGCCGATGGACCTGAGCAAGCTGAAATCAGAGCTGTTCATTCCCTCGATGCTGGACGCCACCAAGAAAAACACCACGCAAGATGGCAAGGTTTACGGTCTGCCGCACATCTGGGGCACCGACGGCCTGGTGGTGAACACCAAGCTGACCAAGATGACCGACTACACCGACGTGTGCCGCGCCGATGTCAAAGGCAAAGTCTCTTTCCGCCTAAAGCGCCCCACGCTGATCGCCTTTGCTTTTGCCGCTGGCAAGGATCCGTTTGCGCTGTACAACGACACCAAGGCTTACACCGCGCTGATGGAAGACGTGGCCAAGACGCTCACCGCCTGCAAGGCCAATGCCAAATTTGTATGGGACAACAAGGATCAGTTATTCAATGGCATGCGCACCAATGAAGTGGTCGGCGCCATCATGTGGGACACCGGCGGCTGGAAGCTCAACGGCGAAAACCCGGACATCAAGTTCATCGCGCCTAAGTCTGGTGCACTCGGCTGGATCGACACCTTCGCCATCCCGGCCAAGGGCAGGAATGACGCCGCTGCCTACGCCTGGATCAACTTCAATATGCGCCCCGAAATCGCTGCCAAGGTGGCAGGTTCCGCAGGCAATTTCACCGCCTCCAAGGGTGCGGACCAATTGATGGATGCGAAGCTGAAGGCCCAGTTTGCCGAGAGCTTCCCGGAAGCCGCCATCAAGGCCATCAGGTGGTACCCCACCGTGCCGGCCGGCCTGGAAGCCATCGAAGGTCGCATCCTGGACCGCGTCAAGGCCGCCAACTGACAGTTGCCAGGATGCCTGCCAGCCTAGCAGCGGCCGGCCCCGGTACCACCGGGGCACGGCCTGACCTGCAGGTCGAGCGCGTGAGCAAGCGCTACGGCAGCTTCACCGCTGTCGACGACCTGTCGCTGGAAGTGGCGCGCGGCAGCTTTTTCTCTATCCTCGGCCCTTCGGGCTGCGGCAAGACGACGCTGCTGCGCATGATTGCCGGTTTCATGAGCCCCGATGCCGGCGACATCCGCATCGGCGGCAAGAGCATGCGGGCTGTCCCGCCCAACCAGCGGCCAGTGAACATGGTGTTCCAGCACCTGGCGCTGTTTCCCATGATGACGGTCGGCGAGAACGTCGGCTACGGCTTGGCGCGGCGTGGCCTGCCCAAGGCCGAGACGGTCCGCCGCGTTGGCGCGATGCTAGAGCGCGTCAGCCTGAGCGGCGCCGGGCAAAAACGTATCGACCAGCTCTCCGGCGGCCAAAAGCAACGGGTGGCCATTGCACGCAGCCTGGTGCTAGAACCCACGCTGCTGCTGCTGGACGAGCCGCTGGGTGCACTGGACCTGAAACTGCGTGAGCACATGAAAATCGAGCTCAAACAGTTGCAGGCCGACTTTGGCACCACTTTTGTCTACATCACCCATGACCAGTCCGAGGCCCTGGTGCTGTCGGACCATGTGGCGGTGATGAACGCCGGCAGGTTTGAGCAGGTCGGCACGCCGCAGTCGCTGTACTACGCGCCGCAAACCCCGTTTGTGGCCGGCTTTGTGGGCGCCACCAACGCCATCAGCGGCCGGGCCCAGCAGGTGAACGGCACTGAAGTCACCCTCACCAGCAGCGCCGGCTTGACCCTGAGCGCCAAGGCCATGGGCCAGCTGCGGGCGGGCGACGAGGTACAGGCTTTCGTGCGCCCCGAAGCAGTGCGTTTGGCACGCGATGAGCTTGGCCTGGGCAGCGCCGGCCAGCCGTCATACCAAGGGCAGGTGGAGAGCCTGCTGTTTGACGGCGCGAACTCGGCTGTACTGGTGCGCGAAACCGCCTCCCGAACCGAGTTCCGCATCGCGCTGCCGCAAACCGGCCAGTTGGCCGACATGGCGGTTGGAGAATCGGTGCACTTTTCATTCGACCCGCAACGCGCCGTGTGTTTTGGTGCCGCCCATGGCGGCTGAGGGCACTGGCAGCCAGCTGCCGCACGCCCGCTTGCTGTTCTTGCTGTTGCTGGCGCCAGCAGCGCTGTGGCTTTTCGGGCTGATTGTGCTGCCGCACCTCGAGCTGGGCATTTTGTCGCTGCGGGTACGGGTTGCGCCCCGCGTCTACGAGGCCAGCCTGGCGCAGTACCAGACCTTTGTTGAAGAGCCACTGTACTGGCACACCTTTGTGCGCACGGCGGTGGTGTCGATCATCGTCACAGCCATCACCCTGATGATGGCTTTTCCGCTGGCCTGGACGATCGCCAAAATCGCACGCGGCCGCATTCGCGCCACGATGTTTGTGCTGTGCCTGATTCCCTTCTGGGTCAGTGAGACGGTGCGGGCCCTGGGCTGGATGATCCTGCTGCGCGAATCTGGCGTGCTGCCGGGCCTGATGTTCAGCCTAGGGCTTACGCCGGCACCGGTAGAACTGCTTTACCACGACGCCACCATTGTGGTCGGGCTGGTCTACACCTCGATGCTGTTTATGGTGGTGCCACTGATCAGCGCACTGGAAAGCCTGGATGACGCGCTGATCGAGGCCGCCTACGACCTCGGCGGCAACGGCTGGTCGATTTTGCGCCAGATCATCATTCCGCACGCTGCGCCCGGCATCGTGGCTGGCTGTATCGTGGTGTTTATGCTGACGCTGGGTAATTACTTGACCCCGACGCTGCTGGGCGGCAAGAGCTCGCAGTGGTTCACCGAGCAAATTTACACCCAGTTCATTACCCGCTTTAATTGGGAGCAGGGGGCGGCCTTCGGCTTTCTGCTGCTGGGGCTGTCCACGGCCATTGTCTGGGTCGGGCTCAAGCTGAGTGGCCAGAAATTTGGCGAAGTGATGCAACGCGCATGATCCCCTCGCTGCCCCGCCCTACCTGGCTGCGCCTGAGCACCGTCGCCTACGCATTGGCGTTTTTCACCTTTTTGTTTTTACCGCTGCTGATCGTGGCGGTGTTTGCCTTCAACAACGCCGCCTACCCGGCACCGCCCTGGCGCGGCTTCACGCTGGACTGGTTTCTTGGCAACGCTAGCGCCGGCCGGCGCGGCCTGTTTGCCGACCGCGCTTTGTTGGGCAGCCTTTGGACCAGCACCGTGGTGGCAATGTGGGTGACGGTTCTGGCCGTGCTGATCGGCACCGCCAACGCTTTTTTGATTGAACGCACCCAGTTTCGCGGCAAAACGGCCTTGTCGCTGTTGATGCTGGCGCCCCTGGTGATCCCAGGTGTGATTTTGGGCATCTCGATTCTGGCCTTCGCCAGCCGAATCGCCAATTTGGCCGACGACCTGCTGGGGCTGGAGATTGAATTTTTACGCCCCGGCCTGCCTCTGGTGGTGATGGGACAACTGTCCTTCATCATCTCGGTGGCCACGCTGACCATCATGGCGCGGCTCAAACGCTTTGACCTGACGCTGGAAGACGCCGCCTACAACCTCGGCGCCACACGCGCAGCCGTTTTTCTGACCATCACCCTGCCCTACCTGCGCCCGGCGATGCTCGGGGCTGCGGCCATTTCTTTCCTAATGTCCTTCGAGAATTTCAACACCACCCTGATGCTGGTCGGCTCAGACGCGCCGCTCACGGTGACCATGTATGGCCGGATGAGAGAAGGCGCCACACCGGTGCTGAACGCCGTCAGCCTGTTCCTGATGCTGGCATCGGGCCTGCTGGCGCTGGCCATGCTGCGCCGTCCCGCAAACGCACCGGCGAGGTCCACCACAACCAACCATTAGCGCGGTTGGGGCTGATTCACGGTGCCTGAGAGATCTCAGGCGCAAGTTCATGAACGGCCTGGTAATGGCTGAGAAAGACCCGACCACTGAGCTCATGCAGAAATTGGGTACCCTTCAGCCGGTCCATCACCGGCCCCTTCACCTCGCTGAGGTGAAAAGCCATCCCTGCGTCACGCAGGCGCCGATCGATCGCCTCCAGACTCTCTAGCGCACTGGCGTCAATGGCATTGACCGCAGAGCATTGCAGCACAATGTGCCGGGCCTGCGGGTGCTCGGCCACCACATCATTGACCCAGTCTTCCAGGGCACGGGCGTTGGCAAAAAACAGGCTCTCGTCCACGCGCAGGCCGACCACCTTGGCGCTGGTGCCAACCTGGTGCCGCAACACGTTGCGAAAGTGCTCGGTGCCCGGCACCAGCCCCACCTCAGCCATGTGTGGCCTGCTGGTGCGGTACAGGAACAGGCCCAGCGACACGGCCACGCCCACCATCAGCCCGACCTCAACGCCTTGGGCCAGCGTCATCAGCAGGGTGGACAGCACGGCCACGAAATCGGTCCTGGAGTAGGCCCAGGTGCGCTTGAGGATGCCCAGGTCCACCAGCGACAACACCGCCACGATGATGGTGGCCGCCAGCGTGGCCTGGGGCAGGTAGTACAAGGCGGGGGTTAGAAAGAGCGAAGCCAGCGTGATGCCGACGGCGGTGTAAACGCCGGCTGCGGGGGTCTGGGCCCCGGCGTCAAAGTTCACCACCGAGCGTGCAAAACCACCAGTCACCGGGAAACCGCCCGTGAAGGCCGCCGACAGGTTGCTGGCGCCGAGGGCCACCAACTCCTGATTAGGCTCGATCCGCTGACGCCGCTTGGCGGCCAAGGTTTGCCCCACAGACACCGACTCCACAAAGCCCACCACGCTGATTAGCAAGGCCGGCACCGCCAGCGCTTGCCAGAGTGCCAGGTCCCACAGCGGCAGGGTCAGCGGCGGCAGGCCCTGGGGCACGGTGCCCACAATCTTCATGCCCTGGCCCTTCCAGTCCAGCGCCCAGGCCAGCACGGCGGTAACAACAATCGCAGCCACCGGGCCGGCTTTGGCCAGCGCATCGGCCAGCCGGGCCGTCAGCCCCAGCTTGACCAGCAGTGGCTTGAGGCCCTTGCGCACCCAAAACAGGAAGGCCGTGGCCAGCACCCCCACACCCAGCGTGAGCCCGTGGGTGTTGGGCGCCTGCAATATCAGGGCATGGACCAGTTCGATGAAGTTGTGGCCCTCTGCCTTCACGCCCATCAGGGTTTTGAGCTGGCTGGCCGCGATCAGCAGGCCCGAGGCCGAAATGAAGCCGGAGATCACCGGATGGCTCAAAAAATTGGCCAGAAAGCCCAGGCGCATGATGCCCATCAGCAACAGCATCGCCCCTGAGAGGAAGGCCAGGGTGATGGCCACCGTCCAATAAGACGCCGTGCCCACTGCCGCATGCTCGCCAATGGCCGCCGCCGTCATGAGCGACACCACGGCAACAGGCCCTACCGCCAGCACCCGGCTGGTGCCGAACACCGCGTAAAGCAAAAGGGGAGCGACACTTGCATAGAGACCCACTTCTGGCGGCAGGCCCGCTAGCAGCGCATAGGCCAGGCTTTGCGGGATCAGCATGATGGTCACGATCAACGCGGCCACCAGGTCGCTGACCAGGGTGGCCCTGTCGTAGCGACGGCCCCATTCCAGCACCGGGAGCGACGGCAGCATCAACCCACCATCTCGGGTTTGGCCAACCGCTCACGGCCCTTGAGGTACCAAATTTGGGCTGACGCCGACAGCACGGGGGTTAATGACTTGTTAGCCATGATCAACGCTCCAGGTGGTGAGGTTTAGCGCGCAGTGGCCTGTCTGGCCCGCGGCTGGTGGATCAAGCGATCTGCCGCTTCGAACAGGATCATTCCCGCGACCATGGCCGCCACAAAAACAGCGGCCTTGGGCTGCCCTGAAAACATAGACACCAGCGCCGGGCCCGGACAAAAGCCAGCCAGGCCCCACCCCGCGCCAAAGAGCAGCGAGCCAATGACCAACCGGCGGTCGATGTGATTCGCCTTAGGCAGATGAAGTGCGCCACCCAAAAAGCTGGTGGTTCGCTTCTTGGCCACAGTAAAAGCGAAGAAACCAACCAGAATGGCCCCGCCCATCACCAAGGCCAGGGACGGGTCCCAGGCGCCAAACAGGTCCAGAAAGCCCATCACCTTGCCAGGGTCAGACATACCGGACAGCAACAGGCCCATGCCAAACAGCAGACCAACAACAAATTCACTGATTTTTTGCATGACCCAATCCCTTAGAACAGATGACGAACGACGAAGACGATGGCAAAGCCCGCACCCATAAAGATCATGGTGGCCACCAATGAGCGGGGCGACAGGCGGGACAGGCCGCACACGCCGTGACCACTGGTGCAACCTGATCCATAGCGGGTGCCCAGGCCCACCAGCAGTCCGGCCGCCACGATGAGCGCATAGCCCGCGTCAATACGCGGCGCGGTGAGCAAGCCTGCCGGAGCTAGCCAGGCAAAGGCCAGGGGCGCCGCCGCCATGCCCAGCAGGAAGGAGAGGCGCCAGCCGATATCGCCCATGCGGGGTGACATGAGCCCTCCCAGAATGCCGCTGATGCCCAGAATTCGGCCATTGAAGAGAATGAATATCGCTGCGGCCAGGCCCAGCACAATGCCGCCGGTCAGCGACGCCCACGGCGTGAAATTTGCCCAATCTACCGTCATTGCCTACTCCTTTTTATTGCCACAAAACTGTGCATACAAAACCTGCATCACCGCCAGCGCCTGCGGGCTGCTGAGCTGGTAGTAAATCGCCTTGCCCTCGCGGCGCGTGCTCACCAACTCCTCATCACGTAGCACCGTGAGCTGCTGCGACAGCGTTGGTTGCACGATACCGAGCAGTTCCTCCAGCTCACCCACCCGCTTTTCACCCAGGCTGAGTTGGCACAGGATCATCAAGCGGTCCGCGTTCGCCAATACCTTCATGAGCCGGCAAGCCTCTCCGGCCGCGGCCTGCATCTCTGACAACTCCAACATCTCCGAACTCATTGAGACCTCCCATGATTCATTTGAAATTCCGACTGGCTTGACAACATCGACGCCATCATGATCAATATTATATTGACAAATATATTGTTAGTCAATATACTATCAATCACTTAATTGAAATTGAAAGGAAACCACCATGAACACCCCCAATACAGCCTGCCAAGTCCGCGGCATTTTTGACAAGGCCACTTGGACCGTCACCTACGTTGTTCACCAAGGGCCGGGCACGGCCTGCGCCATCATCGACTCGGTACTCGACTACGACCCCAAGTCCGGCCGCACGCGCCACACGTCTGCCGACAAGGTGGTGGACTACGTTCGGGCCAATGACCTCAAGGTGGCCTGGATTCTTGAAACCCACGCCCATGCGGACCACCTGACCGCCGCGCCTTACCTGAAGGCGCAACTCGGCGGCAAAACCGCCATTGGCCATCGCATCACCGCCGTGCAGCAGGTGTTCAAGGGCATCTTTAACCTGGAGCCGGGCTTCAAGGCAGACGGTTCGCAGTTCGACCACCTGTTTGCCGAGGATGAGGTCATCCAGGTCGGCGGACTCACAGGCAAAGCGCTGGCCGTGCCGGGCCACACGCCGGCTTGTGTGGCCTACCAGTTTGGGGACGCTGTTTTTGTCGGCGACACCCTGTTCATGCCTGATGTGGGCACCGCCCGCTGCGATTTCCCGGGCGGCAACGCCAACACCTTGTACGCATCGACCCGCAAAATCCTGAGCCTGCCGCCCCAGACCCGGCTGTTCATGTGCCACGACTATCCCCCCAACGGGCGCGAGGTGACTTTCGAGACCACCGTGGCTGAGCAGCGGGCCCACAACATCCATGTGCACGACGGCATCACCGAGCAGCAGTTCGTGGCCATGCGTACCCGCCGCGATGCCACGCTGGAGATGCCGGTACTGATCCTGCCGGCGGTGCAGATCAATATCCGGGCTGGCGAAATGCCGCCAAAAGAAGACAACGGTATCGCTTACGCCAAGATCCCGCTCAACGCGCTGTAAGCCCCAGCCGGTATGGCCAAACCGGCTGTCTCAGCATAAAAGGGCGAACCGTGCTACCGTTGTTTACTCTCTCGCAAAGTAATACAACGAAGACGACAAGGGGACTTGATGCGCCGGCCCGCTCTTTACAGCCAATCGCGCCAAACACCGACGGCGGCGCCCGAGCGCCCAGCGGTCGCAGCGCCACCTGGCCGCCGGTCGCCCAGGGCGGCACTGGCTGCGCTGAGACACATCTCGCCCACTGACCCGCGCTTGTTGTGGTCGGCCATGGCCCTGATGGCCCTGGCGTTGGCGGTGTGCATCACCCTGCTGCTGACCCGTGCGCCACGGGTGCTGACACAAAAAGACATCAACGCAGCGGTGCTGAAAACGCTGGAGAACACCACCCTGCCCTCCGCCGCTGCCAAGGCTTACGAAGCAATACTGCCTTCAATAGTGCGCGTCATGGCCTACGCCCGGGGCAAAGACGACGACGACGACCAGGGTATGGGCGTGGGCACGGGCGTGGTGATCGTCGACAAGGGTGTGATCCTGACCAACCTGCATGTGATCCAGGGTGCCCACACCATCAAGGTGGTGTTTGCCGACGGCCTGGAAACAACCGCGCGGGTCATTGGCACCCAGCCCGAGAACGATCTGGCCGTGTTGCAAGCTGACAAGATACCGGACGACCTTCACGCCGCCACCATGCGCTCAACGGCCGACCTGCAGCCCGGCGACCAGGTGCTCGCGGTGGGGTTCCCGTTTGGCATTGGGCCCTCGGCCTCGGCCGGGGTGGTGTCGGGGCTGAAGCGAACCTTTCGCTCGCCCGACGGCGGGCAGGACATGGGCAACCTGATCCAGTTTGATGCTGCCGCCAACCCGGGCAATTCGGGCGGGCCGCTGGTCACGATGGACGGCGAGGTGGTCGGCATCGTCACCGCCATCCTCAACCCGACCCGCATGCGCACCTTTATCGGCATTGGTTTTGCCGTGCCCATTGAAAACGCCGCGGCGGCTTTCGGCGTACCGCCGTTCTGAGCCTGCTCCCCGGTGTGCACCGACCCCTTTTTTTGACACAGGACCCCTGACATGAGCGCAGACAAACCCGACACCGCCCAGCTGATGGAACAAATTCTGTACGAGGTCAAACGCGTGGTGGTCGGGCAGGACCGCTTTTTGGAGCGGGTCATGGTCGCCATGCTGGCGCAGGGCCATCTGCTGGTGGAGGGCGTGCCGGGTCTGGCCAAGACACTCACGGTCAAAACGCTGGCCAACACGGTGCAGGGGAATTTCAAACGCATCCAGTTCACGCCCGACCTGGTGCCCGCCGACCTGGTGGGCACGCGCATCTACAACCAGCGCACTGGCGAGTTCAGCACCTCACTGGGGCCCGTTTTTACCAACCTGCTGCTGGCCGACGAGATCAACCGCGCCCCGGCCAAGGTGCAAAGCGCCCTGCTCGAGGTGATGCAGGAGCGCCAGGTGACGATTGCCGGTGTCAGCCACCGCGTGCCTGAGCCGTTTTTGGTGATGGCCACGCAAAACCCGATCGAGACCGAAGGCACCTACCCGCTGCCAGAAGCGCAGGTTGACCGATTCATGATGAAAGTGCTGGTGGACTACCCCACCGAGGAGGAAGAGTTCGTGATCGTGCAGCGTGTCACCGGCGCCCCGGTGGCTGTGACGGCGGTGGCCACCACCGAGCAACTGGCCGCTCTGCAGCAGACCTGCCGCCAAGTTTATGTCGACCCGTCACTGATCCAGTACGCGGTGCGCTTGGTCGCAGCCACGCGCAAACCTGAGCTGCACGACCTGAAGGACCTGTCACGCCTCATCACCTATGGGGCCAGCCCGCGGGCCACGATCAACCTGGTAGAAGGCGCCCGGGCGCTGGCCATGCTGCGTGGGCGCAGCTACGCCTTGCCCGAAGATATGGGCGACCTGGTACCCGATGTGCTGCGGCATCGGCTGGTGCTGTCCTACGAGGCGCTGGCCGAGGGGCTGAACGCTGACGGCCTGATCCAGCGCATCATGGCCAAGATCAACCCGCCAGCGAAGCCGCTGGAACACGCGGCACCCACCGCAGCTTGACGCGGGACACCGTAGATCGCGCAAGCACCCTATGTGGCCTTTCTCTAAACGCAGCCGAGCGGAAACAGGTCCGGCAGCAAGCCCGACGCCCACCACCGGGCCTAGCACGCCGGTCGGCGGCCGCGCCGAGCAACTGTTGCGCCGGCTTGAATGGACTGTGCTGCGCCGGCTCGACGGCCTGCTGCAGGGCGACTACCGCACCC
>JBIKZZ010000152.1:0-7737 GCA_044354435.1 Rhodoferax sp. | reverse complement strand
TCATGCAGCACGGTGAACAGGCGCGACGGGGTGGCGGCCATCAGGCCGGTGGCCAGTTCCTGCCAGACCCGCTCGGGCACCAGGTGGTCCACCTCGCCGGCCTGCACCATCTCGCGCATCAGCTGCAGGGTCTCGGGCGCCACCGTGAAGTCGGCAAAGCGCGCTGCGAACCGGGCCACGCGCAGGATGCGCACCGGGTCTTCCCGGAACGCGGGGGTGACATGGCGGAATACCCTGCGCGCCAGATCAGCCCGCCCGCCCCAGGGGTCGACCACGGCACCAAGTTCAGCATCAAAAGTGCCGTCAGCCCTTATGCAGCTTGCCTCTATAGCTATGGAATTGATAGTAAGGTCGCGGCGAGCCAGGTCTTCTTCCAGGGTCACGTCGGGCGCCGCGTGCATGGCAAAGCCGTGGTAGCCCGGGCCGGTCTTGCGCTCGGTGCGAGCCAGCGCGTACTCCTCATGGGTCTGCGGGTGCAAAAACACCGGGAAGTCGCGCCCGACTGCCAAAAAACCCTGCGCCAGCAGTTGCTCCGGCGTGGCACCCACCACCACCCAGTCGCGGTCTTTCACCGGCAGGCCCAGCAGGGCATCCCGCACCGCACCGCCAACCAGGTAGGTTTGTAGGGTTGCCATTCAGCGAGCGGCCTGGCCTTTTGCCAGGTGGTCTCGGCGATGGGGTCCGTCAGAACAGGCAAGTGCACTCAAAGCCGGGCCTCTAGGCGACAAACAAGCGCGATGTCAATGCATGGGGGCGGTGGGCCAGCACGCCGTTCTGAATTTGATCTGGCGTGAGGCCGAAGATGGTTTGCAGGGCTTGGGCGTAGACGGCTGCGGCATCGACCGTGACGGCCAGGTCACGGCCCTCAAACAGTTGGGCCTTCTCCAGCCCGGGCCAATCGGCCACAACGCCGGCCGGTTTGACCAATCCGCCCGCCGCCAGGATGCAGCTGCCCCAGCCGTGGTCGGTGCCGGTGGTGCCGTTCTCAGCCGCGGTGCGCCCGAACTCGGTCACGGTCAGAACCAGCGCGTCAGCCCAGCGGGCACCCAGAGTCTCGCGGAAGGCCTTGATCGCGTCGTCGACCATTTTGAGTTTGGTGGCGTGGGTACCCTCTGCCGCACCCTGGCTGGCGTGGGTGTCAAAGCCGTCAAAATCGATCAGCCCCACCATGGGCCCGTCGCTGGGCAGCATGCGCAGGGCAGCTTCGCGGGCCAGGCCGGCGGGTGATTTGCGCTGCTCAAAGTTGCCGCTGACCGGCAGCATGGCATCGGCTTTTTGGCGGCCCTCAACCCAGCGTTGGCCAAGCGGGTGAAGGTCGGGGTCGGTGCGCCACAGTTCCCGCACCAGCGCGTAGGTGGCGTCTGACGGGGTGGGCATCCAGTTGGGGAACTGGGTTTCTGATCTGGCGTCACCACGCAGGATGAGTGGCATGGGGATGGAGATCGCCACGCCATTGCCCAGGTTGGCCCGGTCCATGGCCCGGCCCAGCCAGCCGGAGGCCGAGGTGTAGGCTTTGGCCACGCCGGTTTGCATGATGTCCTGCCCCTCAAAGTGGGAGCGACCCCGGTAAGCAAAGCCGGTGGCGTGCACGGCCAGCGCCTGGCCCTGCGCCAACAAGCTGGCAAAGGTGGGGAGCGCAGGGTGCACTGCAAAAAACGGGGTCCCTGGCAGCAGTTTGGCCGGCACCAGATTGCCCCGAATGAGCCGCAGGGTCGGGTCTCCGATGGGCGGAATGGCGGTCAAGCCGTCCATGGCGCCACGCAACAGCAAGACCAGCAGCCGCCGCTGGCCCGCTGCTGGGGATGCTGCTGGGGCCACCCCCTGTTGGGCCGCCCCAGCCGGGTGGCCCGCCAATGACAGCGTAGCCCCCCAAGCGACAAATTGTCTTCGTTGCATGACTAACTCCAAAGCATCTCGGGCGAGGTGAGGTAGGCCGTCCAGCGCGCCCGCGGGTCCAGACCCTTGGCCCGGGCGCTGTTCAAGGCTTGCGCGATGGCGCTGCCGGGGCCATGCTGACGGGCCAGCACCGCCTGCAGCCGCGCTTCGGCGTCGGGTATGCGGCGCGCAAATTCAAAGGCGAATCGAATGCGCCGGTCCATCATTTCCCGAGAAATCCAGTCGCGGCTGAACAGCGACCAGCCGTTGGGTTGCGGGCATTGGTGCACTGCTTGACCCAAGTCACCCAGCAACCAGTGGTAACGCTCACCCGGCACACCCCTGGCCGGCGGCGCCACCCGCAGCGGCGTGCCCGAGACGCGAAAGATGCTCCAGAGCCAGGTTTGCGGGTCCTGGAATTTGCGGACCTGCGCCCCGGCCAGTGCGACTTCTGCCACTACGGCCTTGTGAAGGGTGGGCAAGTGGCCCTTGCTGTTTTGAAACACCGCCACCAGCCGCGCCACACAGTCAGCGGGGGGTTCGTCGGCAATGAAGGCGAATGCCAGCTTGTGGCAAATATGCTGCGCCGTGGCGGGGTGCGCGGCCAGGTCGTCTACCAGCGACTGCAGCTTGCTGTCGTTGTGCACAAAGGCGCTGTACTTTTTGCCCATGACCGTTTGGCTGCCGGGCTCGTGCTTGTCAAAATTGAAGTAGCTGCCCAAAGGGAAACCGGCCTTGCGCCATTGGTCAGGGCGGTTGACACCCCAGCCCGTGAGGATGTAGGTGACCGCCATCACATCGTCCTGGCTGTAGCCCGCCGCCGGGCTGACGGTGAACAGCTCCAGCAGTTCACGGCCCAGGTTTTCGTTGATCTCGTCGGTGGTCCAGCGCTGGCGCCGGGCCTTGGAGTTCGGGCCGGTCGAGCGTTCGTTATCGAGATAGAGCACCATGGCCGGGTGGGTGACCGCCTCAAACAGCATGTCGCGAAAGCTGCCACCCATGCGGGCCCGCAGCATGCGCATATAAGGCCCCACGGCGGTGTTGATGTTGTTATTGGTGGGAGACACCGTGAAGTGGTTGCTCCAGAAATGCCAAAAACGCTCAAAGGCCGGCGCCGGCCCGTTGACAGCCATGGCGGCGCGGGCCTGCATTTCTTTCCAGGGTTCGAGCTGCCAGTAGGGAAGCTCGACCGTGTCGTAGCGAAAGCGCTCAAAGGCCTCGCGCGGCCGGTCTTTGGACGCAGCAAAACTTTGCAGCTCGGCCTGCTGGTGGGCCATCAAGCCGCCCGCCACCTCTTCCTGGGTGTGCAGCAGCCTTAAATCAGGGGGCAGGCCGTCCATGAGTTGCCCCGACCGATCAGCCAAAAACGCCACCGGCGGTGCCCCGTCAAATTGGCCCTGCGCCCAGGCCAGGGCGTCGCTGGGGGTGGCTTCGTCTGGCGCCATGCCGAAACCGACCCGACGAACAAAGCGTGCAACTTCTTGCGGATTCAAGGTGCGCTGCCTCCTGCTTACTCGAGAAACTCAAGCGTGTTGCGCACCCCTATTGCCGGCCGCGCGTTCTCCTGCCCGCGCAGGTCGACCCGGCGGATCTTGCCGGAGATGGTCTTGGGCAGGTCACTGAACTCGATGCGGCGCACCAGCTTGTACGCCGACACCCGCTCGCGCATGAAGCGGAAGATCGCTGCTGCCGTGGCAGCGTCGGGGGCATGGCCAGGCGCGAGGATCACATAGGCCTTGGGCACAAAGCCGCGCACCGGGTCGGGCGAGGGCACCACAGCCGCCTCGGCCACCGCCGGGTGTTCAATCAGCGCACTCTCCAGCTCAAACGGGCTGATGCGGTAACCCGAGGCCTTGAACACATCGTCGGCCCGGCCAACGTAAGTGATGTAGCCCTGCGCGTCACGCTGGCCGATGTCGCCAGTGTGGTAATGCCCATCGCGCATGGCCTCGGCGGTCTTGTCGGCGTCGTCGGCATAGCCGTTCATGAGTGCGGTGGGCCGGTGCGCCAGGTCAATGCAGATCTCGCCTTCGTCGGCCGGTTGGCCGTCGGTGTCGAGCAGCACGATCTGGTAGCCGGGCAGCGGGCGCCCCATCGAACCGGCCTTGAGCGCCGCCCCGGGCGGGTTGCCGATCTGGGCGGTGGTTTCGGTCTGGCCGTAGCCGTCACGAATGGTGAGCTGCCAGGCTGCGCGCACCTGCTCGATCACCTCGGGGTTGAGCGGCTCACCGGCAGAGATCAGTTCGCGCAACTGCACCGGCCAGGCCTTCAGGTCTTCCTGGATCAACATGCGCCAAACCGTGGGTGGCGCGCACAGGGTGTTGACCCGGTGCTCCACCAGCGTGGCCAGAATGGCCGGGCCGTTGAAGCGCGGGTAGTTGTAAATAAAGACACAGGCCTGGGCATTGAGTGGGGCAAAAAAGCAGCTCCAGGCATGCTTGGCCCAACCGGGCGAGCTGATGGTCCAGTGGATATCGCCCTTGTTCAGGCCCAGCCAATACAGGGTGGACAAATGCCCCACCGGGTAGCTCTGCTGCGTGTGCTGGACCAGCTTGGGCTTGGCCGTGGTGCCCGAGGTGAAGTACTCCAGCAGGGGATCGGTCACGCGGGTCGGCTCGGGCGGGCTGAACACAGTGCTGGCCTGCTGGGAGTGCCAGTAGTCGGCCCAGCCGGCGGGCAGTGCGGCCGCCGCGCTGGAGACGCTGACCAGCGACAGGCCGGCCGTGACCGCGTGTGGTAGGTCGATGATCTTGGCCATGCCGGCGGCGTTGGTGATGACATGGCGCACCTTGCCCCGTTCCAGCCGGTCGGCCAGGTCGTCGCCCGACAAGAGCGTGGTGGCCGGGATCAGCACCGCCCCGAGCTTGATGGCGGCCAGCATGGTTTCCCACAGCGGCACCTCATTGCCCATCATCAGCAAGATGCGGTCGCCCTTGCGCGCGCCCAAATCGACCAGCCAGTTGGCCACCTGGTTGGAGCGCTGCGACAGCTCTGCATAGCTCAGCCGAAACTGCTGCCCCGAGTCTTCCACAATGTGCAGCGCCGGCGCCGGGTTGTCTCGGGCGATGCTGTCAAAGTAGTCCAGCCCCCAATTGAAGTGCTCCAGCACCGGCCATTTGAAGGCTTGGACGGCGGCGTCGTAATCGGTGCGGTGCGTCAGCAGCAGGTCGCGGCAGGACAGGAATTGCTCGAGTTCGGTCATGGCTTTATCGGCTCCAGTGCCGGCAGGGGCCGGCTTGCTGGTGCCAGTTTAGCGGCTTCAGTCCAGCTTAGGTGTTCAAGCCAGCTCAGAGAAATTGCCATGGATTGAGCCGGTTGACTACAACCACACTTGCCAAGTTTTCGGGCGTACTTTTAGTGTGCAGCGTACACTCAATGACACTCAGCGCCAGGAGGATGCATGCGTTTTCCATTAAAGAATTCGGTAGGTCGGATCGCGGACACATTGAAGTCACTTTTTTTGACAAGCGCACTCCTCGTCGTAATCGACGTTCACGCTCAGGTTCCAGTGGACAACGCCAGTGAGCAGCGTGTCGCGCAAGTGCCGATGAGGGGAGTAGGCGTATTTGGCAGTACGCTCCAATTACACACGGAGGTCTTCAAGCCCATTGGCGTGGGCCCATACCCGGTTCTGGTCTATTCGCATGGCCGCTCAGGAACACAAAAAGAGCGTGATGCTATGTCAGAAGTGATCCCGCGCGCCTACCTGCAGTTCTGGCTCTTGAGGGGATTTGCAGTTGTTGCCCCTGCTAGACCTGGCTACGGCGCAACCGGCGGGAGTGATCGCGAAATGCCGGGGCATGGCTGGAATTCCGCTGGCGCCTGTCTGGGAACACCCAACCCCGAAAAGGTGGCAATAATCGCCAGTACCGCAGTCGAAGCCACCATCAACTGGCTAGGTGATCAACCCTGGGCCAACACCAAAAAGCTCATTCTGTCCGGGAACTCCGTGGGTGGCCTGGCAACCGTATTGTTGGGCTCTAAGAGCCTGCCGGGCGTATTGGGATACATCAACTTTGCGGGTGGAATCGCCGGAAACCCGGACATATCGCCGGGCAAGAGCTGCGCACCGGACAGGGTTCAAGCAGCGTACGCTAAGTGGGGCCAGTCAACCCGAACTCCCAACCTGTGGCTCTATGCTGAAAACGATCTTTTCTGGGGATCTGATGCACCAAAGCAGTGGCATGCATCGTTTGCCGCTGGGGGGAGTCAGACCAAACTGGTTACAACGGGCCCTGTTCCTGGCAAAGACGGTCATGACTTGATATTTGTCGGGCAAGCTTTGTGGTCCGAACATGTGGATGCCTTCATCAAGACCAATGGCTTCGACTGAAGAGAGTCAGCGAGATATTGAACAGCGTTAACTCAGAATGACTTAGGCGCCAAATATAAAAAGTCACCCGTGCCTCAGGGGCCCAACCAAGGTTCCTTAGACACTAATCGTCGCGCTCAGCTGGCCCCAGTGGCCTTCAGGTACACCGCGTAAAGCGAGGTGGTGCCGCAGATGAACAGGCGGTTGCGTTTGGGGCCGCCAAAGCAGACGTTGGCCACCACCTCGGGCACGCGCACCTTGCCGATCAGGGTGCCGTCAGGCGCCAGGCAGTGGACGCCGTCACCGGCGCCGGCCCACAGGTTGCCGTCCACATCGAACCGGATGCCATCAAACAAGCCAATGCTGCAGTGGGCAAAGTGCTGCCCATCCTGCAGGCTGTGGCCGTCCGGGGCCACGGCGTAGCGGCGCAGCAGGCGCGGGCCGTTAGGCACATGGCTGGCGCCGGTGTCCACCACATACAGCCAGCGCTCGTCGGGCGAGAACGCCAGGCCGTTGGGGCGCACCATGTCTTGCACCACCGGCTGCACCTCGCCGCTGTGCGGGTCAATGCGGTAGACCCAGGAGGCGCCTATTTCGGATTCAGCAGCGTCGCCTTCGTAGTCGGAGTCGATGCCGTAAGTGGGGTCGGTGAACCAGATGCTGCCGTCCGACTTGACCACCAAGTCGTTGGGCGAGTTCAGGCGTTTGCCGTTCCAGTGGCTGGCCAGCACGGTGCGCTTACCGTCGTGCTCACGGCGCGAGACGCAGCGCCCACGGTGTTCGCAGGTCAGAACCCGGCCCTGTTGGTCCAGGGTGTGGCCGTTGGGGTTCCAGGCCGGCTGCTCAAACACCGAGACCGAGCCGTCGGTCTCGTCCCAGCGCATCACCCGGTCGTTCGGGATGTCGGACCACAGCAGGTAGCGCCCGGCCGGCACATAAACCGGGCCTTCAGACCAGCGGCAGCCACTGGCGAGCTTCTCCAGGTGCACATTGCCCGGGGCATAGCGGGCGAAGCGCGGGTCCAGCACCTCAAAGGTCGGGGTCAGCATCGGGGTCTCCTTCAAAGTAGTCGGGGTGCAGCGCAGCGATGCGCCGGGTCAGGGCCTCATTGTGTTGCACATGGGCGCCGACCAGCCGTACGGCGGCGTCAGTGTCACCGGCTCGCAAGGCCTCCAGAATGGCCTGGTGGTCTTGCAGCGCCTTGTCGCCCGACTGCAGTTCGGGCACCGCCATGGCGCGCACCCGCTGGTGCAGATCGCGCGCCTGCGCCACCACCGGCCACACGCCGGCCATGCCACACAAACTGAGCAGGCTGCGATGAAAATCTTCGTCGGCGCGCATGGTGCCTTCCAGGTCCTGCTGCGCCAGCGCCTGTTGCTGACGCAGCAGGCAGGCGGCCAGCGGGTCCCAGCGGGAGGGCGCCGAGGGCTGGGCCATGAGCCGGCGCACCACCTGGCATTCCACCGCCTCGCGCACAAACAGGGCGTCGCGGATGCGCTGCAGGCTCAGCAGGGCCACCACGCTGCCGCGCTGCGGCCAGACCTGCACCC
>JBIKZZ010000151.1:0-7763 GCA_044354435.1 Rhodoferax sp. | reverse complement strand
GAGCTTCCTCGCTCAGGTGTAATTCCGTCTGGCGCATGACAACTCCCGCGAATGCCGGTTGGCGACCTAGAGAGTTTAATCATGTTTCGTTATTTACGTGTTGGAGTACTAGAACACTTTCAACGACCTGCTAGGCCGCTGTGCCAGACGCGAAGCGTTGCTCCAGGTAAGCCAGCAAGGTACGGATGGTCTGCGCCTCGCCCCCCACCGGCCGACCGGCACGCGCGCCGTCGTTCCAGGCGAACAGGTCAATATGGAGCCAGTCTTGCGACTCTGGCACGAAATACTCCAGGAACAGGGCCGCATTGATGGCCCCGGCCATCGCGTTGCGGCCAGTGTTCACAATGTCGCCGATGGCGCTCTCGATACCAGCCCGGTACGGCGCCCACAGCGGCATGTGCCACAGGGGGTCATCCAGTTGTAGGCCCAGGTCGACCAACTCGCGCGCGGTGGCCATGTTGCGGCAGAACAAGCCCGGCAGTTGGGGGCCCAGTGCCACCCGTGCCGCGCCTGTCAGCGTGGCCAGGTCGATCACTAACGCCGGCTTGCCTTCACAGGCATAGGCCAGCGCGTCACACAAAATGACCCGGCCCTCGGCGTCGGTGTTACCGATTTCGACGTGCAGACCCTTGCGGGTCTTGAACACATCCCCTGGTCGGTAGGCGTTGCCCGCGATGGCGTTCTCGACCGTGGGCAGCAGCACCTGCAGGCGCACGGGCAGTTTGAACGCCATGACCAGTGCGGCGAGCCCAAGCGCGTTAGCCGCACCACCCATGTCTTTTTTCATCTGGCGCATGCCCTCGGCGCCCTTGATGTCCAGGCCACCACTGTCGAAACACACCCCCTTGCCGACCAGGCACAGCAGGGGATCCCTGGCCTTACCCCAGGTCAGCTCGATCAGGCGCGGGGCCCCGGGCGCTGGCGCGCCCGACAGCATGGATGGCGGGGAAGTTTTTCTTCAGCAGCGCCTCACCCACCACTTGGCGGAATTTCGCGCCGTGTTGCTCGGCTACCATGCGCGCGGCTGCGGCGAGTTCTTCCGGCCCCATGTGTTCGGCCGGTGTGTTGACCAGATCTCGCGTGGCTGCCATGGCGGTGGCCAGAGCAATGCCGCGCTGGGCGTCCGGGCCGGAGGCCAGCAGCAACTGGGCTGCAGCACGGCGCCGTGGTTTGTACAAATCGAAAGCGTAGGCACCGAGTTCCCAGGACATGGCGGCCTGCTCGGCGGGCACCACCAACCCCTGGTCGGACAGGCGGTAACGCCCCTCCGGCAAGGCCGTCGGCAAGGCGGACAAGGCAAACGGATGGTCCGCCCGGGGCACGCCCGCGAACACCTGGGACAGCTTGCCCTGCGCATCCGGCACCAAGGCATGGCTGTCTGGGGCGCCGGTAAACCCGACGGTCTGCAACCACTGCCGGGTCGCGGCCGGCAGTGTCGGCGTGAGTTGCGCGAATCGTGCGCCGTCCACCACGGTGATGGCGATGGCGCTGGCGGGGATGGTTTTTTGGAGTTGGACAGTCATGGCCGCATGGTAGCGGGTTCTGTGGGCGCAAGCCTAAACGACAATCCAGGCCATGCGTGAACTCCGCCAAAGTTTGAACCACTGTTTACACGACCCTCTCGTCGTCGCACTGGAGGGTCTGCATGCACGCTGACAACCGGCGCGGTATTTTGGCAATGAGTTTGGCCATGGCGCTTTTCATTGCCAACGACGCGCTGGTTAAACAAGTCAGTGCCACATTGCCAGGACCTCAACTCATTTTTATTCGCGGCCTGATGGCCACCACCTTGGTGCTCATCATGGCGCAGGCCATGGGCCACCTCAAAAACTGGCGCCTCATGCTGAACACGCGCCTTTGGATAAGGGGTTCTCTTGATGCTGCAGCTTCACTCGCCTACTTAACAGCCGTCTTTCACCTGCCCTTGGCCAACGCAACGGCCATCAACCTTTCCTCGCCGCTGTTCATCACGGCGTTTGCTATTATTTTCTTTAAAGAACAGGTTGCATTGCAACGAGGCTTGCTGATTTTGCTCGGCTTCACTGGCGTGATGCTGGTGGTTCAACCCAGTTCAGAGGGGTTCAATGTATACGCTTGGCTAGCCGTATTGGCGACTTTGTTGCACGCCACGCGCGACACACTCACACGGGGTATTGGCCTTCATGTGCCTGCACTTCTAGTTACGCTGTCAACCGCAGTTTCTGTAGCCTTAGCGGCTGGTGGCATTACGCTCACTCAAACATGGACGCCTGTTGACAGCATATCGCTGGCCTTACTTTTCGGCGCTTCCTTGTTCCTCTCCATGGCTTATTACCTGCTCATTGTGGCCATGCGTTCCGGTGAAATGAGTTTGGTGGCACCGTTTCGATACAGCGGTTTGCTGTTTGCATTACTCATAGGCTATGTGGTGTGGGATGAAGTGCCCAATGTGCTTGGATGGGTGGGCATCTTTCTGTTGGCTATTTCTGGCTTGCTCATTCTTCGATCAGAACGCCTCAAGACTCCAAAGTGATGTTGGCTTTGCGAAGCTGTCTGGTCAAAATTTAATCTGCTCAAACCACCCCAACTGTGCTGGCGCTGGATTTTGGCAAGTTGCCTACAGATTGCCTACAAGCGCCCCAACAAGAAAAAACCCCGCTATCTATTCAATAGCAGGGTCTTCAATGTTTACCTGGGGTGGCTGATGGGGCTCGAACCCACGACAACAGGAATCACAATCCTGGACTCTACCAACTGAGCTACAGCCACCGTCCGGCCAATTATATCGCTTGTTGTCCCGAATTTCGCGGCTTACTGCAAAGCGGCAGTGGCCAGTTCGGACAGAGAGCTAGCGGGCTTGGGCGCACGCATCTCAACTTTGAACCGCTCCTTCAGGAGGGCAAAGTAGGCCTGCTCCTCCGCAACGGTCCACCACTGTGCGTATTGGTTGCGGTCCTGCTTGGCGGCTGCCTCGGCAGGCGCTGAACGCGCCGTCACTTTATTGATGCGGACCACAGCGTACCCTTGAGGGCCCAAGTCGACACCAACAAATTGAGGGAGGGCTTTTGTCTCAGCTCGCAAAACGGCTTTCAACATGGCTGGCGGAACCTTTTGAGCCTGGTCACGCGAAAGCTCCACCGCAGCTGGCATCGCTGCGCTGTCAGGTGCAGCCTTCCACGCTGCCAACTTGTCGGCCCCCTCCTTTTTGGCCAGTTCATAGGCGCGCGCCGCCACCACACGCTCTCGCACCGCGGGCGTGACTTCCGCCAGAGGCAATGTGCGAGCTGGTGTGTGCTTCACAATTCGTCCGGCAGCCAACTGATTGGGACCGATTTCAACCGCCTCGGTGTTGCGCTTTTTTTCAATGGCATCACTGCCAAAAACAGCCGTCAAAAATTTGGCATTCGCCAACACGCCCTTTGCCCCGGGCAGGGCTTGGCGAGCCAGTTTGTCAGCGACCTTGATCTCAAGCTTCAGCTTGTCTGCCATGGGCTTGAGACTGTCCGATTGCTCGTACACCCCATTGGTAAAGATCTCGGCGCTCTCAGCGAATTGACGTTGCGCTTGCTGAGCCTTGAGGTCAGCCTCGATACCGGCCCGCAACTCTGCGAAGCTGCGTTGAACCGGCACTTTGATGTCTGTCAACTTAATGATGTGAAAGCCAAAATCTGACTCGACAACATCACTGATGTCTCCTTTTTTCATTGCAAAGGCGGCTTCCTCAAAAGGTTTAACCATCGCACCCTTTGCAAAAAAATCAAGGTCGCCAGCATTTGGTGCGGAGCCACTATCCTGTGAATTTTTCTTGGCCACTTCACCAAAGCTATCTGGCGCTTTTCTGACCATCTGAAGCAGTTCCTGCGCACGGGCTTGGGCTTTTTGCCGATCGGCGCTAGGGGCATCCTTGGCGGCGTTGATCAATATATGACTGGCTCGGCGCTCCTCAGTGCCACTGAGCCGGGCCACGTTCTGGTCGTAGTAAGACTTCAGGTCCGCATCGCTAATGGTGATTCCTTTCTTGACGGCCTCAAGGTCGAGCAAGAGGTACTCAATACTGGCTTGCTCTGCAGCCTGAAACTGCGTTGGATTGGCTTTGTAAAAAACCTCCAGTTCAGCCTCCGTCGGATTAACCTTAGACGCAAAATCGGCTGAGGCGAAATTGACAAACTGGACTTCACGTCGTTCAAAAAAAGCATTCAAAGACACATCAGCGATGGCTGCAGGAGCCAGGCCTGTGGCAGTGATGGCAGCCTCTACCTGACGAACAGACAGGTCTTGACGGACACGAGCCTCAAAGCCTTCGGGCGTCAGACCCTGGCTGGCGACCAGTTGCCGATACCGGTCCATGTCCAGAGACCCGTCGGGCCGGCGCAAAGCAGCGATCGTCGGATTTTCTTGGAGTTCACGAGCTAGTCGGGCGTCGCTGGTCGTCAACCGGATGCTGTCCACCGCTTGCGAGAGCACTCGTTCACGGACAAGCCTCTCCAGTGTGGCGTAGCGAGCCTCAGGAGAATCAAACAGTTTGGCATCAAGATTTGGCATTGAAGCGCGCACTCGGTCCGATTCAGCCTTGTGGGCTGCATCCCACTCAGCCTGACTAATCTCAACGCCGCCAACACGGGCAACAACCTCGCCCTTATTGCTCATGTTGTTGTAGCCATCAATGCCGAACAGCACAAATGAAGGGATGATCAGCAAAAACATCACGAACATCATGATTTTCGTGTGCTTGCGGACAAATTCAAACATGCGTTCAGTCTCCAAAAGAAAAACAAAAAAAGGCGAACATCCTGTTCGCCTTTGACTGGGTGGTGGGTGCTGACGGGCTCGAACCGCCGACCTACGCCTTGTAAGGGCGCCGCTCTACCAACTGAGCTAAGCACCCCACCTTAACCTGCTGTCAATTCAGGGCGTCCTTCAAGGCCTTGCCTGGGCGGAATTTGGGGACGTTTGCCTGCGCAATTTTAATCGCTGCCCCAGTCCGAGGGTTACGCCCCACGCGTGGGGCCCGCTTACCCACCGCGAAGGTACCAAAACCAACCAATGACACCGATTCACCGCTTTTGAGCGTCGCCGTCACCGCGCCAATCGTTGACTCTAGCGCGCGTGTCGCTGCCGCTTTGGAGATATCAGCATGTGCTGCGATGTGCTCGATCAGTTCGGTTTTATTCACAAAGGACCCTTGGGTAGAAACAATATCGCTTGATTCGATTCAAAAAGGGCCAATAAGCCCACAACCCGCTGTCAACTCAAGCCGAAGCGGCCCATTCTAGACGGTTTTTTCACCTAATTGGCATACCCAAACCAGTGCTGTAGACACGCTACCTGATTTATCCTCCATCTGCTGGTCTCCCATCTCAGAGAGCCCCAGCAATGGCACGACCCACATCGCTGGTGCCAGCATGACCGCCCAAATCTGGTGTGCGTGGTGCGCCGCTGCCGGGCTGGAGAACGGCTTCAATGGCGCTCAGGATGGCGTCGTGTGCAGCCCGATGCCCCAAAAAATCAAGCATCATGGCGCCGCACCAGATTTGACCAATCGGGTTCGCAACGCCTTTTCCAGCGATGTCTGGCGCCGAGCCATGCACAGGCTCAAACAGAGAGGGGAATCGCCGCTGAGGATTCAAATTGGCGCTGGGTGCAATACCGATGGTGCCAGTACAAGCAGGCCCAAGGTCGCTCAGGATATCGCCAAACAAATTGCTGGCGACCACCACATCAAAAAAGTCGGGGCGCTGAACGAAATGTGCCGTCAGGATGTCAATGTGGAACTTATCCACATTGACACCAGGGTACCTCTTGGCCATCTCGACCACACGCTCGTCCCAGTAAGGCATGGTGATGGCAATCCCGTTTGATTTGGTGGCGCTGGTCAGGTGCTTTTTCGGGCGAGACTGCGCCAGCTCGAAGGCAAATTTCAACACGCGGTCAACCCCGATCCGCGACATCACGGTTTCCTGCATCACGATCTCTCGTTCCGTGCCAGGGTACATCCGCCCGCCAATGCTGGAGTACTCACCTTCCGTGTTTTCACGCACGATGTACATGTCGATTTCACCGGGTTCGCGCCGACTGCCATCTCGCCGTACCACAGGCGCAATGATGCCTGGCATAAGCCGCGCAGGCCGTAGATTCACATACTGGTCGAATTCTCGGCGAAACAGCAGCAATGAGCCCCATAACGAAACATGGTCTGCGATTTTTTCGGGCCAGCCAACCGCACCAAAATAAATGGCGTCATGGCCGCCGATCAAGTCTTTCCAATTGTCGGGAAGCATCTTGCCGTGACGCTCAAAATAGTCCCAACTGGAAAAATCAAAATGGTCAAACTGCAGCTTGATCCCGAACTTTAGGGCGACGGCCTCTAAAACTCGAAGGCCTTCGGGCATAACTTCCTTGCCAATGCCATCCCCGGCAATGACAGCAATTCTTTGGGTACTCATCAATTTTCCTTTCGAAGCAAACCATGGGGCGACGCGCTTGGCGGTTGACGCACCACGAGCGCCACGCCCAGAGCTGTGATGGCTGTGCCACTCAGGGTAATGGCCGTGATGGCCTCGTTAAACAGTGCGAAGGCCAGCAGCGCCGTCATGGGAGGCACCAGATACATCAGACTCGTCACCGTAGTTGCTGCACCGCGCTGAATCAACAAATACAACAATGAGCTTCCCCCCAGCGTCAAAGCCAGCACGGACCACGCCATGGCCAAGGCCAATTCCGTGCTCCACGTGAAAGTGCCAGTTTCTACCCAAGCCAACGGGAGAGTCGCCAACAAGGCCGCAGCCAACTGAACTACGTTCGCGCTTCGGACATCACAGGGCGCGACAAACCGCTTTTGGTAAAGCGTTCCCAAGGTAATGCCGAGCAAAGCACCGACTGCGAGCGAAAGGTTCCACAGGTCAGCCTCGCCGCCCTGCCCGAACTTGCGCGAGACCACCATCACCAGGCCGCCAAACCCCAAACCGAGCCCCAGCCATTGCCGGGCTGTGATAACCCGACCGGTGGCAGAAAGCCATATCCCGGTCAAAACCGGCTGCAGGCCGACAATCAAAGCAGCGAGCCCAGAACCCATTCCAGCTTTGACAGCGGCCCAAACGCCGCCCAAATAGCAGGCATGCATCAAGACACCTGTGACCGCCAAGTGACCCCATTGGGCGCGAGACCGCGGCCAAGAAACACCTGCGAATGCAATCCATGGCAAAAAACACAAAATGGACAAGGCATAACGCAAGGCCAGGAACTTCATGGGCGGTGCATGCGGCATGGCATAACGGGCGACGATAAAACCCGTACTCCAAATCAGCACAAAAACCGCTGGCATGGCCTTGATCAGGGCCGCATCTCGGCGTTCACTCACTTGGCGCGAGCCCGAATTTCAGGCAAGGCCTTTTTCAGGTAGTAGGCCATCGACCATACTGTCATGATGGCGGCAATCCAAATCAGCCAGAGGCCCCAAATTCGTGTGTCGATGAGCCCGAAAAGCATGCCGTCGAACAGCAAGAAAGGAATGGCGACCATCTGAACGACCGTTTTGACCTTGCCGATCATATGGACAGCCACGCTCCTGGACGCACCGATCTGGGCCATCCACTCCCGCAAGGCCGAAATAGCAATTTCACGCCCGATGATGATCAAGGCCACAAAGACATCGGCCCGCTGCAGTTGAACCAGCACCAGCACACAGGCACAAACCAGGAACTTGTCGGCTACCGGGTCAAGAAAAGCCCCAAACGAGGACACTTGGTTAAGCTTGCGCGCCAGGTAGCCATCCAACCAATCGGTAG
>JBIKZZ010000150.1:0-7789 GCA_044354435.1 Rhodoferax sp. | reverse complement strand
TAGCAAAGTTATCTTCACGGCCCAGGTCAAGACAATTGCTCTAATTGCCGCCAACGAAGCCTTGCGCTTTGCGCCTAAACTGCGCGGTGGACCACTCACTCACACACTACCGAGACGGAACGTAACATGGCAAACGACAGCTTGAACATTGGATTTATCGGCCTGGGTAACCTGGGTGAACCCCTCTGCAACAGCCTGGTGAAGGCTGGCTACAAGGTCACGGTGACCGACCTGCACAAGGCCAGCGCGCAGCGCCTGCTCGAAGGCGGCGCCAACTGGTCAGATGACGTGGCGGGCGTCTGCCGCCAGGCCGATGTGGTCATCACCGCACTGCCCTCGCCTGCAGCCTCGCGCAAGGTGGTGGAAGGCCCGGGCGGCGTGTTTGAGAGCCTGCCCAGCGGCGCCGTGTGGATTGAAATGAGTACCACCGACTTTCAGGATCTGCAGCGTCTGCAGGGCCTGGCCCAGGCTCGCGGCATCGAGGTGCTCGAGTGTCCGGTGACGGGTGGCGTCCATCTGGCCAGCTCCGGCCAGATCACGGTGCTGGTGGGAGGCGACCCCGCCACGGCGGCACGCGTGGATGCCATCCTGAAAGTGATGGGCGGCGAGGTGATCTACCTGGGCAAGCTCGGCAGCGCCTCGGTGGTGAAGGTCGTGACCAATATGCTGGCCTTCATCCACCTGGTGGCGGCCGGTGAGGCGATGATGGTACCGGCCAAGTACGGCGTCGACCCGGACGCGACCTACCGTGCTATCCGGGCCAGCTCGGGCAACAGTTTTGTGCACGAGACCGAGTCCAAGCTGGTGCTCAGCGGCAGCTACAACGTCAAGTTCACCATGGACCTGGCCTGCAAGGACCTGGGGCTGGTGAACAGCATTGCCGAAAAATTGGGCGTGCCGCTGGAGCTGGGCGGCCTGACGCAGCAGATTTTCCGGCGGGCGCGTGGCTTGTATGGCAGTGAGGCGCAGTCGCCCGAGGTGGTGCGCATGATCGAGGCGGCCTGTGGCCTGGAGTTGCGCGCCCCGGGCTACCCCGACGAGCTGGTTGCCGAGTAAGCCGAGACCCCACCATGACACAGGCCCAGAACCAAGCCAAGACCCACGCGCAATGGCTGCAACGGGCACAACAGCTGTCCATGGCCACCGGCCACTTTATCGAGGGCCGGCACGTCCCGTCGGTGGACAAGGCAACATTTGACTGCATCAACCCGGCCAATGGCCGGGTGCTGGCGCAGATAGCCAAAGGTGGCGACGCTGACGTAGACGCTGCGGTGGCCAGTGCCTTGCAGGCCTGGAACGACCGGCGCTGGCGCGGTCTACCCCCCCGGCAACGCATGGATGTGTTGCTGCGCCTAGCCGATTTGGTCGAGCAGCATGCCGACGAACTGGCCCTGCTCGAAACCCTGGACATGGGCAAGCCGATCAGCGATGTGCTCAACATCGACATGCCGGAAGTCACCAAGACCCTGCGCTTTTTTGCCGAGTGCATTGACAAGGTGGAAGGCGCGGTCACCCATACCGCAGCGGGCAGCCTGCACCTGATCACGCACGAACCCATGGGCGTGGTGGGCGCCATCACCCCCTGGAACTACCCATTGCTGATGGCGGTGTGGAAGCTGGCTCCGATTTTGGCGGCCGGTAATTGCGTGGTGCTGAAACCTGCCGAGCAAGCGCCCCTGTCGTGTACGCGGCTGGCCCAACTGTTTGTCGATGCCGGTGGCCCGCCCGGCGTGTTCAACCTGGTCAACGGCCTGGGCCCAGAGGCCGGGCGCGCGCTGGCGTTGCACCCGGATGTGATCAAGCTGTCGTTCACCGGCTCCACCGCTGTGGGCAAGCTGCTGCTGGCTTATGCCGGCCAGTCCAACATGAAACGGGTGGCCCTGGAAACCGGCGGCAAGAGCCCGCAGATTTTTTTGCCTGACCTGTACGACCTGGACGCCGCTGTGGACCGGGCGGTGGGCGGCATTTACGACAACGCCGGGCAGGTTTGTAACGCTGGCTCGCGCCTGCTGGTGCACCGCGACATCCACGATGAATTCGTGCGCCGCTTCACGGCCCGGGCCGCGCAGGCTTACCGCCCCGGTGACCCACTGGACCCGGCCACCACACTGGGGCCCCTGGCCAGTCAGGCCCAGTTACGCAATGTACAGGCGCGGATGGCCCGTGGGGTGGCAGAAGGTGCCCAGCTGCTGATGGGCGAATCGCCCGGGGCGGCACTGGCGGCTGGTGCCTACCTGGGCCCGGCGCTGTTTGTTGGCGCCAGCAACCGCATGAGCATCGCGCAAGACGAGATCTTCGGTCCGGTGGCCACGGTGGTGCCCTTCTCGTCCGACGAAGAAGCGCTGGCACTGGCCAACGACTCGGTCTACGGGCTGGCCGCGTCGGTCTGGACGCGCGACCTGAACAAGGCCCACAAATTTGTGCGGAAGCTCGAAGCCGGCGTGGTCTGGGTCAACTGCTTTGGCGACGGCGACATGACGCAGCCTTTTGGCGGCTACAAGCAGTCGGGCAACTCGCGCGACAAACACATGATGAGCCTGCAGTCTTACCTGCAAACCAAGTCGGCCTGGTTTCAGACTGGCTGAAGCGCTTCTCGCCGTCGGGCCTCCTGCCCTTGCGGCATGGATGGCCCGCCTCAGTGTTCCGGCCCGTCGTAGCGGGTATCAACCTGCACAAGGCCTTGGGCGACACGGGCCGTCCAATCGGCGATTTGGGGCCCAAACTGCAAACAGACAATCTCGGTCAAAACTTGTGCCCAAGCCTGCGTTGCCATATACTTTAATTTATGTATATCCAATAGGGAGTTTCATGATGCAAGTTTCCAAGTGGGGAAATAGTCTGGCGGTGCGCTTGCCTGTGTCCTTGGTGCAAGAGCTGGGCATTGCCGACGGGGACGAGTTGCTGCTGCAACCGGCACCCCGGCAAGCGGCGCAGCAAGCCAGTGTCAGCGTGACCCGCCTGCCGAGCAAGTTGGAGCGCTTGCAGGCGGTGCGCCACTTGCGAGGGTCTTTGGGCGCAGACTTTACCTTTGACCGCGACGAGGCCAACGCGCGGTGAAGGCATTTATCGACACCAACGTGCTGATCTATTGGGTGGACGACAGCGCACGGGCCGATGTGGTGGAGCAGTTGTTGGCGCAGGAGGCTGTCATCAGCGTGCAGGTGCTCAATGAGTTTGCCAATGTTCTGCGCAGAAAGCGCGCTATGGCGCTGCCAGATCTTGAGACCCTTTGCACCACCTTGATCGACACCTGCGATGTGCTTGACTTAAGCGTGCGCACCCACCAAACGGCCCTGACCCTGATGGCCCGCTACAACTTGTCGGTTTACGACGCCAACATCGTTGCTGCTGCGGCCTTGAGTGAATGCGCCGTTTTGTATTCTGAGGACATGCAGGACGGGCTCAATATCAAGTTACCCGGACCGGCAAGCGCCAACGCGCTGGTCATTCGCAACCCGTTCAGGGCTTGAGCAGGCCTTCCACCGAGCGCCGCCTCAGCGGCGCTGCTTGTTGGCGCCAGCAACCGCATGAGCATTGCGCAAGACGAGAGCGACAAGCACATGATGAGCCTGCAGTCCTACCTGCAAACCAAGTCGGCCTGGTTTCAGACTGGCTAAGGCGCTGCTCGCCGTCAGGCCTCCTGCAATTGCGTCAAGGATGGCCAGCCTCAGTGTTCCGGCCCGTCGTAGCGGGTGTCAACCTGCACAAGGCCTTGGGCGACACGGGCCGTCCAATCAGTAATTTGGGGGCCGAACCGCGCGCTCAGTTCTGCATTGACCACCAAGCGAACATAATCCGGCTGCTCTAACCCATAGGTCACCGAAACGCCGGTTCGCAACCGGCCATGAGCGAAATCGTCAATGGCCTGGGCTAGGCCACGACCAGAGTCCGCGACCGCCGAAGCAAGGAACACGGCGGGATCACGTGTGACCCAGTCCAGCACATTACCGATCTGACGGATGGGCAATTCTTGGCAGGCCCGCGAGACGCCGAGTCGACCGCCATCAATCATGGCAAAGATCAGGTCTGCACCCATGCCTTGCAAGCGACGCGTACTCTCGAATGCGAGATCGGGGTCATGCTGACGACCGCAAAATGTAGTCACAAAACGGCAGTTGGGTGCGATATGTTTCAGTCCACTGGCAAACGCCGCACGTCCCTTCAGACCCGGGCCAACTTTTTCACCAGACAGGTGGGCTACCACCCCAGTTTTGGAGGCAAGGCCGGCCAGTACGCCAGCCAGAAATGCCGACTGCTCCTGAAGCACCTCGTAACACGCCGTGTTGGGTGCGAGGAAATTGCCTTGGGTGATCGCAAACACCGTTCCAGGAAACTCCTGATGGATGAGTTTCACAGGTTCGTCACCCTGGCCACCATGAGCGACCAGCAGGTCTGGAGACTGCTTGCACAGTGTGCGCAGCGCGTCGGCACGGTCTTGGGCCGCCAGCGGTGCGATCCAGTGCACCTCTAAGCTGTGGCCGGCGGCACGGGCCCGCATGGCGCCGTCGTAGCCAGATTCGTTAAAGCTGCCCTGGCCGGGTGGGCCAAACAGCGCCACCATGATGCGCGGCGCCGTCATCTCAGACACCCGCCATAGACCAAAACGGGGCTCACAAGGTGGCGCCGCTGGCTTTGACGACAGGCGCCCACAGGGCTGCTTGGTCCTTGATGAAGGCCGTGAACATCTCCGGCGACCGACTTTCCAACTCAAAGCCCTGGGCCAGGAGTTTGTTGCGAATGTCCGGCATGGCCATCACCTCGCTGACCGCCTTGATCAGGACCTGCGCCACGGCCGCGGGTACCGATGCGGGCGCTGATACGCCAACAAAGTTTTCAGCGACCAATGAGGGGTAGCCGAGCTCCGCCAATGTGGGTATGTCGTTGGCCTGCACAACACGCTTGGCCGATGTGATTGCGAGCAGCCGCAACTGCCCGGTCTTGCGAAACTGCAGGTTCTGGGGCAAGGCGTCAATCGCCACCTTCAACTGCCCGCCCAAGAGATCGGTGCGCATCGGGCCAGCGCCACGGTAGGGCACGTGCAGCACCTTCAGCCCAGCTTGTTGGCCCAGCAGTTCGCCAACAATGTGCCCAATCGACGCCGCACCGCCGCTGCCAAAAGGAACCGGGTCTTTTGGCGACTTGGCCCAGGCGATAAAGCCTGCAAAGTCATTCACCCCCAAAGAGGGGTGCACCGCCAGCACGGTCGGCACATCCCCGACATAGCTCAGATGCCTGAAGCTCTTCACGGGGTCATAAAGGGGTTTGTCCATCAGCGCTGGCGCGATCAACATCGGGGCCGAGTTGGACATCAGCAGCGTGTAGCCATTGGGTTCAGCGTTGGCGACGTGCACAGCACCGATGGTCGAGGCCCCGCCTGGGCGGTTGTCCACCACCACGGATTGGCCCAGTTTCTCAGCCAGGGCCGGAGCGATCAACCGGGCGACGATGTCGCTGGCACCACCCGGTGGAAAGGTGACGACCAGCCTCAAGGGCTGACCTGGCCACGTCTGTGCGCGGCTGATCGCGGGCGCCATGCCGGCAGCGGCAAGCGACGAAACAGCGAGCAGGAACTTACGGCGAATGGGCATGACATATCCTTGTTGTAAGAGCGAATCCAAAGCACTTTTCGCGCTAGTCTAATCGTCTTTCAAGCGCGGGTACTGTTTCAGTGTGGTCGGGCTCAAAGGGTGATCACCAGCTTGCCGAAATGCGAGCGGGTCTTGAAGGCCTGCTGCGCCTGCACCAGCTGCTCCAAAGGGTAGATCCCAGCGATCAGAGGCTTGAGCTGCCCCGACGCCACATAGCGCACGATCTGGCGCGCCTCGGCCTGTGTGCCCATGGTGGCGCCCAGCAGCGTCAGGTGCTTGAGGTAGAGCTTGCGCCAGTCAATGGTCACCATCGGGCCGGCAATGGCACCGGCCGCCACATAACGCCCGCCCACCGCCAACAGGTCCAGCAGCACGGGTACCTTGTCCCCCGCCACCATATCGGCCACCACATCCACGGCGCCCGCTGGGCACTGCCGGGCCAGCGCGGCTGCGTAGTCAGGCTCGTCGCGCCAGATAAAGGCCTCAACCCCCAATGCCGGCAGATGCGCCTCTTTGCCACGGCCAATCACAGCGACCACGTTGGCACCACGGATCTTGGCCAGTTGCACGAGCGCAGAACCGACACCGCCAGAGGCACCGGTCACCAGAATCGTCTCCCCCGCCGCCAATGCCGCCCGGTTGAGCATGTGTTCGGCAGTGAGGTAAGAAGTCATGAAGCTGGCCAGCTCATGATCGGCCAGCGTCGAGGTGATGGCATGGGCGTTTTCAGCCGGCACACACACCCACTCGGCAAAGCCACCATCACGCTCGCTGCCCAGGTAGGTGGCTTCAAAAAGGCCATCGCCCGAGGCGCCGTACAAGGTGGGGTTGACCATGACGCGCTCGCCAAGGCGGTCCGCGTCCACATCCGCGCCCACCGCCACGATGCGGCCAACGATGTCGGCGCCCTGGATGCGCGGGAAGCTGAAGGCACTGCCCTGCCAGCCCGACTGCTCGGTTGCGCCGTAAGCGCCCTCCCGGGTCCAGACATCGGTGTTGTTGACGCCGCAGGCACCCACCTGGACCAACACCTCGCCGGACGCCGGCTCGGGCCGGGGCACATCGGTGCGGTACTGCAGCTGGTCGTAGCCGCCGTAACCTGTCAAAAGCACGGCGCGCATGGTCGGTTTTGTAAACATGGTTGGTTGTGCACGAATGTCCTGACTCAGCTCGGGCCCGCAGCGTCAAGCCCCAGGTCTAGCCAGCAATGATGGCACGGGCGTCGTGACCGGCCTGTGATGGGCAGCAAAGGCCGTCATGTGAAAAGCCGCCACGTCCGCCGGGTAGCGGTAACTTGCCCCCACCGGGCAGGCGCGCCGGGCCAAACAGCCCTGCTGCATGCAAGGCTCGCTGCCGGCCTGATGCAGCCAGCTCAGACAACTCTCCACGTGGTAGCTTGCGCCATCAAACGCCGAAACAGGACAAGCCTGCAGGCAGGGTTGTCCATCACACTGCAGGCACAGGCTACCTAGCACGGACGGCGGCGGCACCACTGGGACGGCCAAAATGGCTGGCGACGCGTCGGGCAAAGCCAAGGCAAAGCGATAGGCATGCCACAGGCCATAGTTCGGATGAATGCGCAGCAGCAAGGGGCTGTTTTGCAATGGTTCAGCACGGGTCGCCCATTGTTGAAATGGCCAGTACGGCGGGCCACTGAAAGGATAGAGCGCAACCCCACCCCAGCGCGCGGCCAGTTCGTCGCCGATGGCCTGGCTCCATCGGTCCAGCGGGTCTGGCAGGCCATCGGTGAAGAAGGGAGACGCTGAAAAATCGGACCAATACCCAGAACCCACCACGCCAACCATCCAGACAACGCCGGCATTACCGCCTCCAGGCAACAGCGGTAGCCGGTCCACCTCCGGGTCAGGCCGCCAGCCACCGCGCAGATGCAGCCCCCGCTCTGCCAGGGCCTGCCTGATAGCGTCGATGGATGGCGCGGCGCTGGCCATCAGGCTCAATGCCCAAGCGTCGAGGGCGGGCCAGACGCAATGGCCGTCACAATGGCTTCAAAGAACATATGGCCGTCGATGTCGTTGCTGACACTGTTGTCACTTTGGGTGAAACTGAGTGTGGCGCTGGCAGCACCAGCCTTCAAGGCCCGGGCCTGTGCTTCCACCCCGGCCAATTCACGGGCGAGCTCCAGGGCGGGGGATAGCGCCGCGAAATCACGGGGGCCCTCTGGCGTAAACACCCTATACACC
>JBIKZZ010000148.1:0-7977 GCA_044354435.1 Rhodoferax sp. | reverse complement strand
GGCCCGGTGATTGATTCTATCGGAGTCAGGGCGGGGCGTTGCCGCCATCGTCAGGCCGACAAGCCGACTGCGTCGCCGCCAGCAGTCGGCCTCGGTGGTCTTGCAGCCAGCCCACCACGCGCAGCCGCTCAGGGTTGGCGCCCTCCGGGATGCTTAAGGGTCGGCGCTCCAACCAGCTGATTTGCTTCTGTTTTTGTAGCGAACTATCACCATTCCACGGGGCTTGGAGCATGTTTCTGACCAAATTCCGTTCGATGGGCGTGCCATCGCTGCCGGCGGCAATGGTCTCTACCAGCAGCAGCACGGCGGTCAGCGGCGCTGTCATCTGCCGACGCTGCGCCTCGACTGACGCCTCAATCGATGCACCGATGTAACCGCCCAGCGCCACGCCATGGGCCACCCGCACCGTGTCCCCGCGGCCGTTTGCAACCTTGGTGCTGACCGCCAGCTGCTCGCGCGGCGCAGCCCGGCGCAGGTCCGCCAGCCGCGTCAGGGCATCGCGGCTGACGGCGCCCGACAGCGGTGCATCGTCGCCCAGGCGCCCCGGCACAATCCAGTCTAGCGCCAGGGTAGTGCCCGCGCCGCTGGGCGCCAGCGCTCTGGCCGTGCCCCAGCAGCGCTCGCAATCGGCGCTCAGAAAGCGCTCCAGCAGGCGTACTGGCTGGGTTTGTCCGTCGCTGCTGCAAACCCCCTGCGCACTCACGCCTGGCGCCAAGGCGGCCCATAGCCCCAGGCCGGCGGCGAGCTGTTTCAAAGTGGGGAAGGGCATCCGGGTGGGCTTTCTACAATGGGGCATGTTTGCCCCAATTACACAACAGGACGACGCCAACGCCCCGCTGTTGGCCCACCTGAACCCTGAGCAGCGTGCCGCCGTCACCCTGCCCGCCGAGCACGCGTTGATCCTGGCTGGGGCCGGCTCGGGCAAGACCCGGGTGCTGACCACCCGCATAGCCTGGCTGCTGCAAACCGGCCAGGTCACGCCGGGCGGCGTGCTGGCGGTGACCTTCACCAACAAGGCCGCGCGCGAGATGATGACGCGCCTCTCGGCCATGCTGCCGCTGAATGTGCGCGGCATGTGGATTGGCACCTTTCACGGCCTGTGCAACCGGTTTTTGCGCGCCCACGCCAAGACGGCCAATCTGCCGCAGAGTTTTCAGATACTGGATACACAAGACCAGCTCTCGGCGATTAAGCGTTTGTACAAACAGTTTGCGCTGGACGACGAGCGCTTTCCCCAAAAACAGATGCAGTGGTTCATTGGTGGCTGCAAGGAAGACGGTCTGCGCCCCAACCAGGTCGAGGTGCGCGACGAGGAAACCCGGCGCAAGGTGGCGATTTACCAGCTCTATGAAGAGCAGTGCCAGCGCGAGGGGGTGGTGGACTTTGGCGAGCTGATGCTGCGCAGCTATGAGGTGCTGCGCGACAACGACCCGATCCGCGAGCACTACCAGCGGCGTTTTCGACACATTCTGGTTGACGAGTTTCAAGATACCAACAAGCTGCAGTACGCCTGGCTCAAGATGTTGGCCGGCACCGGCGCGGGCGGCTCGGTGGACGACGATGCCGCCTTCAAGCCCACGGGCTGTGTGCTGGCGGTGGGCGACGACGACCAGAGTATTTACGCATTTCGCGGCGCGCGGGTGGGCAATATGGCCGACTTTGTGCGCGAGTTTGGCGTGCGCCACCAGATCAAGCTGGAGGAAAACTACCGCAGCGGCAGCAATATCCTGGACAGCGCCAATGAGCTGATCAGCCACAACAGCCGCCGCCTGGGCAAAAACCTGCGCACCGCCCAGGGCCCGGGCGAGCCGGTGCGGGTGTTTGAGGCCACCAGCGACTTTGCCGAGGCGCAGTGGATGGTGGACGAGATGCGCCAACTGGTGCGCGACGGCCTGGCGCGGCACGAAATTGCCGTGCTCTACCGCAGCAACGCCCAAAGCCGGGTGATCGAGACCGCGCTGTTCAATGCCGGTCTGCCCTACAAGGTGTACGGCGGCCTGCGCTTTTTTGAGCGGGCCGAGATTAAGCACGCGCTGGCTTACCTGCGGCTGCTGGAGAACCCGCGCGACGACACCAGTTTTTTGCGTGCCGTCAATTTTCCCCCGCGCGGCATTGGCTTGCGCAGCTTGGAGCAGCTGCAAGATGCGGCCCGTGCCAGCGGCTGCGCCTTGAGTGACGCCGTCAGCGGCATGGGCGGCAAGGCTGGTACCAACCTGGGTGCCTTTCTGGCGGGCATCGACGTGCTGCGCGAGCGCACCCAGGGACTGAATCTGCGCGAGATAGTGACGCTGACGCTGGAGCACAGCGGCCTGCTGACCCATTACCGCGCCGACCGCGAAGGCGCCGACCGGGTGGAAAACCTGGAGGAATTGGTCAACGCGGCCGAGAGCTTTGTCTCTTTTGAAGGCTTTGGCCGCGACGCGCTCAGCCAGTCACCCGCCTCGCAGGGGCTTGACACGAACCAACCCGTGCTGGACGAGCCCGCGCCCGACGCAGAGAGCGGCGAGACGCTGTCACCCCTGTCGGCCTTCTTGTCGCACGCGGCGCTGGAGGCCGGCGACAACCAGGCCCAGGCCGGGCAGGACGCGGTGCAGTTGATGACCGTGCACGCCAGCAAGGGGCTGGAGTTTGACGCGGTCTTCATCACCGGCATGGAAGAGGGATTGTTCCCGCACGAAAACTCCATGAGCGACCGCGACGGCCTGGAAGAAGAGCGCCGGCTGATGTATGTGGCCATCACCCGCGCGCGCAAGCGGCTGTACCTGAGCCATTCGCAAACCCGCATGCTGCACGGCCAGACCCGCTACAACCTCAAAAGTCGGTTTTTTGAAGAATTGCCCGAGGCCGCGCTGAAGTGGGTGACACCGCGCCAGACTGGCTTTGGCGCTGGAAATGCTATGCATTCAGGAGCTAACAATCCAGGCTACACAAGAGCTGGAGGCACTTTTGGCACTGATTATTCGCGCTTTGGCAGCCCCGCGTTGCCGCCCCGTAGCGCCGAGCCGGCGCACGGCCTGAAGGCTGGCATGAAGGTGTTTCACAACAAGTTTGGCGAAGGCACGGTGCAGACCTTGGAAGGCGTGGGCGACGATGCCCGCGCCCAGATCAACTTCCCGCGCCACGGCGTCAAATGGCTGGCGCTGAGCGTAGCCAAACTCACGCCGGTGACCTGATCCGGCCTCAGGGGGATGTCTTGCCGTAGCCTGACGGATCGCCGCTGCCAGAGCTTCCGTGTTCGCCGTAGCTGCTGCCGTCTTTCCCACCTTTGCGACCGGTGATTTGCCAGGCGGTGCGCTGGTTCACCAATTGCGCCAGGTACTCCAGCTCTTCGTCGGTGTGGTTGAGCTGCGGTGCGGGCGTCAGCAAACGGCCATTGCGCGCTATGGGTTCGCCCCAATGGGCGTCGTGGTATTGGGCCTGCACCAATTTGCGCTCGGTGCTGGCCTCCAGGTCCACCACGCCGTAGCAGATGCAGAGGTAGCTTCGGTTGTCCTGCTCTGGAAAAACCTCGGCGTAGACCCCAGTGCCACGGATGCCTGCAGTCAGCGTGGGGGTGGTGATCTTGCGTTGCGCGCCTTTGCCCCAGACGCTGATGACGCCGCCCGTTAACAGGCGCAGCGCGTTGACGACGGCCCCATCGGTGTTACTTTCGACCTTGAGTCGCGAGTTCTGGCGCAGGTGAAAGGCCGAGTCGCCCATGACAAAGACCAGGCTGGCACCTGGGCCGGTGAGCAGTTCGTCGCCGTTCCGGATGGTCTGGTCGGCTTGCAATCGGACGCCGTTGGCCTGGGCATCGCCCACCAGTGTCACGATGTTGCTGCGGCTCTGGGCCTGCGCGCCCAGTGTGCCGCCCAGGCTGGTCCACAGCGCGGCAGCACGCAAAAAGCTACGGCGCTGGAACCACAGGACTTCGCGCTCAGTGCGGTTGGACAAGTGGTGCTGGGTCACGGCGCGTCTCCCGAGGGTGACTCAAAGGTGTCGCGGTACGTGAAATAAAGGGAGCAGAAGAACATGGCGGCCATCAGCAGCAGCACCGGAAAAATCAGGCTGCCGGTGCTGTCACCCAGGTTGAGCAGGGCGGCCAGCAAGCTCACAGCCAATAAGGCCAGCATCAGCACCAACATCCAGCACAGGCCAAAAATCAGCAGGGCGCGCAGGTTGCGAAGGCAGGCCACCATGCTGAAAAACACGCTTTTGAGAGGCGGCAGGCCGTGCCAATGTACCAGTGCTGGGGCATGCCAGAAGAGCAGCGACACCGGTAGGTGAATCGCGATAAAGGTCCACATCGCCCCCTGAAAACCGGGCTGCAGCATGGCTTCGGCACTGGGCGACTCGCCGCCCAGATAGACCCGGACAAATCCGCCGCCATCGACCAGCCAGCAAGCCCCCATTGCGGTCAAAAAGCCCAGGGTGTACAGCGCACCCAGGATCAGCATGGAGCGCAAGGCCTGCGGCCCTGCGCGAAAACCGGTCAGCAGCATGAGCGGCATCGGAAATTTGCCGGTGGCCGCTTCGCGGGTGGCGGCCATCAGGCCCAGGGTGGTGCCGGGCAGCAGCACCATGGCCAGCGGCACGCCGATCAAAGGCAGCTTGCTGACCACGGTCATGGCCGCCATGAACATGAAAAACAGGCCAGCCAGCGCCAAAGGCTGGCGCAGGAAGGTACGCATGCCGAGTCGGACCCAAACTAGGCCGGTGCGTGCCGGGACCAGCTGCAGCTTCATGCGACCTGCGACTCGGCGCTGCTCGGTACCAGCGGCTGGACCAGCCGCTGACGCAGAATGCGCTCGAAGTGGTCCGGATCGTGGGCCTTGAGCATGCTGGCCTCGCGCGGCAGGTACAGGTCCCACAGGCGTGACAGCCAAAACCGCAGGGCGCCGGCGCGCAGCATGGCGGGTAGCAAACGCCGTTCGGCGCCAGTCAGAGGACGCACGCTCTCATAGGCGGTGACAAAGCTGTCGGCCCGCGCGGCGTCAGGTCGTCCGGTTGTCAGGTCCACGCACCAGTCGTTCAGGCAGACCGCCAAGTCGAACAACCAACTGTCAACGCCCGCGAAGTAAAAGTCAAAGAAACCGGTCAGCCGGGGCTGACCGTCGATTTGCTCGAACATCACGTTGTCGCGGAACAGGTCGGCGTGGATCGGACCCCTCGGCAGCGCCGCGTAATAGGCACCTTGGGCGACATGCACCTGGTAAGCCAACTCGCTTTGAATCAGCTCGGCTTGGGCCGGGCTCAGGTAGGGTAGCACCACGGGTACCGTGGCTTGCCACCAGTCCAGGCCACGCAGATTCGGTTGGCGCAGCTCAAAATCGCGGCCTGCCAGGTGCATTCGGGCCAGCATGTCACCCACGGCCGCGCAGTGCACGGTTTGGGGCTGCAGTTCGCTGCTACCGCGCAAGCGCTCCACCAAGGCGGCCGGTTTGCCCTTGAGCGCAAACACCAAGTCACCGTCGCGGTCGGCGTTCGGGTCAGGCACCGGGATGCCACGCAGGGCGAGGTGCTTCATCAGCCGAAGGTAGAACGGCAGCTGCTCAAAACTGAGCCGCTCAAACAGAGTCAGCACCAGTTCGCGTTGATGGCCAGCCAGCTCTGTGGTGACAAAATAGTTGGTGTTTTCAATGCCGCCGGAGCACCCCTGCAGGGTCATCAGCTGGCCCAGTTGCAGCTGCTGCAACAGCATGCTGGCCTCTTGTGCCGAGACTTCGGTATAGACCGCCATGGTGCCTAGAAAATCGCTATTTTCCAGCTGCGCTGGCCGCTGCCGGGTTGCACCTGGTAGCTTGGCATGTCGCCCTTTGGCTGCACCGTGATGCTGCGGGTTTCGCCGCCGACCCGCAGCTCGTTGATGCTGGAGCCAGTATCTTCAATATGGATGCGCTCGGTAAGCTTTTCCACACCCGCACCCACGGCGACCGGGCGGGTTCCTCCCGCCGGGGTTGGGCTAGGGGCGGTGGTCTGAGCCTGACACAAGCTCAGACCGGCAAGAAACAGGGGCAAGATGAATGAAGAGCGCATGCGGGACATTGTAGAACCAGTGGCCTTGGCCGGGCACAGGCAAAATGGGAGGATGACTGATATTCCCATGCCGCCCAAAACCCTGCTCTTGGTTGATGGTTCGAGCTACCTGTACCGGGCCTTCCACGCCATGCCAGACCTGCGTGCCGTGCCGGGCGACCCGGCAAGCCCGCCCACCGGCGCCATCCGCGGCATGATCAACATGCTGCAAAAACTGCGTAAAGATGTGCCGGCCGACTATGCTGCCTGCGTGTTTGATGCCCACGGCCCCACCTTCCGTGACGCGATCTACCCTGAGTACAAGGGCCACCGCTCGCCCATGCCTGACGACCTACGCGCTCAGATTGAGCCGATCCACGAAGTGGTGCGGCTGATGGGCTGGAAAATTTTGGATGTGCCGGGTGTGGAGGCTGACGACGTGATCGGCACCCTGGCCGTGATTGCTGCGGGGCAAGGGATCGAAGTGATTGTCAGCAGCGGCGACAAGGACCTGGCGCAATTGGTCAACGCCCACATCACGATTGTGGACACCATGAACGGCCGCCGGCGCGACGTGGCGGGGGTGGAAGCCGAATTTGGCGTGCCACCGCACCTGATGGTCGATTACCAGACCCTGGTCGGCGACGCGGTGGACAACGTGCCCGGCGTGGCCAAGGTCGGCCCCAAGACTGCGGCCAAGTGGCTGCAAGAGTACGGCTCGCTGGCGGCGGTGGTCGCCCATGTTGACGAGATCAAGGGCGTGGCCGGCGAAAACCTAAAGAAAGCGCTGGACTGGCTGCCCACCGGGCGGCAGTTGCTCAGCATCAAGGTGGATTGCGACCTCGATGGTTGGGTACCGAACCTGCCTGCTCTTGATTCCATAGCAACCGGGGTAGAAGACACGGGGGCTCTGCGCCTTTTTTACGAAAAATTTGGGTTCAAGGGCTTGGCCCGCGCCATCGCCGGCGAAGGCTCGGTGGCCACACCGGCCGCGCGCAAGCCCCGCGCCAGCGAGCCCGGGCTGTTTGACGAACCCGAGGCCGCTGCCGCGCCAACCCTGGCGCGGCCCAGCAACCTGGCCTACGAGACTGTGCTGGACTGGCCCGCCTTCGAGCGTTGGCAAGCGCGGCTGCAGGCGGCCGAACTGGTGGCGCTGGACACCGAGACCACTTCGCTCAACGAGATGCGCGCGGAAATCGTGGGCCTGAGCTTTTCGGTGCAGCCGGGTGAGGCCGCCTATGTTCCGCTGGCGCACGACTACCCGGGTGCCCCAGACCAGCTGCCCCGGGCCGAGGTGCTGGCCCGGTTGAAGCCTTGGCTGGAGGACGCCAGCCGACCCAAGCTGGGGCAGCACGTCAAGTACGACCGCCATGTGTTTGCCAACCACGGCATCGAGGTGCAGGGTTATGCGCACGACACCATGCTGCAGAGCTATGTGCTCGAAGTCCACAAACCCCACGGCCTGGCCAGTCTGGCCGAGCGCCATCTAGGGCGCGGTGGCATCAGTTATGAAGACCTGTGCGGCAAGGGCGTGGGACAGATTTCGTTTTCGCAGGTGGACATGGCCCGCGCTGCCGAGTACTCCTGCGAAGACTCGGACCAGACGCTTGATGTGCACCGCGCCCTGTGGCCCAGCTTGGAAGCCGACGATAAGCTGCGCTTCATTTATCAGATGGAAATCGCCAGCAGCGAGGCCCTGTACCGGATTGAGCGCAACGGCGTGCTGATCGATGCGCCGATGTTGGCCGTGCAAAGCCATGAGCTGGGCCAGCGTATCCTGCAGCTCGAAGCCGAAGCCCATGCGCTGGCCGGCCAGCCCTTCAACTTGGGCAGCCCCAAGCAGATCGGTGAGATCTTCTTCACCCAACTCGGCCTGCCGGTGGTCAAAAAAACCGCCACCGGCGCGCCCAGCACCGACGAAGAAGTGCTGGAAAAGCTGGCCGAAGACTACCCGCTGCCGGCCAAAATTCTGGAGCACCGGGG
>JBIKZZ010000147.1:0-8004 GCA_044354435.1 Rhodoferax sp. | reverse complement strand
ACACTGCAATGGTTGTCGCGCCCAATGATCAGGCCGGAACCGATCCTGGCAAGCAACTGGCGAAGATGTACGGTGATGTCGGTGTCAAAACCACCGAAGAGTACTACCAGCGCGGTACCACGAATTTCGCTCCCATGGTCACTCGCATCATGAATGCCAATCCAGATACCCTGGAGATGTCCGGGGTGCCGCCAGCTGAAGCAATCAACTTGACCAAGCAACTGATGGAAGCAGGTTTCAAGGGATTCATTGGCAGTCTGGGCGGAAGCGGGTCTTCCCCTGTTCTACAGGGTGCCGGCGGGCCCGAAAAGCTCAAAGGTTTCTACTGGCTGGAAACGAGTCCGGTCGACCATCCTGGCATCCTCAAGATGAAAGCGGATCACGCGCGGGTCATGAAGTCGGCGGCACCGGAGAATCCTGTATTCGCCGTATTTGCCCTTGCTTCCGAGGTTACGTTGACGGCGATTTCTCGTGCTGGCTCAGACCAAGACGCTGAAAAGGTTGCCGACGCCCTGCGCAAGTTCAACCCCGAGTCACGCTACATGGGCAAGGCCGGTTGGAGAGGCAAGACGCTGTATGGGATCAACCAGGAGTTGACCTTTCCCGTCGGCTTAGGCATGATCGTTGACGGCAAAAAGCTGCCGGTACGGACGATCGAGATTGCGGCCGAATGAGCGGAACCGTTTGATCGGAATCGAAGTATGGAGGTCTTCATTTCATCGGGGCTGATTGGTCTCAGCATGGGCGCCCAGTACGCCCTGATCAGCATCGGTTTCACGCTCATTTTCGGCATCATGGGTGTCGTCAATTTCGCCCATGGTGGTTTCTATATCCTGGGCGGCTATTTCGCTTTCACGCTGACGCACGCTCTGGGCGTGCCCTACGTGGCTGCCGTGCTTCTGGCGATGGTGGCAACCGGCATCCTGGGCTATGTGATAGAAGCCGTGTTCGTCGAGAAGTACGTGGTAGACCACCTTGCCACGATGCTCATTACCTTGGGCATCTACCAGATCATGACCACTGGCATTATTAGCGTCTATGGCGCAGAGCCGGCGGATTTCCGCTTCCCGATTTCCGGTTCCTTGCGTGGTCCGGGCTTCTACATTCCGTATTCCAACCTTATCGTGTTCGCTGTCTGTACAGTGGCCATCGCAGCGGTCTACTACCTGGTGTTCAAGACCCGATACGGGATATCCCTGCGCGCGATGGCCGACGACGGCCCCGTCGCGCGTGCCCAGGGCATCCAACCGGCGAAGATGTTCCCGATGGCGTTCGCGATCGCCACCGCGCTGGCGGGGCTGACCGGCGCACTGGTGACCCCGATGCTGGCCTTGGAGCCCCACGGCGGGGAGTCCGTGCTAACCAAGGCCTTCATCGTCGTCATCCTGGGCGGGCTTGGCAGTGTCACCGGTGCGATGGTGGCCGCATTCATCGTGGGCATGGTAGAGGCCTATTCCAGTGTCTACCTCGGGGGATCCAAAGGGGCGCTGGCATTGTTCGTCTTGGTGGTCCTGATCCTGATGGTGCGCCCTCAGGGGCTGTTCGGCACTGTCGTTCGAAAGGCCTGATACATGACGACACCAAAACGCGATCGCGACTTCAAACTCGACTGTTGGGGCATCCTGCTGCTCCTGCCCTTGTTCATTGTGCCGCTGATCACGAAGAGTCCTCTGCTCAACTCGTTGGCCTACCAGTCCGCGATTGGCATCAGCGCCGCAGTGGCGGTATACGTCATGTTGCGCATGGGCCTTTTGTCCTTCACCGTGCCCGCGTTCATGGCGATCGGCGGTTATGCCGCTGCCATGCTGGCCAAGTCTGGAACGACCGAACTGATACCCCTGCTCTTGATCGCCTTTGTGGTCCCCGCCATTACCGCATTGCCTCTGGGCACGCTGGTGTTGCGGCTCAAGGGTGTGTACTTCATATTTGTGACCTTCATCTTCAACGAGATCTTGCAACTCGTCATCTTCGAGACGCCGGGACTCACCGGCGGGTCGAATGGCATTTCGGGCGTGCCCTCAGCCACCTTGTTCGGCATCGACCTGGGCACGCCGCAACTGCAAGTCCTGGTGACAGTCGTGGTTTGCGTGGTGGCGGCGCTCTGTGCGCTGGCAGTGACGCAACGGTTCCGTCCGGAGTTCACTTCCATCGAAGAAAACGAGACGCTGGCCGAGAGCCTGGGTGTGGCGGTGTGGAAGTACCGCACCATCGGGTTTTCGGCGTCTGCAGGTGTCTCCGGATTGGCAGGCTTCGCTTTGGTCAACGTGTTGTCCACGGCGCATCCGAGCTCCTTCGCATCCTGGTCGGTCAACAGCTACATCGCCTACGTGTTCGTGGGTGGCCGCAATACCATGCTGGGGGTGGTGGTGGGCAGCTTGCTGCTGGTCACCATGACCAACGTGTTCAGTGCCTATGCCCATCTGTCCGCGGGGCTGTTCGGTGTCCTATTGCTGGTTGTCATGATGGCTGCGCCCGGTGGCTTGGTTGGAACTGTGGTCAGACGCTACGATGCGCGCAAGGAGCGCCTTCGTGGCGCGGCGCGTGTGCGTGCTGGCGGAGGTGCATGACATGACGATGGCAGCAGTGCCTGGCTCCAGCGCCGGAGCGACCCATGACCGGCAGATCCTGCGGGTGGAGGGCGCAAGCAAGCGCTTCGGGGGGCTCAAGGTGTTCGAGAACCTGTCGTTCCAGGTACCCCAGGGGGAAGTAGTCGGTGTGATCGGCCCCAACGGCGCTGGAAAGACAACCTTGATCAACGTGATATGTGGCATGTTGCCCCCCTCATCGGGGCGCATTTTGCTGGGTGACCGCGATATCACCGGTCAACCTTTCCATGCCGTCAGCCGTATGGGTGTTGCGCGCAGTTTCCAGCAGACCAATACTTTCCGCAGCGTGAGTGTCGAGGAGAACCTGTTTCGCGCGCAGCGGTTCGGTGGTGTTGGAAGCGGCCCCGACCTCGGGATTGGGGGATTGCTGGAGGAGTTCGGTCTGTCGCAACACATGCATGAGCCCAGCGAGAAACTGCCCTATGGCCTGCAAAAGATGCTCGGGCTAGTCATGGTGCTGGCGGCGCGGCCGCGTTTCCTGTTGCTTGACGAGCCGGCCGCGGGCCTGGAACGGCGGGAGCGAACGCAGGTGGACCGCTTCGTCGAACACGCGCGCCACACGCTGGGCTGTGGTGTCCTGATCGTGGAGCATGACATGGACCTGGTGCGCCGGATTTGTCCACACTCCTTGGTGCTGGAGGCCGGGCGCATGTTGGCCGAGGGTCCTCCGGCCGAAGTCCTGTCCAGGCAGGATGTCATCGCCGCCTATCTCGGCACCAGCGAGGAGTGAATATGCTGACCGTCGAAAAACTGAACGTGCGTTATGGCGGCATCGTGGCGCTTCAGGACGTGTCGATCGAGGTGAAGAAGGGCGAGTCCGTCCTGCTGGTCGGGTCGAACGGCGCCGGCAAATCAAGCCTGATCAACGCGGTCATCGGGTTGGTTCCCGCCGTCTCGGGCCGGATTCTGCTGGATGGCAAGGACATCTCGGCGGTGTCCTGCCCGGCGCGATCGGGCATGGGCATCGGTTATTCACCTGAAGGTCGACGCGTATTCAAGTCGCTGACGGTGACGGAAAACATCCTCTCCAGCACCCAGGGCCTCTCCATGGCGCAGGCGAAGGAAAACCTGGCCTGGATCCAGAAGGCATTTCCGCTGCTGGCCGAACGCGCCAACCAGCCTGCCAACCAGTTGAGCGGCGGCGAGCAGCAGATCGTGGCCATCGCCCGCGCCGTGAGCACCATGCCCAAGCTGCTGTTGCTCGATGAACCCTTTCTGGGCCTAGCTCCGGTCTGGATTAGCCGCATCAGCGAATCAATCCGTGAGCTACAGCGTCGCGGCACGACGATCCTGATGACCGAGCAGATGGCGCGGCCTGCGCTCAAGTTGGTTGACAGGGCCTACGTAATGCGCAGTGGCGAAGTGCGTCGCAGCGGCACCGTCGCCGAGATCCGTGACGTGGCTTTGGCTGAGGAGTACCTATGACCCAGGCAGGTCCGAACTGGATGTGGGCTAAGCGCAGCACGGTCTGACGCCAATCCTTTGGTCGCGCACCACCTCTCGCAAAGATGAGCTCCACCCTGACCGACAAGCGCCTGGATGGGCGCGACGAACCCATCCTCGAACCCGACCTGCCGATCATCGATTCGCACCACCACCTGTTCGACCGGCCGGCCCTGCGTTATATGCTGGACGATTACCTGGCTGACGCGGGTGCGGGCCATCGCATCCTTGCATCCGTCTACGTGGAAACGCTGGCCTTTGCGCGCCTTGGTGGACCTCCCATTTTGCGCACGCTAGGAGAAATCGAATTTGCCAATGGCGTTGGCGCCATGGCGGCCAGCGGTGTCTATGGTGATTGCCATACCTGTGCGGCCATCGTGGGGTATGCCGACTTTCGGCATGGTGACGCCATCGGTGACTTGCTCGACCGCGCAATCGCAATAGCACCCGAGCGCTTGAGAGGGATGCGACAGATTTCCGTCGAACACCCTACAGAAACACCGTTTCGCTACTTGATTCATCGCCCCCCGACTGGCGTCTTGATGGACCGGGGCTTCCGCCCGGGCGTGAGGCAGCTTGCTGACCGAGGTCTAAGCCTTGATGTGGCCGTTTTCAATAATCAGTTGCCCGACATCGCTGCCCTGGCTGATTCATTCCCAAAATTGGCGATCGTGCTCAACCATCTTGGCGTGGCCATGGCTATGGAGATGGGGGGTAGCGAACGTGCCGCCGTGTTTTCCGCCTGGGCAAGCGACTTGCGCGAACTTGCTCTACGCCCGAATGTCTATTGCAAAGTTGGCGGTCTCGGCATGCCCTTTTGGGGGTTCGGTTTCGAGAGCCGCCCCGATCCGCTGGGCTACACAGAGTTGGCCGCCGCATGGCGCCCGTATGTTGAGACCGCCATTGAGGCATTTGGCCCGCAGCGCTGCATGATGGAAAGCAACTTTCCTCCCGACGGCCGTTCATGCGGGTTTGTGCCGCTATGGAATGCCATGAAGCACATCGTTCGCAACTGCACTTCCGCTGACAAAGCTGCACTGTTTCACCGAACTGCAGCTCACGTGTACCGAATTGATATTTCTTCATGGAGCAAGCCAAATGTTGACCCATTGTGATTCACGCCCTGCCGACTGGATGCGGAAATCCACCATTGAAGGGCTAGTGGCCTTGATCGTTGGGGGGGGGAGCGGCATCGGAGAAGCCGCTGCAAGAACCATTGCTGCCAACGGCGGCTTCACTGTGGTAGCGGACATCAGCAGCAATAACGCTGCGCGGGTGGTCAACGATATCGCTGTGGCCGGCGGCACGGCGGTCGCAATTGCGATGGACGTTTCCAAACGAGCTGACATCGAGACGACTCTGCAACAAACGCAAGCACGCTTTGGCAGACTTGATATATTGGTCAACACGGCGGTGCTGGTGAAGCCGGCTTCGCTGGAGACATGCTCACTCGATGATTGGCACGCGTGCTTTAGAGTCAATGTGGACAGCGCCCTGGAACTGGCACGTAGTTGCCTGGCGCTCTTGCGCAAGAGCCCTTCGGCCGCCATAGTCAATGTCGCATCTCTGGCGGGCGTTACAGGGTATCCGGGCGGTGCCGCTTATGGTCCGAGTAAGGCTGCGTTGATCACGTTGAGTCGCCAGATGGCGCTTGAGTGGGCAAAGGACCGGATCCGTGTCAATGTGGTGATACCTGGTCCAGTGGACACGCCGCTCATTCGTCTGCAAGTAAAGCCAGACGTGTTGATCAAGCGTGCCCAGCAAATTCCATTGGGGAGACTGGGGTACGCCAGCGAAATAGGTGACCTGATTACCTTCCTGGCGTCGCCTGTTGCCTCCTTCATGACTGGACAGACGGTTGTATGTGATGGCGGACTGACCCAGAATCTTTTTCCAGTGCCACTGGGCCAGAACCTGGCTGATGGTGACACGTGACGGTGATGCGGAGGGAGTCCATACACAACTATTTGCGAGAGTTTGGCCGCAAGTTTTTTGTCATCAATCAAATCCACAAAACAACACAATGAGCATTCCGCACTACCCTTTGTTCATCGGCGGCGAATTCGTCGAAGGAACCGCGAAGTCGCGGTTCGAGGCGATAAACCCATACAAGAAAGCCGTCTGGGCCACAGTGGCTGAAGCAGGCGAGCAAGACGTGCGACGAGCGATAGCCGGCGCCCGACATGCATTCGAGTCGACCTGGAGCAAGACCTCGGGGTTGCAACGATCGAAGCTCATGCATCGGTTGGCGGACCTATTGGAATCGAACGCCGCCCGCATGGGCGCACTTGAAAGCACAGACAACGGCAAAGTGATCCGCGAAACGCGACCGCAGATGATTTTTGCCGCGCGCGCTTACCGCTTCTTTGCAGGCTATGCGGACAAACTTTGGGGCAGTCAGATGCCCCTGGACAGCCGCGACCTAATTAACTACACCACAAGGCAACCTATTGGTGTCGTCGCAATGATCATCCCGTGGAATTCGCCAATCGGCATTCTCGCAAACAAGTTGGCACCGGCACTGGCAGCAGGCAATTGCGTTGTCATCAAGCCGTCCGAGCACGCATCCGTTACGACTCTCGAATTTGCGAAGCTTGTGGCGGAAGCTGGCTTTCCGCCAGGGGTCGTCAATGTTGTGTGCGGCGGCGCAGACGTAGGGAGGGCATTGGTTTCCGGCGGTGTCAACAAGGTCAGCTTCACGGGCAGCACAATGGTCGGGCGCGAGTTGGCCTCGCTGGCAGGGCAATGCCTCTTGCCTGTAACGCTGGAACTTGGCGGGAAATCGCCAAACATCATTTTTGATGATGCCGATTTTGAGAAGGCGGTCAATGGGGTACTCGGCGGTATATACGGCGCCACTGGCCAAACCTGCGTCGCGGGTTCGCGACTACTGGTTCAGCATGGAATCCACGATCGCCTGGTGACCCAACTAGCGGAACGCGCCGGCAAGATTCGAATGGGCAACCCGCTCGATGAGGCTACCGAGATGGGCACGGTCGCCAATGAACCCCAGTTCCGGCGCATCTTGAACTGTATTGCGACTGCTACTGCTGCAGGTGCCCGTTTGGTTGCAGGCGGCAGTGCTGCCACTGGCAAGCACCTGGAGACCGGCTACTTCATCCAACCGACCATCTTCGACCAAGTCGACAATGCCATGCAGATCGCGCGGGAGGAGGTGTTTGGCCCGGTCCTGAGCGTAATCGCCTTCGGTACAGAGGAGGAGGCATTGGAAATTGCCAACGACTCCCCCTACGGCCTGGCCGCTGGAGTGTGGACTCAGAACATCGGGCGCGCCCATCGCATGGCACGCGACATTCAGGCTGGTTTGGTGTGGGTGAATACCTACCGTGCCGTGGCGATCCAGGCGCCCTTTGGAGGTTTGAAAGAGAGCGGATTCGGGCGCGAACGTGGCGAAGAGGCTTTGGACGGGTATCTCACCACCAAAAATATCGCCATAAATATTGCCGTCGACAGCCATGGCGCCAACGCAGATCCCTTTGCAATCAAGGGCCTCACCTGAAGGACGATCGGATCTCTTGCCTCTTCTGCCTTCAACACGGCTAACGGACTCCACTTTTCGGGGGCAACTTCATTTCAAAAATTGCCGACTCGCTACGCGAACTGGTTGTGAGTTGTTACCCCCCCCAAATGCAGCTTCCACAACCAAATCGCTTTTATAGAGCTTCTGAATATATCTATTGGCAATCCGCAATAGTCGCAATTCCATGGGACCGCTACATTCTCCGTTTACGCAATGACAGGCACTTTGTCATTGCGCCCGATCAAGCCAATTAGAAAAGAACATCGAGCCGAGAAAAAATCTATGAAAGACCCATACAACGGCCCTTCCAACTGGATGGCGGATGACATGCAGGACCAGAACGAGTGGTTGGTTCAACTGCAGCCGAGCCAGATCGCCGAGTTCGACGCCGCACTACGTCGTGCCAAGGCGCAA
>JBIKZZ010000258.1:0-4975 GCA_044354435.1 Rhodoferax sp. | reverse complement strand
GGTGCCGGTGCCATTGGTGGCTACCTGGGCGCCAAGTTGTCCATCGCCGGTGAAGACGTGACCTTTATCGCCCGCAACCAAAACCTGGCTGCCATTCAGGCCAATGGCTTCCGCTTGATTCTGGAAGACGGTACTGAGCAACACGCCCCACTGGCCCGCGCAGTTCAACACATGGCAGATGCCGGGCCACAGGACGTGGTGCTGATCACCGTCAAGGCGCACCAGGTGGCTGATTTATTGCCGGGCCTGAACAATCTGATCGGGCCAGAGACCATGGTGGTGACCATGATCAATGGCATTCCCTGGTGGTATTTTCATCAACTGGCGGGGCCTTATCAGGGGCAGGGCCTGACCAGCGTGGACCCAGGTGGGCGCATCGCCAATTGCATAGACAGCCGGCATTTGCTTGGCAGCGTGGTCTACCCCGCGGCCGAGTTGGTCGAGCCTGGGTTGGTACGGGTGATTGAAGGCAACCGCTTTACCCTGGGTGAGCCCGATGGCAGCCGGTCAGAGCGGATCGAGCGTTTGTCGCAGGCCATGATGCGCGCCGGATTCAAGGCCCCGGTGTCCAAAGACATCCGCGGTGAGATCTGGCTCAAACTCTGGGGCAACCTGAGCTTTAACCCGATTTCGGCACTGACTCACGCCACGCTGGAGGACATTTGCACATTTGAGCCATCACGTGGGCTGGCCGCCAACATGATGCGGGAGGCGCAAACTGTTGCCGAAAAACTCGGCGTGGTGTTCAAGATTTCTCTCGATAAACGTATCGCCGGCGCGCAGGCGGTGGGCGCCCACAAAACATCCATGCTGCAAGACGTGGAGAACGGCCGGGCGCTCGAGCTCGATGCCCTGGTCGGCTCCGTGGTGGAGCTGGGCCGCTTGACCGGCACCCCCACCCCGACCATCGACGCCATCTATGCCGCCAGCCAATTGTTGGCCCACACACTGGCCCGTCAGCGTGGCCGCTTGCGGATACAGTAAGCCGCATGCATGCCACCCAATTGATTGTTGAACTCGCCCTGCTCGGCCTTGTCACCGGATTTCTGGCCGGCCTGCTGGGCATTGGGGGCGGCATGATCATGGTGCCCTTTATCACCATCATGCTGACCAACCGCGGCGCTGGCGAGAGCTTGGCGGTCAAGATGGCCATTGCCACCTCCATGGCTACCATTATTTTTACCTCGATCTCCAGTGTGCGAGCCCACCACAAGAGGGGCAATGTGCGCTGGGAACTGGTCCGCGGGCTGGCCCCCGGCATCGTGCTGGGCGGAGCCATCGCCAGCCTGGGCGTTTTTGCCAGCCTTAAGGGAGCTTGGCTGGCGCTGTCTTTTGCCGCCTTTGTCGGCTTTTCGGCCACCCAAATGTTTTTGGATAAAAAACCGGCGCCCACACGGCAAGTGCCGGGGTCTAGCGGCCTGCTGGGCGCGGGCGGTGTGATCGGCTTTTTGTCTGGGCTGGTCGGCGCCGGTGGCGCGTTTATCAGCGTGCCTTTCATGACCTGGTGCAATGTGGCGATTCACAATGCGGTAGCCACCTCGGCCGCGCTGGGTTTTCCCATCGCCATGGCCAACGTGGCCGGTTACATCATCAGTGGCATCGGCCTTCAGAACCTGCCGCCCTACTCTTTTGGCTACATCTGGTTGCCGGCCCTGGGGGTGATTGCCTGCTGCAGCGTAATAACCGCGCCGCTCGGCGCCAGGGCGGCACAAACACTGCCGGTCAAGCAACTTAAAAGGGTGTTTGCCAGCATCCTCTACCTGCTGGCCGCTTACATGCTCTACAAGGGGCTCAGCGCCACCAGCTGACACCAGCTGATACCAGCCTGCCATGACTGAGCCCATTGACTATCTGAACCCCGATTTGCCCGCCGGCCTAGCGCATGTGCGCATGCCGGTGGTAAAAGCCACGGCCGAGACCCTGGCCGGCTACGGCCGCCTGGTAGACGACCCAGCCGACTGCCGGGTGGAGATCGTCCGCTGGCCGGCACAAGGCCGCCGCCCGGTGGATGCGGACACAGGCGATGAAGCCGGCACCACCCAGGGCGTATTTGTGAGCGAATGGCAGGGCGATGTGCTGTACGGCCGCAACGAGGCTGTCGGCGGGCACTACATCCTGGCCTACGCGCAAGCGCCCGAGCTGGCCGACTTGAACCACCAGCGGCCGCCGCAGCGCATGCTGCTTTGGCATGCCAACTACCACCCCGACGGTGGCCAACTGTTTTTCCCGCTGGACCGTCAGCCCTTCATGGTGCCGCTGGCCCTGCCCGGCGACGATGTGCGGCCGGAAAACTTTGTGTGCTTTCAATTTGACGGCAGCCAGGGCCTCTACATCCACCCCAACATCTGGCACGAAGGTGTGTTCACGATCCAGGGCACACAGCGCTTTTTTGACCAGCAAGGCGCCGTGCACGCCCGCGTATCGGTTGATTTCGCACGCGAGTTTGGCTGTCTGCTTGAGGCGCCCCTGACGGAAGCTGCCTGAGGCCTTAGTAGGCGATCCGCAGCCGGCGGTATAGCACCGCCAGCACAAACAGAGGGCCGATCAACAGATAGCGCAGGTCGTCAAAAAAAGAGGGCTTCTTACCTTCAATCTTGTGGCCGATGAACTGCCCGATCCAGGCCAGCACAAACACAGTCAGAGACACCGCGAAGAGCTGGGCGTCTGGGATCATCACCAACACCCCCAGCATGGCCACCGTCATCAGCACCATACCGGCCGCGAAGGAGCGAGAAAGCCACAGGTAGTAAGCCAGCGAAGCCAGCGCCATCAGGAGCGCCACCAGCGGGTGCAATGCCCACAATAACCCCAGCAAGGCAAACACGATGGCTGGCACACACACGCAGTGGATGGCCTCGTTGACAGGGTTTAAGTGGCTCTCAGAGTAAGTGGCGATCAGGCTATCGATGGGCCGTGTGTGGGTTTCAACCATGGTGGTCACTCCTGTGCAAGCTGCCGCGGTACCGGCGCCTGTTCAACTGTAGCCGCATTTTTAACACGGGATAATTCAGCATGACCACCGAACTACCCCACCACGCCCAACTGCTGCTGCTCGACCAACACCAAGTGAGCGTCCTGCTGCAGCCCGACGACGTACTGGATGCGGTACGCGAGGCCTTTGTGCTGCACAGCACCGGTGATGGCCAGGTGTTCCCGGTGGTGCGTGAGGCTCTCGCCAAGGGTGGCGTCTTCGGTATCAATTCGGGCGCGGTGCCTATGCAAGACCTGCTGGGCTTTAAGGCGGCCGGCTTCTGGCCCGCTAACCGGCACCTTGGTGCAGAACCACACCAAGCCACCATCTTGCTGATCGACCCCGCCACGGGCCGGCCGCTGTGCATGATCGACGGCAATGCCGTCACCACCCAGCGCACCGGTGCCGCCGGGGGCCTGGGCCTGCTGGCACTAGCCCGGCCAGACAGCCGACGCGTCACCGTTTTTGGCACTGGTGTTCAAGCCCGGGTACAGCTGAGTTTTGCCCTGCGGCTGCTGCCCACACCGGAGCGGGTCCATTACCTGAGCTCGGGCGGGCGACCGCACCCAGACTTTGAGGCCACCATCAGCAAGGCTTTTCCAGACTGCGTCATCGCCCATGCCACCGATGGCGATGCAGCCGTGGCGGACAGTGACGTGGTGATCACGGCTACCCCTGGTGCCAGTGCGCTGTTTGCGCTGGAAGCTGTACGACCCGGAACACACCTGACCTGCGTCGGTGCCGACACCCGTGGAAAACGGGAGTTGCCTGCCGGATTGCTGGCCCGAGCCCGCCTATTTGTAGATGACCTGGCGCAAGCTCGTCAGATTGGCGAGCTGCAATGGGCGCCAGACACCCAGGCCACAACGCTTGGCGACGTGCTCGCGGACCAGGTACAGGTGCAGCGTGCGGACTCCGACATCACCCTGTTTGACATGACCGGGCTGGCCCTGCAAGACCTGACGGTGGCTCGCCTGCTGTACCAACGCGCGCTGGCCACCGGCGCCGGTACCCGGCTGGCCTGGCCTTGGTGAAACCACCACACGTGATCGCCTTTTCTGCAGGAGCCCACCTTGACCCACCTTGCCCACATTGACACTCCCGCCGCGCTGATTGACCTGCGACAGATGCAGGCCAACATCGAGCGCATGCAGGCCCGCATGAACAGGCTGGGCGTGGCCTTTCGTCCCCACGTCAAAACCAGCAAATGCACCCCCGTGGCCCGGGCGCAGCAAGCGGCTGGCGCACAGGGCATCACCGTATCCACGCTGAAAGAAGCCAATGCTTTCTTCGCTGAAGGCTTTACCGACATCCTGTACGCGGTGGGCATGGTACCGGCCAAGTTGCCACAAGCGCTGGCACTGCGTCGCCAAGGTTGCCAGCTCAAAATCATCACTGACAGTGTGGCGTCCAGCGTTGCCATCGTCGCTTTTGGCCGGGAGCATGGCGAGGTGTTCGAAGTGTGGCTGGAAATTGACAGCGACGGCCACCGTTCCGGCCTTAAGCCAGACGAACCCGCCTTGCTGACAGCAGCGAGAACGCTGCACCAGGGCGGCATGCGCTTGGGCGGCGTCATGACGCATGCCGGCTCCAGCTATGAGCTGAACACGCCCGAAGCACTGACCGCTATGGCGGCGCAAGAACGCGATGCCTGCATGCAAGCGGCCGAGCGCCTGCGTGCCGCTGGCCTGCCTTGCCCGGTGGTGAGCATCGGATCCACGCCCACCGCCTTGGCGGCCGACCGGCTGGACGGCGTGACTGAAGTGCGGGCTGGTGTCTATGTGTTTTTTGATCTGGTTATGCACAACATTGGCGTCTGTACCGCCAGTGAGATCGCCCTGAGCGTGCTCACCACCGTCATCGGTCACCAGGCTGACAAAGGCTGGGCCATTGTTGACGCCGGCTGGATGGCCATGAGCCGGGACCGTGGCACGCAAAAACAGCAGCAGGACTTTGGCTATGGCCAGGTGTGCGACAGCGCCGGCCAGTTACTGGCAGGCTACA
>JBIKZZ010000146.1:0-8016 GCA_044354435.1 Rhodoferax sp. | reverse complement strand
CTGGATGTCGGTCAAAACTGTTATGAATCAAGGACTTAAGGGTAATTTCACCAGTTCACATCAAGTTATTGATCCAAACCGGGGCACTGCTTGAAACACCAGCTGTCGGTGCTGGTTCACACGCCGGCGCACAGTCAGGTCCCCAACCCACTGAGTTATTGGAGCGAGCAGTCTCTGGCCCCGGGTACCCTGGTGCGCGTGCCGCTGGGCAAGCGCGAGCTGTTGGGGCTGGTATGGGATACGACCGACGAGGCCGAGGCGCCGAATGCGCCTGAGGCCGACAAGATTCGACCCCTGGCTGGCGTGCTTGACAACATTACCCCGCTGAATGCAGCCTGGCGGCAACTGGTGACATTCAGTGCCAGTTACTACCAACGGTCCGTCGGCGAGGTGGCCCTGGCGGCGCTGCCACCGCAGCTGCGCGAACTGAGCCGGTTGCAGCTGGGTCGCCGACTCAAACGGCACGCCCAGACCGCAGCGACGGACGAGCACAGACCACCCGACGCTACTGATTTAGTAGCACTAACCCCAGAACAGACAAGGGCTATAGCCCAATTTGATGCCGAAACCCGGCCCTGCCTGCTGTTTGGCGCCACCGGCAGTGGCAAGACCGAGGTCTATCTGCAATGCGTCCAGCGTCTGCTCAAGGAGTCGCCAAATGCGCAAGCGCTGGTCATGGTGCCCGAGATCAACCTCACGCCCCAGCTGGAGGCGCGTTTTCGGGCCCGGTTTGCCCCCCGCTATGGCGAGAAGGCCTTAGTGGCCATGCACAGTGGCATGACGCCCGCCCAGCGCCTCCAGAGCTGGCTGGCAGCCCACAGTGGCCAGGCGCGCATTGTGCTGGGCACCCGCATGGCAATTTTTGCCTCTATGCCGACCCTGCAGCTGATCGTGGTGGACGAAGAACACGACCCGAGCTACAAGAGCCAGGACGGCGCCCGTTACTCGGCGCGTGACCTGGCGGTGTACCGTGCCCACCTGGAAGGCGCACGCGTGATGCTGGGCTCCGCCACACCTTCGCTGGAGAGCTGGCACCACAGCCGAACAGCCGAGCAGGGTGGACGCTACGGCCGCTTGACCATGGCCAGCCGCATTGGCCACGACCAGCCGCCTGAGTTGCGGCAGAAGACGCAAAACAAGCCCGTCCACGGCCTGCCGCTGGTGCGCCGAGTGGACATGACCCACCAGCCCAAACACTGTGTGGTGGCGCCGCCACTGGTACAGGCTATCGCTGAGCGCGTGGCGCGCGGCGAACAAAGCATGGTTTTCCTGAACCGGCGTGGCTACGCACCGGTATTGCATTGCGCCGACTGCGACTGGAAAAGCGAATGTCCGCACTGCAGCGCCTACCGGGTGTTCCACAAAATCGACCGTACGCTGCGCTGCCACCACTGCGGCTTTGCCGAGCGGGTACCGCGCGCCTGTCCGGCCTGCGGCAACCCCGATATCGCCCCGCTGGGCCGCGGTACCGAACGGCTGGAAGAGCACCTGAGCGAGCTGCTCGCGCACGTGCGGCGACCGGGCACGGAGTCTGAACTGCATCCACAGGGCGAAGCCGTGCGGATTGCCCGCATCGACGCCGACACCACCCGGCTTAAAGGCACATTGGCGTCGCAACTGGCCCAGGTGCACGACGGCACGGTGGATGTGCTGGTTGGCACCCAGATGATCGCCAAGGGCCATGATTTCCGTCGCATTACCCTGGTGGCGGCTGTCAACCCGGACGGTGCGCTGTTTTCGAGCGACTTCCGGGCACCCGAACGTCTGTTTGGCTTGCTGATGCAGGCCGCTGGCCGGGCCGGGCGCGATGCAGAGGCCAGCAGTCGCAGCGAAATGTGGCTGCAGACCGCTCACCCCAAACACCCGCTGTTCGAAGCGCTCAAGCAACACGACTACCCGGCTTTCGCTGAACAGCAATTGCGTGAGCGGGCGCAGGCGGCCATGCCACCCTTCAGCTTTCAGGCGCTGGTGCGGGCCGAGGCCCGCACCCAAGAGGTGGCCCTGGGCTTTCTGAGCGCCGCAAGCGCGGCCGCCAGCGCCTTGCCGCGAGCCGAGCAATGGCTGGCGCGCGTCACCCTGTACCCCCCAGTGCCCATGAGCATTCAGCGGGTGGCCGACGTAGAACGGGCGCAAATGCTGGTGGAGAGCCCTTCGCGCGCCACCCTGCAATCATTTCTCGCCCTTTGGCATACCGCCCTTCACGCCACGCGCAGCCAGCCGGTCGGCCGCGGCTTGATCCGCTGGGCCGTCGATGTGGATCCGCTCAGCATCTGAGCCCGGACCACGAGACTCAACCCAGCAGGCTCACCGCCAGCGAAAAGGTGATAAACGCGGCAGCTGTCGTGACCAGAATGATGCGGGCGATGCGGCCGTTATCTGCGCCAAAGCGCTCAGCCAACAGCGAGACGTTGCTGGCGCTCGGCAGTGCGGCCACCAGGACCATCACCACAAAGGCCGGCCGCTCCAAGGGGACCCCAAGCTGGATTGCCGCTGCGCCCACCAGAAGCACCAGAACCGGGTGCAAGAACAGCTTGAGCGCCGCCACCGGCAGGTAGTCCCGGTAGCGGGGAGGTGTCTGATGGCCGCGTGCCGCCATCAGGCGAGAGCGCGCCAGCACCGCGCCAATGGTGAAGAGCGCTACGGGCGATGCGGCATCGGCCAAGAGACCCAGCGTCTGGGCCAGTGGGCCAGGCAAACGCAGCTGTACCGCCGAGGCCAGGGCCCCAAGCAGAATGGCCCAAGGCATGGGGTTGGTGGCAACGCCCCGTAGCGCCTTCGTCACCGCCCTTCGCGCGCCATTCGCCTCGGCGCCATCCAGCCGAGACAGTGCGATGCACAGCGACGTGGTGATGACCATATCGACCACAATGGTGACGATAGCCGGGCCGGCCGCCCTTGGCCCCAGCAGCGCCACGAGCAAAGGCACCCCCATAAAACCAGTGTTGGGAAAGGCCGCCACCAGCGCACCGAAAGCCGCGTCATTCCAGCCGATGCGCGTATTCAAGCTAAGCGCGATGGTGAAGCCGACCATGACCAGGGCACACAGCAAATAGGTCGCAAACACCCCGCCGTCGAGCAACTGTGCCAATGGCGTGCTGGCACCAAAGCGGAACAACATGCAGGGCAGCGCAAAAAACAGCACAAAGCTGTTCAGGCCAGGGATCGCCTCCAGCGGCAGCAGCCCGCGCTGGGCGGCGACATAGCCGCACAGAACCAGGGCAAAAAAGGGAAAGGTGATCAGTAGAACGGGCAGCACAACCGCTATTGTCGGTGCTGTCCCGCATCGAAACGCCTCACGGGGCTGATTTGGACTTTGAATAATTCTGCCTTGGAGTGTCAAGGCCTGCCTGATCAGCTTTGCGGATGTCGGCGCTCAGACCGCCTCGGCTTCTTGCCCAAAAACCGTTCGTCCGCTTCTGGCTGGCGCGCCTGGCGGGCGTTACGCATCCAGTGGGTCTGTGCCGTCTATGGCAGCGCAATTTTCGGCGCTGGCGCGCCGCGATCACATGGTCTAATGATGGCAAGGAGGCACTCAGAATGAACCGTTCCAGGTTGAGGCCATGAAGCTGCTGCTACAAATTCTGACCATTGCCCGACTCGAGGCTTCGTTTTTTCGCCGATACCCGCGCACACTGGTCACTGGGCTTGTTGTTGCCCTGATTCCGGCCTTGTACAGCCTGCTCTACCTTGCCAGCATTTGGGACCCGACTGCCCACACCGGCGCCCTGAGCGTCGCCTTGGTCAACCTTGACCAAGGTGTGAAGTACCGGGAACACGATTTCAACATGGGGCAGGACATGGTGGCGCGGCTCAAAGCGCGCCGTGTGTTCGGCTTCGTCGACGAGCCGGATGAGCAGACCGCCCGGGCCCGGGTCCGTCAGGGTCAATTGGCCTTTGCCTTGATCATTCCACGCGACTTCAGCTCCAACGCCGTCCCCGGCGCCCAGGCGGGGGCTGGCAAATTGGTGGTTTACACCTCGGAGGGCAACAGCTATCAGGCCGCCGGCCTGGCCCGTCGTTTCGCCGAAGAGCTGGGGCACGAAGTCAACGAACGGCTGAACGAACGCCGCTGGGCCTTGGTGTTGACCAACGCGACGGGCTCGCGACAGAGCCTGCAGCAACTCAATGCCGGCGTACGGCAACTTCAGCTCGGCGCGGATGAGTTGGCCAAGGGTGCGGCCAAGACAGCAACCGGCGCCGAATCGGTGAATGCGGCTGCCAGCCAGCTGCAACAGGGAGTCGGTCAACTCAGCGCAGGGGTCAAGGAACTGGGTACTGGCCTGCAGGCAATAGAGTCGAAGCGGCCCAGGCGATCCGAGTTGAATCAGCTCAAGGCTGGCTCCGAAGTTTTGGCCCAGAGCCACGCCCAACTCGGCCGTGGCCTCACCGAGTTGCGCAGCGGCAGCCAGCGCCTGCAAGACAGTGTGCTGGGCTTTCAAGCCCAGGCGCAACAGAATAGCCTGCTTCCGGCACAAACGACGGCAACCCTTGCCCAGGTCGCTCAGGGCGTGTCTGGCCTAAGCAACGGACTGCAGGTGGTGGCAGACACTGAGCTGCAGCTGGCCGACGGTGCCGTGCGGCTCAATGACGGCGTGGGGCGCCTGACCACCGGCGTGACGTCCATGAATTCAGCCCTGCGCGGCATGTTGAGCCGAATGCCCGATGAGCGTCAACTCGATGACCTGAGCAGTGGCTCCAAGATGTTGAGCAACGGCACGGCCAGTTTGGCCGAGAGCGCACTGAAAGTAAGCGAAGGCTCGCGCCACGTCGCCGCCGGGCTCGGGTTGTTGGCCGAGTCTTTGCCCGCACCCGTCGAGAAAATGGACGGCAGCGCCCAAGGACTGGCCAGTTCCGTCCAACCCGTGGTGGAAGTGGATGCCGCCGTCTTCAACAACGGCAGCGGCTATGCGCCCACCATCATCCCGGCAGCACTCTGGCTTGGGGCTGGCATTGTGGCCTTCCTGTGTCACGTCAGGGTCTTGCCGCGGCAAGTCCAGCGGTTTTCGCAGCTGGGCAAGGTCTTGGGGAAAATTTTGCTGCCCGTCGGCTTGGTGGTGGTCCAAGCACTGCTCGTGACGCTGTGCGCACGCTACTGGCTTCACATCCCGATGGCCCATCCCTGGGCATTTGCTCTGACACTGGTGGTGGCAGCGACCACATTTCTGCTGATCATTTACGCGCTGACGCTGGCCCTCGGTGATGCGGGCAAGGGCCTGGCTTTGTTGTTTTTCGCTATACAGCTCACGTCTTCTGGCAGTATTGTCCCCGTCGAGCTCAGCGGGGGCCTGTTCCTTGACATCAGCCCTTGGCTACCGCTAACTTGGGTCGTTCGAGCCATCAAGGCCAGCCTGTTTGATGCCTATGGCGGCGCCTGGCAACCCGCCCTGCTGCTGGTCGCAATGGCCGCAGCGTTGGCCGTGGCTTTGGCATGCGCGGCGAACCATTGGCGCTTTGTCAGGGTCGTGAAGACCCAACCAAGCGTGCGGCCTTAAGCCAGGCGGGGGGTGGCCCGGTCGATCAGGGCCACCACGTTGACGCCTGTTGGCAGGGTGCCGTAATTTAACCCGCCGGTGTCAGCGAGCCTGGACCTGCAAAAAGCATCCCCAACATCGTCAGGCGCATGCTGCAACAGCAGCGCTGCCTGCAAGGCCAGCGCCATCCGCTCGACCAGACTGCGCGCGCGGTACTCGCGCTGTTGCAGGTCCCGCAAATCCCTCGCCAAGGCCGCGACAAATGGGTCCAGCAAGGCATGGGCGCCCCGCGCCAGGCCCAGTTCGTCAAACAATGCCGTCAGCACTGCCGGCGTCTTGTCCAGCGCCCGTAGCACGTCCAGGCACTGGATGTTGCCGCTGCCCTCCCAGATGGCATTCACCGGTGCCTCTCGGTAAAGCCGGGGCATCATGCTGTCTTCCATGACGCCGCTGCCACCAATGCACTCCATCGCCTCATAGGCGTGCTGCGGCGTGCGCTTGCAGATCCAGTACTTCCCCACCGCCGTGACCAGGCGCACCAACAGGTCTTCATGAGGCTGCCCGCGCTGATCCAGAGCACGTGCCATACGCAGCGACAGCGTCATGGCAGCCTCGCTCTCCAGCGCCAGGTCAGCCAGCACGTTTTGCATCAGGGCTTGCTGGTTCAACTTGGCACCAAAGGCGGCACGGTGGGCGCAGTGGTGCAGCGCCTGCGACACCGCCATGCGCATCCCGGCGCTCGAACCCAGCATGCAATCAAACCGGGTCAGGCTGACCATCTCAATGATGGTGGGCACGCCACGCCCCTCCTCCCCCACCCGCCAGGCCAGTGCGCCGCGCAATTCGGTTTCGCTGGAGGCATTGGCCACATTGCCCATCTTGTTTTTCAAGCGCAGCACTTGCAGGGGGTTCTTGCTGCCGTCGGGGCGCCAGCGCGGCAACAGGAAGCAGGTCAGGCCACCGGGAGCCTGCGCCAGCACCAGGAAGGCATCGCACATGGGCGCAGACACAAAATATTTGTGACCGACCAGCTCATAGGCATCGCCCGCTTCGTCACGGCCCAGCGGGTAGGCTCTGGTGCTGTTGGCGCGAACGTCTGAGCCACCCTGCTTCTCGGTCATGGCCATGCCGATCGTCAGGCCTTTTTTCTGCGCCATAGGTATGTTACGCGGGTCATAGTGCCGCGCTGTGATGCCTGGCTCCCACAGCTGGGCCAATTCAGGTTGCAGTCGCAGGGTGGGTAGGGCCGCAAAGGTCATGGTGATCGGGCAGCCATGGCCCGCCTCGACCTGCGTGTGCAGGTAGGTCTGCGCAGCTCGCACCACATGGGCGCCTGGGCCGGGTTCAGTCCAGGGCGAGGCATGCAAGCCATGGCGGATCGCGGTGTCCATCAGCTGGTGGTATGCCGGGTGAAAATTCACCTGATCGGTGCGACGCCCAAAGCGGTCGTGAGTGTCCAGCTCCGGTCGGTACTGGTTGGCCTGTCGACCCAGCGCGAGATAGTCCGCCGTGCCACAAGCTTGCCCAAAGGCGCTCAGGGCATCGGCGCCCCAGTGCCCCCCTTCACGGATCACGGCGGCAGTGAGAGCCGCATCCTCGGTGTAGAGGTTGTAGTCGCACAATTCATGCGACAGGTTTTCGGGCTGGTGGGTGTCAGCCAACCAGTCGTTCGTCGCGGCAGCCAAGGGCTTATTCATTCAGTTCTCCAATGCAGGGCTCAGCCCGGCAATTTGCGCATCACGAAGGGGTAAAGCGTTCTGTTCTTCGCGCTGTTCCATGTGCCACGAATCTCCTTGCCGCATGAGCCCTCCAGCACGGTGCCTTGCCAGACGGCGGACACCTCGACACCATCAGCCGACTCTTCAAGGCTGAAGTCCTCAGACTCCAGCTCACCCGAAACGCGGGTTTGCACGCCGGCCCGGTTCGCGCCGCCGCTGAAGCTGTCCGGCCACTGCGGGTGCTTTTCAAGCAGCAGCGTGGCGCCCTGCGCAAGCCCCGCAAATTCGGCGCGCCATAAGCCATACAGGTGCTGGGGGCTGAGATCGTCGATCGACGGGCAAGCAGACCGAGCCTCCACTTTCAGATCATTTTGGGCTTTAGCCCCCGTAGATATTAGGGTTATAGCTATTAAAAATATAGCAATCTGCGTTTTCATGCAGGTCTCGGCCTTAACTGATGCGCGCCAGTGCGGCAGCGTTGTCTTGCGCCCTTTGCGCAAATTCGGCGCGCAAGGCGCGTAATTTTTCACGCGGGTCTTCCCGAACGGTTTTGGCGTCCAATGCCATTTCAGCAATGAACCGGCTGGGTAGCACCGCCACCAATTCGCGCCCCTTCTTGCGCCGCCGGCTCCAGCTCACGGCCAGGCTGCGCTGGGCACGGGTGATGCCGACGTACATCAGGCGGCGCTCTTCCTCCAGCCGGGTGGCGACCTCATCGGCCGGCGCATCTTCGCCGGGTCGGAACGGCAACATGCCCTCGGTCACCCCGACCAGCATCACATGGGGCCACTCCAAACCTTTGGCCGCATGGAGCGTGGACAACGTGA
>JBIKZZ010000145.1:0-8133 GCA_044354435.1 Rhodoferax sp. | reverse complement strand
AGCCGCAGGTTGACCACGTGATCTTCCCGGCCAAGGGCAAGACCCCGTCCAAGCGCATCATTCTGTTGGCCAAAGGCCGGCTGGTGAACCTGGGCTGTGGCACGGGCCACCCCAGCTTTGTCATGAGCTCCAGCTTTGCCAACCAGACCATTGCCCAGATTGAGCTGTTCACCAAGCCCAAGGACTACAAGGCTGGCCACGTTTATGTGCTGCCCAAGCACCTGGACGAAAAAGTGGCGCGTCTGCACCTGATGAAGGTCGGCGCCATGCTGACCGAGCTCAGCGACGAGCAGGCCGCGTACATCGGCGTCAGCAAGGCCGGCCCCTACAAGACCAATACCTACCGCTACTGATGCGCGCCGACCAGCTGCTGGTGCTGCGTCAGCACGCCAGCAGCCGCTCGCAAGCCCAACGCCTGATTGAGGGGGGTCTGCGCTGGCGTGTCGGCGAGGTCTGGAAGACCGTCACCAAAAATGGTGATGAGATTCCGCTTGACGCCGAACTTCAGTTGCTGGACCTGTCCGAAGCGCGCTACGTGTCGCGCGGCGGCCTCAAGCTGGAAGCGGCACTGCAGCAGCTTAAGCTGTCGGTGGTCGGTTGGACCTGCCTCGATGTCGGGCAGTCCACCGGCGGCTTTACCGATTGCCTGCTGCAGCAGGGCGCAGCCCGGGTGGTGGGGGTGGATGTGGGCAGTGCCCAGCTTCACCCCAGCTTGCGTGCCGATCCGCGTGTGCTGTGCCTGGAAAAGCTCAACGCCCGCGCCCTTGATGCTTCTGATTTGATAGCTGCAGATCAAGACGCGACGGGGCCTGGTGGCTATTTTGGTGTTGATCCAGACGCTGTAGCGCAAGCGCCTTTTGAGCCGGCGTTTGACCTGATCGTTGGCGACTTGTCCTTCATCTCGCAAACACTGGTGCTGCCGGCTTTGGTGCCGCTGCTTAAACCGGGGGGCGGACTGCTGATGCTGGTCAAACCCCAGTTTGAGTTGCAACCGGGCCAGGTGGGCAAGGGCGGCATTGTGCGTGATGCGGGTCTGTACCTGCTGGTGGAGCAGCGGCTGCGCGATTGTTGCGCCGCGCTCGGCCTGCAGGTGTCTGCGTGGTTCGACTCGCCCATTGATGGCGGCGACGGTAACCACGAGTTCTTCATGTATGCCCACGGCGTGGGCGACCCGATACCCGGGAGTTAGTTCACCATGAACGTCATGTCCAAAACACCCCTGAGTCTGGAGTTTTTTCCAGCCAAGACGCAGGAAGGTGAAGCAAAGCTGCGCCTGGCGCGCCAGCAACTCTACGTCCTAAAGCCCGAATTCTGCTCGGTCACCTACGGCGCGGGGGGCTCAACCCAGGCCGGCACCTTCCAGAGCGTGCGCGAGATTCTGGCCGAGGGGGTGAGTGCCGCCGCGCATTTTTCTTGCATCGGCGCCACCCGCGACTCGGTGCGCCAGCAACTGCTGGCCCTGCGTACCATGGGCGTGCAGCGTTTGGTGGCCCTGCGCGGCGATCTGCCAGCTGACCACGGCGGCAGTGAGGAGTTCCAGTACGCCAGCGATCTGGTGGCCTTTATTCGGGCTGAGACCGGCACGCACTTCCACATCGAGGTGGCCGCCTATCCGGAGACGCACCCGCAGGCGGCAACGCCCAATGCCGACCTGCAAGCCCTGGCCGCCAAGGCGGGGGCCGGGGCCAATTCGGCGATCACCCAGTATTTTTACAACGTTGACGCCTACTTTCGTCTGGTCGATGAGGCGCATGGCATGGGTCTCAAACTGCCGATCGTGCCCGGCATCCTGCCCATCATGAACTCGGCGCAGCTGATTCGGTTCAGTGACGCCTGTGGCGCCGAGATCCCGCGCTGGTTGCGGCTTCGTTTGAATGCCTTTGAAGACGATGCTGCGTCGATCAAGGCGTTTGGCGTTGACGTGGTGACTGATCTCTGCCAGCGCCTGCTCGCCGGCGGAGCGCCCGGCCTGCATTTTTACACCATGAACCAAAGCGCCCCTACTCTGGAGATTTGCAGCCGGCTCGGGCTGTTGCCCAGCGGGTCAGTGGCTGGCACCGACCATGCGCCTGACGAACTTGCGCTGGCGTAGCTTGGGGCCTGGGGCCCTGCTTCAGGCCCGGGCGTCGCCCCAGCGCAGCGGGCTGGTGTCGTCGCCCCGGTAGAGGGTGTCGCCGTGGCGGTCCACGCAGTAGTCGGGCGAGACAATCATCTCGGTGAAGCGCATGTCCGCAGCGATGCGGGTGTACTCAAACAAAATGCTGCGCACCACCCGGGCACCGGTGCGGATGTGGCTGCCGTGGCCGATCCAGCAGGGCCCGGTGATGGTGGCGCCTGGCTCGATGCGCACGCTCGAGCCGATGTACACCGGCCCCTCAATCTTGATCTGGTCCCAGGCCACCGAGGTGTTCAGGCCCACCCAGATGCCGGGCCGGACCTGGCGCCCGGGCATGTTCATCTGCGCCACCTCGCCGCGCAGCACACGCTGTAGTACCGACCAGTAGTCGCTGACGCGGCCAATGTCGATCCAGTTGAACGGACGGTTTTGCACAAAGAACGGCATTTGCTGCGCCACCAGTTGCGGAAACAGCTGCGAGCCGATGTCATACACCTGGCCCGGCGGAATCAGCGCCAGCGCAGCCGGCTCAAAAATGTAAATACCGGTGCTGGCAAGCGTCGAGCGGGCCTCGGAGGGCTTGGGCTTTTCCTGGAACGAGATGATGCGGCCATCGGTTTCGGCCAGCACGATGCCGTAGTTGGGTACCTCGGCCAGTGGCACGTCCATGGCGACCAGGCTGGCCATCGCCCCTTTGGCCTGGTGCTCGGCCAGTGCTGCGGTGATGTCCAGGTCAATCAGCGCGTCGCCGCACAGCACCAGCGTGGTCTCGTCAAAGAAGCCGCTGAAATCCTGAATGCGCCGCATGCCGCCTGCCGAGCCCATGGGCCGCGGCAGCACGTCGCCGTGGTCGCGCACGCCCTCGTAGCTGTAGCCGATTTGCACGCCCCAGCGGTGACCGTCGCCAAAATACTCTTCAATCTTGTGGTGGTGCCAGGCCACGTTGACCATGATCTCGGTCACCCCGTGGCGGGCCAGGTGCTCGATCAGGTATTCCATCACCGGCTTGCCCAAAATCGGCACCATCGGTTTGGGCAGGTCGCGCGTCAGCGGTCGCACCCGCGAGCCCTGACCGGCGGCCAGAATCATCCCCTTCGCCATCTTTATCCTCCGTTGTCCACCGCCCAGGCGGCGTGTTCATCTTGTGCCAGTTTAGCCACCAACTGTGGCAAAGCTGCCTGCAAAGCGGCTTTGAGGGTGTGCGGCGGGTTGATGATGAACACACCGCTGGCCGGCAGTCCCGGCCGCTGCACCTCACCCGCCTCATCGGTGGTTAATTTGCTGGATTTCACCGTCAGGTTGGCGTTGAGCCAACTTTTGCTGGCCCGGGTGGCCAGAGTTTTGAGTTTGCGCGGCACGTCGTGCGCCTCTGGGCGCGGAATCAGCGGGTACCAGACCATGTAGGTGCCGGTGGCAAAGCGGGTTAGGGCATCGGCCACCATCACCGGCACTCTGGCGTAGTCGCTCTTAATTTCGTAACTAGGGTCACACAGTACCAGCGCGCGGCGCGCCGGCGGCGGCAGGAACTTTTTCAGGCCTTCAAAACCGTCTTCGCGCAGGACCGCCACCTGGCGCCCGGCGTCAAGCTGGGCAATGTTGGCGCCGAGCGTTTTGGCATCGGTTGGGTGCAGTTCAAACAGCTTGAGCTTGTCGCGATCGCGCATCAGGTGCTGGATGATGAACGGCGAGCCCGGGTAAACGCGCTGGCTGGGCTTGTTGTTGAAGCCGGCCACCAGGTCCAAATAGTCTTGCAGGATTGGCGCAGGCACTTCTGCTATCTTAGTCGTAGCAGACTTTCCTTTACTGGCGGGGGCTGGAGCCGTTTTTTCTTCCAAAATCAGACGCAAAAAGCCGTTGGCCGCCTCGCCGGAGGTCTGAGCGTAGTCGCCGTCCAGTCGGTAGAGGCCGGCGCCGGCATGGGTGTCGAACACGGTCAAGGCCGTGTCTTTTTGCGTCATGTGGCGCAGCACGGCCAGCAGCGTCATGTGTTTGAGGACGTCGGCATGGTTGCCGGCATGAAAGGCGTGGCGGTAACTGAACATGGGTGTGATGGTAACCGTCGCCGACAGCGCCTGCGACAGCTCTGGCCGCCGGCGAAATGCCTGGCTTTGTTGGCCCACAAGGCCTCGACAGCCAAATTATTTGAATATTCTTTAAAAATAGGCCTAAATAACCCACTAAATCTGCCGTTAAGAACTTACGAAGCCCGATAAAAGGCATCACTTCACCAGCGAGCCTGAACCCAAATGCAACTGCCACCCTTTGATCGAAGCCTAACCTCGCGCCCTCCCGGCGCGGATGGGGCCGCGCTCGCCACGGTGCGGGTGATTCCGGTGGCGCCGGTCAACTCTCTGGCCGATGCCAGCGCCAACCCGCCTCCGACGCCCGGGGTGGTTAACCTGGTGGGCAAGTCTCCCAAGCCTGAAGCCGGCGAACGGGTGTACACCAGTGTGGCCGACCCGACCCGTCGAGGTGTTCAAGAGAATACGCCCAAGGACTGGACTATCCAGCGCCCTGCCCCCGAAAAAGTGGAAGACCCGCCACCAATTCCCATCTCCAAGGTTTTGATGGACCATTTGGAAACGCTCTGGGCTGCCAGCGCCAGTGCCGTGCAGGTACAACAGCAGGTGCGAAACCACTTGGAAACTGGCCAGACCCAAGCGGCCTCATCGGCCCAGCCCACCTCTGCGGCCATTCAGGCTGTAACGCTGGCGTCTGGCAAGGTCAATAAAAACGAAAAAATCTGAGGCCAACGGCATCGACAACGACGCCGCTCACACCCACGACCCGCTTGCCGGCGCATAGGCAAGCTCAGGCGGCTTGCTCGACCAGCTTGTAGCGGGCCAAGTCGCCTGCGGCTTGCGGCTGCAGCACCCAGCGCGTGCCGTGAAAACCCGCCACCGCCGGCCGGTGCGCTATTGAAAATAGAGCGCCATCGCCAGCCCTGACAAGGCTTAACAGCTGTTCGTACACTTTTTTCTCGGTGGCCTCGTCGAGGGCGCTGGTGGCCTCGTCGGCAAACACCCAGCGCGGTTTTTTCAGCAGCACGCGGGCAATCGCCAAGCGCTGCTGCTCGCCGCCCGACAACTGCTGGCTCCAGGCGCCGGCCTCGTCCAGCCGGTCTGCCAGGGCAGGCAATTCGGCATCCTGCAACGCCTGGTGCAGCTGAGCATCGTTGTACTGACTGGCGAGAGACGGGTAGGCCAGCGCGTCTCGCAGTGGCCCGTTCGGAAAATAAGGCCGCTGCGGGATGAACATGGCATCCACAGGCCGCGCCAGTGAGCCGGTGGCAAAGGGCCATATGCCCGCCAGGGTGCGAAACAGTGTTGATTTGCCGCTGCCCGAAGGCCCTTGCAGCAGCACCCGGGCACCGGCGGCAGCGTGCAGCGCCGTGCTGGCCAGCAGCAGGCTACCGTCGGGCAGGGCCAGGCTCAGGCCAGAGACGTCCAGTGCTTCTGAATCGATAGCAGCCAAGGGCCGCTGGGCATGGCTTAGCGCGGTAAATGAGGCCTCAAAACTGGTCAACCGGTCGGTGGTGGCGCGCCAGCTGGCCAGGTTGCTGTAGCTTTCCACAAACCAGCTCAAGGCCCCTTGCACCTGGCCGAAGGCGCTGGAGATCTGCATCAGCTCGCCGAGCTGGATGGCGCCGCTGAAAAAGCGCGGCGCGGCCACCACAAACGGAAACACCACCGCCGCCTGGCCAAAAAAACTGGTGAACCAGACCAGGTTTTTTTGCGCCTTGATCAGCCGAAGGTAATTGCCCAGCACGCGAGAAAAGCCCAGGTCCAGTTGCGCCCGTTCCACCGCCTCGCCCCGGTCCAGCGCGATGGATTCGCTGTACTCCCGAACCCGCACCATGTGGTGCCGGAAATCAGCCTCCGCCCGCTGCTGCTCAAAATTGAGCCGGATCTGCGGCCTGCCGATGTAGTGCGTGAGCAGGCTGCCCACCGCGCAGTACAGCACCGCCATCCAGACCATGAAGCCGGGGATGTTGTAACTGCTGCCACCCAAGCTGAAGGCGAAGCCGCCCGAAAGTGCCCACAAAATGCCGACAAAGCTGGCCAGCGTCACCACCGCATTGAGCAGACCCATGCTCAGCGACACGGTGTAGGTGGTGAACAGGTTGATGTCTTCCTGGATGCGCTGGTCCGGGTTGTCCGGGTTGGCCTGGCCCGCGTCTGGCTGATGTTGAAAGCGCATCAGTTCGAGCCGGTAAAAAGCCTGGCCGTCGAGCCAGCGCTGCAGGTAGTGGCCGGTCATCCAGGCGCGCCAGCGCACCTCCAGCAGCTGTGTCAGGTAAAACTTGTAGACCGCCAGAAGGATGAATGCAAAGGCCAGCCAGGTGAAGCGTCCCAGCTGTGCCCAAAAGACCGCCTCATTCTTCTCTTGCAGCGCGTCGTAAAACAGCTTGTTCCAGTCGTTGAACAGCACCGCCATGTACACCAGCCCCAGGTTCAGCGCCACGATCGCCGCCAGCAGGCCGCGCGCTTTCCATTTGTCTTGCGAGGCAAAGTAGGGCTGGGTCAGGGCCCAGGCGCGGCTGGCGAAGGTCTTGAAGTCCTGAAGTTTTTGGCTGGATGTCATGGGTGTTTGCTCGCGGGTCGCTGCGGTAGGCGGAGTATCCCTTTTTGGCATTGCTGGTGTTGACAGGGATCAGGGAGAGGTATTTGGCGAGCGGCAGGGGTCGACTGCATGCCGCCGCTCGTGTCCCTCCGCCCTGCGGGCTCCTTCCTTAACCTCGCCGCGACACGCAGTCGACCCCTGCCGCAGCGGGCATGGTTGGCGTACTTGCCGTCGTCCCCGCCCCAGCTGCCGTCACACCCGCCCCAGCTGCCGTCACACCCGCCCCAGCTGCCGTCATCCCCGACTCGATCGGGGATCCATGACCCCCTGGATTCCCGTTTTCACGGGAATGACGGAAAACACCAGAACTTCCCGCCGCCCTGATCCGACGCGACAAGGCTAACAACTAGCCGTTACGCACCCCGCTAGCCACATGCCCCGACGGGACATGCCGCGCTGCCGATTCGATGTGCCCCGTCTGGTCGTCAAAAAAGAAATCGGGCTCAAACTCGCGCAAAAACTCGCCCTTGGGCAGACCGCCCAAAAACATGGCCTCGTCGACCTCGATGTTCCAGTCCATCAGGGTGCGGATGGCGCGCTCATGGGCTGGCGCACTGCGCGCCGTCACCAGCGCGGTGCGGATGCGCATGGCCGGCGTACCCTCGATCTGCAGGCGCTGCAGCGCGGTCAGCAGCGGCTTGAACGGCCCGGCCAGCAGCGGCTGCTGCGCCTTGGCGCTTTCGTGCCGCTGGAAAGCGTCCAGGCCCTGCGCCTGGTACACCCGCTCGGCCTCGTCGCTGAACAGCACGGCGTCGCCGTCGAAGGCGATGCGCACCTCGTTCGGGTGCGCCTCGCTGGCATGGGCCGAGTGAGGGTAGACCTGCGCCGCCGGCACACCGGCATCGAGTGCGGCGCGCACATCGCTCAGGTGCGCGCTGAGAAACAGGTTGGCGTGCAGCGGTTTGAGGTAGCGCCAGGGCGGTTGGCCGCGGGTGAAGCTGCCGCGCTGGATGGGCAGGCCGTAATGCTGCGCCGATCGGAATACCCGCATGCCAGACACCGGGTCGTTGCGCGACAAAATCACCACCTCCACCGGCTGGCTGCCACTGCCCCCCGGCGGACCCTGGTTGAAAGCCAATAGCTTCTTCACCAGCGAAAACGCCACCCCGGGGCGGGCCGGCTGCTCCAGCCGCTGCAGCTGTAGCGCCATGTAAGCACGGTCGTCGCTCTGCTCGAACACCTGGTTTTCCTGTTCAAAATCAAACAGAGCTCGCGACGAGATCGCCACCACCAGTTTGCCGTCCAGGGGGCTGCTGCCGGGCGCGCTCATGTCTGCAAAAACAGGCGGTAGACGGGGTTGGCAGTTTCTTCCACATAGGGGTAGCCCAGCGTGGTCAGAAACTTGGCAAAGGCCTTGTCGTCAGCCTTGGGCACCTGCAGGCCGACCAGGATGC
>JBIKZZ010000144.1:0-8248 GCA_044354435.1 Rhodoferax sp. | reverse complement strand
GGGCCGGTCGCGCACATCCTGCACACTCAGGGCCGAAGCGATCACCAGCACCTCGTCGAGTGCCTGGCGCGTGCGCGCCTCCAAAATCATCCGGCCCACACGTGGGTCCAGCGGCAGCCGGGCCAGCTCCTGGCCGGTGGCGGTGAGTTCATTGGCCTCGTCCACCGCACCCAGCTCCGCCAGCAGCTGGTAGCCGTCAGCAATGGCGCGGCCCGAGGGGCGCTCCAGAAACGGAAAGTCTTCCACCACGCCCAGACGCAGGGCTTTCATGCGCAAAATCACGCCAGCCAGTGAACTGCGCAAAATCTCAGGGTCGGTGAAGCGTGGCCGGCCGTCAAAGTCTTTTTGCTCATAGAGACGGATGCAGATGCCGTTGGCCACCCGGCCGCAGCGCCCGGCCCGCTGGTTGGCCGACGACTGGCTGATGGGCTCCACCAGCAGCTGCTCAACCTTGCTGCGAAAACTGTAGCGCTTCATGCGCGCGGTGCCGGCGTCGATCACGTAGCGGATGCCGGGCACGGTGAGCGAGGTCTCTGCCACATTGGTGGCCAGCACAATACGTCGCCCGCCATGACTGTCAAAAATGCGGTCCTGCTCGGCCTGGCTCAGGCGCGCAAACAGCGGCAGCACCTCGGCGTGGCGCAGCAGCGGCTGGTGGCTCAGGTGCCGGCGCAGGTGGTCGGTGGCCTCGCGGATTTCGCGCTCACCCGGCAAAAACACCAGGATATCGCCCTGGTTGTGGGCATCGCGCCAGAGTTCGTCCACGCCATCGGCGATGGCGTCGTTCAAGTCGTAATCGCGCGCCTCTTCAAACGGCCGGTAGCGCTGCTCCACCGGGAACATGCGGCCCGACACCATGATGATGGGCGCCGGTCCAGTCCGAGTTTTGAAGTGGTCGGCAAAGCGCTGTGCGTCAATGGTGGCCGAGGTCACAACCACCTTCAGATCGGGCCGGCGCGGCAGGATCTGGCGCAGGTAGCCCAGCAAAAAATCGATATTGAGGCTGCGCTCGTGGGCCTCGTCGATGATGATGGTGTCGTAGGCCTTGAGCAGCGGGTCGGTCTGAGTTTCGGCCAGCAAAATGCCGTCAGTCATGAGCTTGACTGAGGCATCGCGGCTGAGCCGGTCCTGAAACCGCACCTTGTAGCCCACCACCTCGCCCAGCGGCGTCGCCAGCTCCTCGGCGATGCGTTTGGCAACACTGCTGGCGGCAATGCGGCGCGGCTGGGTATGGCCGATCAACTTGCCCTGACCGGCCGGGTAATTGCACTTGCCGCGCCCCATGGCCAGGGCAATCTTGGGCAACTGGGTGGTCTTGCCCGAACCGGTTTCGCCGCAGACGATGATCACCTGGTGCTGCGCCATCGCCGCCATGATCTCGTCACGCCGGGCTGAGACCGGCAGGGATTCAGGGAACTCGATTTTCAAAGAGGGGGCAGTCAAGGCAACAACTTGGTAGAGAATCAGCAATTATCCCTGCCCGCGAACGCCACCACACAGCCCCTGTCGCATGACCTCCGTCTTCAACTTCACCTTCGTGCCCTGGTTCCGCTCGGTCGCGCCCTACATCCATAAGTTTCGTAACCAGACCTTTGTGGTGGGCATTGCTGGTGAGGCCATTGCCGCTGGCAAGCTGCAGCACCTGGCGCAGGACCTGGCCATGATCCAGAGCATGGGGGTGAAGATCGTGTTGGTACACGGCTTTCGGCCCCAAGTCAACGAGCAGCTCAAGGCCAAGGGCCACACACCGCGCTACTCACACGGCCTGCGCATCACCGACGAGGTGGCGCTTGACTGCGCCCAAGAGGCCGCCGGGCAATTGCGTTACGAGATCGAGGCGGCTTTCAGCCAGGGCCTGCCCAACACGCCCATGGCCGGCTCCACCGTGCGGGTGATCTCGGGCAACTTTCTCACTGCCCGCCCGGTCGGCATTGTGGACGGGGTGGATTTTCAGCATTCGGGGCTGGTGCGCAAAGTGGACACCGCCGGCATCATGCGCACGCTGGACATGGGGGCCATGGTGCTGCTGTCGCCCTTCGGTTTTTCACCTACCGGCGAAGCCTTCAACCTGACCATGGAAGAGGTGGCCACCTCGGTCGCCATCGCCTTGCAGGCCGACAAGCTGATCTTTTTGACCGAGGTGCCGGGCATCCGCACTCGACCGACCGAACCCGAGGGTGAAGACAACCCGGTAGATACCGAGCTGCCACTGGCCCAGGCCGAGCAATTGCTGGTGGCCCTGCCTGCGGCTAACCAGCCCACTGACACGGCGTTTTACCTTCAGCATTGCGTGAAGGCCTGCAAGAGCGGGGTGGAGCGCAGCCACATCATTCCGTTTGCGGTGGACGGCGCCATTTTGCTGGAGGTCTATGTCCACGATGGCATCGGCACCATGGTGGTCGATGAGAAGCTGGAGAGCCTGCGCGAGGCTACGGTTGACGACGTGGGCGGCATCCTGCAGCTGATCGAACCCTTTGAAAAGGACGGCACGCTGGTCAAGCGGGGCCGCACCGAAATCGAGCGTGATGTGGGCAACTACACGGTGATCGAGCACGATGGCGTGATCTTTGCATGCGCCGCGCTGTACACCTACCCGGAGGGACGCACTGCGGAAATGGCCGCTCTCACGGTCTCGCCGCAGGTACAGGGCCAGGGCGATGGTGAGCGCATCCTCAAACGCATCGAGCAACGCGCGCGCGCCGGCGGGCTGGACAGCATATTTGTCCTGACCACCCGGACCACGCACTGGTTTCTGAAACGCGGCTTCGTGCTGGTTGATCCGGACTGGCTGCCCGACGCCCGCAAGCGCAAGTACAACTGGGACCGCAAGAGCCAGGTACTGGTGAAAAAATTAGGCTAAGTCCAGTACAGAATCACAGGAAACAGGCATGAGCTCTCTCAATTTCATCGGTGGCGAAAAAGGTGGCGTAGGCAAATCGGTGGCCGCACGCGCACTGGCGCAATATTTCATTGATCGCAAAAAACCCTTTATCGGCTTCGACACCGACCGTTCACACACCTCGTTCGCCCGCTTTTATGCCGACTACGCCGCACCAGTGGTGGTGGACACCTACGAAGGTTTGGACCGAATCTTCCAAGCACTGGAAGCCGGGGACGCCCAAGCGCCAGTGCCCAGCGTGATCGTGGACCTGGCCGCTCAGACGGCGGCGCCCGTTGCGCGCTGGGTACAGGACTCGGACTTGCTGGCCCTGTTGGCCGAAATGGGTGTCTCGGTCAATTTTTGGCATGTGGCCGATGCAGGCCATGATTCGGTGGAACTACTGGGTCGGTTGCTCACCACCTATGGCGCCGGGCCTGGCTATGTGGTGCTTAAAAACCAGGGCCGGGGCTCGGACTTCTCGCAGTTGGACAAGTCGCCAGCGCTTGCAAAAGCGCGGTCGCTGGGCGCCTACTGCATTGATCTGCCCATGCTGCACGAGGGCAGCATGGGCAAGATCGACCGAAAAAACGCGAGTTTTTGGGCTGCTATCAACGACCGCAGCAATCCGGACTGCCTGGGGATGCTGGAACGGCAACGGGTCAAAACCTGGCTACGCAACACTTACGCCAACTTTGACACGCTGCCTTTATAGGCTAGCCAATGCGACGTTTGGTCCGCCAGAGCTGGGTTAATGCCAGCGCGGCGATGCCGCAAAAGCACAGAAATGACCAGTTGGCGATCGATCCACCCAGAAAAGTCCAGTCCACCTTGCTGCAGTCGCCGCCGCCTTTGAAGATCATGGGAATGGCCCGCTGCAGGGGAAAGGTTTCAATCATGCCGTAGAAATCCCGTCCACAGCTCACGACTTCAGGTGGGTACCACTGCAACCAGCTTTGCCGGGCAGCTACGTAGGCGCCAAAAACGGCAGTCAAGAGCAGGGTGACACTGGCACCGAGATGCAAGCCTTTTCGGCCTGTAGCCCCCGCCAGTGCTGCAACCATTGCTATTAAAATGAGAGCGTATCGCTGCACGATGCACATCGGACATGGCTCAAGCCCAAGCCCATGTTGCAGGTACAAACCGTAAGCCAGCATCGCCACGCACCCGGCACTGAGGGCTGCAAAGACTTGGCGCGGCGCCCGGTCAAGCCAAACGGCCAGCCATGACAGCATGGCGAGTCAGCTGTTGGCTTCGTCCAGCGCCTTGCAGGACGGCGCACACACGGCCTGGGACTTGCCGAGGATTTTGCGTGAGCTTAATTGGGAACGGGGGCGATGTTTGCCGCACAAAAAGCACGACATGGTTGCCGCACCAAATGAGGTTGCCGCGGTGAACGGGGAACCCGATACCTTGGACTTATAACGCAGCCCGTCGGCCACCATTGTCGTTTTTGTGTCAACTTTTGCCATGCTTTCGATTTTACTTCTAATGGGGCCCGAGCGGGCAAAAAAAAACAATTTTTGCCATTTACCCCATCTGTGGGGCGAGCCACACCCGACCCTGCCATGGCAACGGCCTCGTAAAGCTTGCTAAAGTCCCCCCTTCACAAGACATTGTTCAAAGGTAATAAATGGCACGCACCGTCAACTGCATCAAGCTCGGCAAGGAAGCCGATGGACTCGATTTCCCGCCCTACCCTGGCGAACTGGGCAAACGCATTTGGGAGGGCGTCAGCAAAGAGGCCTGGGCAGCTTGGCTCAAGCACCAGACCATGCTGGTCAATGAAAACCGGCTGAACCTCGCTGATGCGCGCGCCCGTCAGTACCTGGCCCGCCAAATGGAAAATCACTTTTTTGGCGATGGCGCTGACGCCGCTCAGGGTTACGTACCACCCACAGCCTGAAGGCATCCTCGCGCATGGCTGAACCAGACGCCAGCGCTTTTTTGCCGGCGGCTGGGCTTCCCGCGGCTTGGGCCAGCCAAAACGCTTGGCGGTGCCTGGACACAGCGTTTGGCAGCGGCCAACAGTTTTTCAAGGCCTGGGACGCTTGGCGTCTGGACGACCGCCGGCCGCGGATTCTGCACTATGTCGGACTTTGTGCTGAAGCGCCCAAGCCTGGGGCAATTCGTCAGGCGGCAGCCTCGGAGCCGGGCCTGAACGGCGTGGTCGGCTCACTTCTGCAACAAAGCGAAGACCTTCGACCAGGCTTTCATCGACTCAGCCTCGAAGGCGGGCATCTGCTGCTGACGCTGTGCATTGGCGAGTTATCCAAACTGCTGCGCCAGCAACACTTCCAGGCGGACACACTGCTGCTTGACCCCGACCCATCGCTAGACACATCGGACGGCCGGTGGGACCTGTGGCGGGTCAAAGCCCTGGCCCGGCTCGCGCGCCGTGGTGCCGGACTGACACTGCGTGGCCACACAGCCACGCTGTTGCGACCGGCGTTGCAACAGTGCGGCTTTGTCCTGCCCGACGAGGTGGCGTCCGAGCCGGTTGCGGTGATCCGGGCAGAGTTTCAACCCGCTTGGGTACTCAAGAACAGCCGTCATCAGGCCTTTGCGTCCGCGGTGCCGGTCACTCGCTGCGTGGTGGTGGGTGCCGGTTTGGCCGGCGCCAGCGTTGCGGCGGCTTTGGCCAGGCGCGGTTGGCAAGTCTCGGTGCTGGATAAGGCCGCCACCCCGGCGCAGGGCGCGTCAGGTCTCCCGGCTGGGCTGGTGGTGCCGCATGTCTCAGTTGACGACTGCAGCCTATCGCGCCTCTCGCGCAGTGGTGTACAAATGGTGCTGCAGCAGGCGCAGGCTCTGTTACGGAGTGGCGCGGACTGGGACAGCACCGGCGTGCTGCAGCGCTTTCCAGGCGGCGAAGGCGACTCGCCAAAGGCACCGGCTCTGTGGCACACCCAGGCCGGCTGGGTCAAGCCGGCAGCTCTGGTGCAGGCCTGGCTGGCGCAGCCTGGTGTGCGTTTTTTAGGTGACTGCAGCGTCGCTGGCCTCAAGCGGCAGGGTGGTCTGTGGCAAGTCATTGGAGATGACGGACGGGTCATAGCCGCCGCGGAGCGGGTAGTCCTGGCGAATGCCAACGGCGTGTTGCCCTTGCTGGCCGCCTGCGGTAACCCCGAGACCAGTTGGGACTCGGGGTTGACCTGGCCTGTATTGCGCACCGTTCATGGACAAGTCACCTGGGCCCTTCACGCCGACTCACCGCCGGTCGCGCTGACCGCCATGCCGGCTTTCCCCGTCAATGGCGCTGGCAGCTTGTTGCCCCAGGTGCCACTCAAAGAAGGCATGGCGTGGCTGGCCGGCGCCACCTATCAGCCCGACGACGAACCTGACCCTGGGACACAGTCGCACCACGCGGCCAACCTCAGCCGATTAGCACGCTTGCTGCCAGACCTGGCCGCGCCACTGGCGACTATGGTTGCCGCCATTGAGCTGCAGGCCTGGCGGGGCAGCCGCTGCGTGAGTGCCGACCGCCTGCCGCTGCTGGGCCCCTTGAATGGCGATGCCGACCAGAGCCTGTGGCTGTGCGCCGCAATGGGCTCGCGCGGCCTCAGCCTGGCGGTGCTGTGCGCCGAGATGCTGGCCGCTCGTTGGGGTGCTGAGCCACTGCCAGTTGACGCCGCGCTGGCCCGCACTCTGGATGCGGACAGGGGCAGGCCTAACGCTCTTTGAGGTAAGGCTTACCCAACGCCTGAGGCGCCACGGCCGAGCCGATGAAACCAGCTAGCAGCACCACAGTCATCACATAGGGGAGAGCCTGGATCAATTGCACTGGCACCTCGCCCACGCCAGCCAGTTGCACCCCTTGAAGTCGAATCGCCACCGCATCCATAAAGCCGAACAACAGGCACGCCCACAGGGCTTTGACCGGGTGCCAGCGACCAAAAATCAGGGCAGCCAGCGCCATAAAGCCGCGCCCGGCCGTCATATTTTGGGAAAACGAAGCGTTTTGAGCCAGCACCAGGTAGCTGCCCGCCAGGCCGCACAACACGCCATTCATGGTCAGCGCCGCGTAGCGCAACCTCTGGACGGACACACCGGCAGCGTCCACCATGTGGGGGTTTTCACCCACGGCACGCAGGCGCAGACCAAACCGCGTGCGAAACAACAGCCACCAGACCGCTGGCACCAGGGCAAAGGCCAGGTACACCAGGGCGTTATGACCCAGCAGACCGGGGCCAATCACCGCACCGACAAGGCCAAGGCCTTGCAACCAGTCGGCCACCTGGGGCATCAGCGGCCCAATGCGCACCGCAGCCGTCACGGGTGGCGTCTGGCCGCCTTGTGAAAACCAGGCAGCCCCCAGAACCACGGTCAGACCGGCAGCAATGATGTTAGTCGCCACCCCTGACACCACCTGATCACCGCGATGACTCACGCAAGCCAGGCCGTGCAGCCAAGACATGGCTGTGGCCACCGCGACCGCCAGCAGCAGCGCCACCGCAGTGGAGCCATAAACAGCGCCCCCAGCACCGGCGGCAAAGGCAGCGAACAGCATCTTGCCTTCGAGGCCCAGGTCAACCACGCCGGAGCGTTCAGCCAACAAGCCCGCCAAGGCGCAAAACACCAGAGGCGTGGCCATGCGCAAGGTGGAGGCCAACATTGCACCCCAGAGCGCTTCATCCATGACGGCCTCCCGCTCTGCTTGCGCCAAGTGACAGCGCCCAGGCCACGCCAGGCGCAATCACGTAAATCATGGCACCTGAAAACAGCACAATGAAGCCCTGGAGCATCACCACCATGTCGCGGCTAAAGCCGCGCACCTCAAACGCCACCTCGGCGCCGCCTTGAAACAAGGCCCCAAACAGCAGGCTGGCGACCACAATCCCCAGCGGGTGGTTGCGGCCCATCAGGGCTACCGCGATGCCAGTGAACCCGGCACCGCTCACAAACTCCAGCAAAAGGCGCCCGCTGACACCGGCAATTTCATTCATGCCGACCAGCCCCGCCAGCGCGCCCGACATCGCCATCGCCACCATCACTTGCCGCTGAGACCGGATACCGGCGTACTCGGCTGCCGCCGGGCTAGCGCCCACCGCCCGCAAGTGATAACCCGCGCGGGTCCGCCACAAAAATACATACACCAGCAGCGCCGCCAGCAAGGCCAGCAGCAAGCTCAGGTTCAGAGGTGAGGCCGGCCACTCAAGGCCTAGCCAGGCCAACGCGTCCTTGACGCTGGGCAACCGTGCCGACTGGGCGAAGGCCTTGCTCTCAACCGCCATGGTGCCCGTCGGCCGCAGGTGATTCACCAGCAGGTACACCAGCAGACTGCTGGCTATAAAGTTAAACATGATGGTGGTGATCACCACGTGGCTGCCCCGGTAGGCTTGAAGGTAGGCTGGAACCGCCGCCCACAGCATGCCA
>JBIKZZ010000008.1:0-30523 GCA_044354435.1 Rhodoferax sp. | reverse complement strand
CAGCCGAGTGGTGCAGTGCCACCGACGCCGCGATCAGGGTGGTGTGCTCACCGTTTCCAGCCACCCGCGGCTTCATGATGCTGGTGGCATTGACGATGCTGGTGGCCATCTGGCTCCTGCTGACCCGCACCCGGGTCGGGCTGGTGATTCAGGCGGCACTCACGCACCCGGACGCGGTGGAAGCACTGGGCCACAATGTTCCGCGCGTCTTCATGCTGGTGTTTGGCGCCGGGGCCGCGCTGGCCGGTCTGGCCGGCGTGATCGGTGGCAGCACCTTCCTGACCGAGCCCTCAATGGCTGCGACAGTGGGCTCCATCATTTTTGTTGTTGTGGTGGTGGGGGGCATGGGCTCCTTGTCGGGGGCCTTTGTGGCTTCTTTACTGATTGGCACGGTTCAGACCTTTGCCGTAGCTTTTGACTATTCGCTGCTGACCGTGCTGCAGCAGTTGAATCTGCCCATCAGCGCGGCTTTCCGTGCTAACTCGCTGGCGCGTCTGACCATCGCCCAGGTGGCGCCCATCCTGCCCTACCTGTTTTTGGTCCTGATCCTGATCTTCCGGCCCCGTGGCCTGCTTGGAAACCGCGAGGGTTGATGATGTCACGCCTGTCTGCCCGTTTGGGCTCCCCCTGGGTTTGGTCCCTGTTTGCCCTGGTGATGCTTGTGGCCCCGCAATTGTTCACCAGCGGTCTGTCGGTCACCATGCTGTCCCAGATGGGCATCGCCATCATCGCCTGCCTGTCCTACAACATGCTGCTGGGCCAGGGCGGCATGCTCAGCTTCGGCCACGCGGTGTACACCGGCCTGGGCGCCTTCGTGGCCATCCACGCTTTAAATCGTTATGGCGGCGGGGTACTGCCGGTGTCATTGGTGCCGCTGGTTGGCGGCTTTGCCGGCATGGGTTTTGCCGTGCTGTTTGGCTATGTCACCACACGCAAGTCGGGCACCACGTTTGCCATGATCACGCTGGGTCTTGCCGAACTGGTGTTTGCCATGTCGCTGATGATCCCTGAATTTTTCGGGGGGGAGGGCGGCGTGTCAGGCAACCGGGTGATGGGTCGACCCGTGCTGGGCGTCACTTTCGGCCCGGCCACCCAGGTTTATTACCTGATTGCAGCCTACACCCTGGTGTCCATGATCCTGATGTACGCTTTTACCCAGACGCCCCTGGGCCGCATGCTCAATGCGGTGCGCGACAACCCGGAGCGGGTGGAATTTATTGGCTACAACCCGCAGCGGGTGCGCTACACCGCCTTCATCATTGCCGGCTTTTTTGCCGGCATCTCCGGCGGCTTGGGCGCACTCACCTTTGAGATCGTCACCGCCGAGGTGGTGGGCGCCGCGCGATCGGGCGCCTACCTGCTGTTCACCTTCCTGGGCGGTGCCACTTTCTTCTTTGGCCCCATCATCGGTGCCATTTTGATGGTGCTGGCCTTTGTGCTGCTGAGTGAGTTCACCCAAGCCTGGCTGCTGTACCTGGGGCTGCTGTTTCTGTTCATGGTGATGTACGCGCCGGGCGGCATCGCCAGCCTGGTCATGATGAACCTGCGGCTGGCCCTGCATGGCAAGCTGGCACGCCTGACCAGCAGCTACGCTGGTCTGCTGATCACAGGCCTGATGATTTTGCTGGGCTCGGCGGCCTTGATTGAAATGGTGTACCACCTGCAACTAAGCTCGACCTCTGGCTCTGTGGTGCCGTTCCTGGGTCTGCCGCTGGACACGGCTGCCCCGCTGAGCTGGTTGGGCGCTGTCCTGCTCTTGGCCTCAGGGGCGGCGGCGTTCCGGCCGGTGCAAAAGCGCTTTGGCTTGCAATGGGACGCGGCCCAGGCCGAGATTGAGCATGCGCTGCAAGCGAAAGGCGGGGCATGATGGTGACTGCCAGCCAGACCGCGCCCCATGCGCTGGAGTTGCGCGACCTGCGCAAGAGTTTCGGCAAGACCGAGATCATTCGCGGCACTAACTTGGCAGTTCGCCCCGGCGAGCGGGTGGCCATCATCGGCCCCAACGGTGCCGGCAAGTCGACCCTGTTTAACCTGATCAGTGGCCGGTTTGAGGCCAGCAGCGGTGATGTGCTGCTGCACGGCCAGCGCATCAACGGCAAAAAGCCCTTTGAGATCAACCGGCTGGGCCTGTCGCGCAGCTTCCAGATCACCAACATCTTCCCCAAGCTCAGCGTGTTCGAGAACCTGCGTTGTGGCGTGCTCTGGAGCCTGGGCTACAAGTACAGCTTCTTCAAGTTTTTGGTGGATCTGGACGACGCCAACGAGCGTGCGCAGCAGTTGATGCTCATGATCGGGCTCGGCAACAAGCGCGAGGTGCTGGCCATGAACCTCACCTATGCCGAGCAGCGGGCGCTGGAGATTGGCATCACCATTGGCGGTGGCGCCAATGTGATTCTGCTGGATGAGCCTACGGCCGGCATGAGTCGCAGTGAAACCGCGCGCTTCATCGAGCTGATCAAACAGGTGACCGAGGGCAAGACCCTGCTGACCGTGGAGCATGACATGGGTGTGGTGTTTGGTTTGGCCGACAAGATCGCTGTGCTGGTGTATGGCGAAGTCATTGCCTTCGACACCCCGGAGGCGGTGCGGGCGAATGCCCGGGTGCAAGAAGCCTACCTGGGGTCTGCTGTGGCCGACGCCCAGGTCAATGTCCGGGTCAGTGCCCAGGGTAGGGGTGCCTGAGCATGCTGCAGGTCAGCCAACTACAAGCGTTTTATGGCAAGAGCCACGTGCTGCACGGTGTCGACCTGGCGGTGGGCGAGGGCGAAATCGTGGCCCTGCTCGGGCGCAATGGCTCGGGCCGCTCCACCACCGCCAAGGCCATCATGGGCATGGTGGCGTGTCAGGGCTCGGTGCTGTGGCAGGGCGGTCAGATTGTGGGTCGCAAACCCTATGAAATCGCCAACCTGGGTCTCGGTTACGTACCTGAAAGCCGAGACATTTTTCCCAAGCTCACCGTGCACCAGAACCTGCTGCTGGGGCAAAAGCGAAGTCAAAAGAAGCCGCGCTGGTCGTTTGGCGACATGTACCAGCTCTTTCCCCGCCTCAAGGAGCGCGAGCACACCGAGGCTGGTGTCCTCTCCGGCGGTGAGCAGCAGATGCTGACCCTGTGTCGCACCCTGATGGGCGACCCCGACCTGATCATCATTGACGAGCCCACCGAAGGCCTGGCGCCCAAGATCGTCGAACTGGTGGCCGAGTACTTGCAGGCCCTGCGGGCCCGAGGTCTGTCAGTGCTGCTGATTGAGCAGAAGCTGACCATCGCCATGCAGATCTCTGACCGCTGTCTGGTGATGGGCCACGGAAGCATCGTGTTTGACGGCACGCCCGAGGCTTTGCGTCAAAATGCCAGCATCCGCAAGGAGTGGCTGGAGGTCTAGCGGGCCTTGTCCCACCGGCGACTGGCCGGCTACCCTGCCGCAGAGCCGACCCCTACAATCTTTAAAAGCGAACGACCGTTCTTTTTTCTACCAGCAAGGAAAATACCCATGACTGCCCAATACCAAGTGCATGGCGACATCGCCGTCATCACGCTCAGCAACCCGCCCGTGAACGGCCTGGGCTTTGCCACCCGCCTCAGCATTGCCGATGGTCTGAGCCGGGCCAACGCTGACCCCGTCGTCAAGGCCCTGGTACTAACGGGCGCGGGGAAGGCGTTTTCAGGCGGCGCGGACATCAAGGAATTTGGCAGCCCCAAGGCCCTGCAAGAGCCCAACCTGCTCAGCGTCATTTTGGCCCTGGAGCAATCGGCCAAGCCCGTTGTGGCGGCCATTCACAGCGTGTGCATGGGTGGCGGGCTGGAACTTGCGCTGGGCTGTCATTACCGCATTGCCGCACCGGGTTGCAGTGTGGCCCTGCCCGAGGTGAAGCTGGGCCTGATCCCCGGTGCTGGCGGCACGCAGCGCCTGCCGCGTGTTTTGGGTGTTGAAGTGGCGCTGAACATGATCGTCAGCGGCGAGCCAGTCAAGAGCGAGATGCTGGCCATGATCCCAGGCCAAAAGCTGTTTGACAAAATGGCCAGCTCAGTGGAGACCTTGGCCGATGAGGCGCTGGCTCTGGCGCGCTCTTTGGCTGATACCCGGCCCCTGCCGTTGGTGCGCAACCTGCCCTGCAAGCACCCTCAGGGCGACGCTTACTTTCAGTTTGCGCGCAACATGGTCAAGGGCATGGCCAAGAATTTCCCGGCACCGCCGAAGTGCGTGGACGCGGTGGAGGCGGCCACCAAGCAGAAATTTGACGTGGGTATGGCCACCGAGCGCGACATTTTTATCAGCCTGATGCAGACCGCTGAGTCGCGTGCCCTGCGTCACATTTTCATGGCCGAGCGTGCTGCCTCCAAGATCCCTGATGTGCCGTCCGACACGCCACAGCGCGCCATTAAGTCGGTGGCCGTGATCGGCGCTGGCACCATGGGTGGCGGCATCGCCATGAACTTCCTCAACGCCGGCCTGCCGGTGGTGATGCTGGAGATGAAGCAAGAGGCCCTAGACCGTGGTGTGGCCACCATCCGCAAGAACTATGAATCGCAGGTCAAGAAGGGCAAGCTCAAGGCCGACAAGTACGAGCAGCGCATGGCCCTGCTCAAGACCACCCTGAGCTATGACGACCTGGGCAGCGCTGACCTGGTGATTGAGGCGGTTTTCGAAGACCTTGGGGTCAAAGAGACGGTGTTCAAGCAACTCGACCGCGTCATGAAGCCCGGCGCCATCCTGGCCAGCAACACCTCCACGCTGGACGTTGACAAAATCGCCAGTTTTACCAACCGGCCGCAAGACGTGGTTGGTTTGCATTTCTTCAGCCCGGCCAATGTCATGAAACTGCTCGAGGTGGTGCGCGGCGCCAAGACGGCCAAGGACGTGCTGGCCACGGTGATGACGCTGGCCAAGACCATCCGCAAGACCGCCGTGGTGTCGGGTGTGTGCGACGGCTTCATCGGCAACCGCATGGTCGAGCAGTACGGCCGCCAGGGCGGCTTTTTGCTGGACGAAGGCTGCACGCCCGAGCAGGTGGACCGGGCTATTGAAAAATTCGGTTTTGCCATGGGCCCCTTCCGCATGGGTGACCTGGCAGGTAACGACATCGGCTGGGCCATCCGCAAACGCCGCGCCCAGGAAAGGCCGGGCATGAAGTACAGCAAGACCGCTGATTTGCTTTGCGAGAAGGGGCGCTTTGGCCAGAAAACCGGGGCAGGCTGGTACGACTACGTGGCCGGCAAGCGCGACGCCATTCCCAACGCCGAGGTGGTGCAGATGATCGCGGCGCACCGTGCCTCACTGGGCATCACACCGCGCAAAATCTCGGATGACGAGATCGTCCAGCGCCTGGTGTATGCGCTGGTCAATGAGGCTGCGCACATTCTGGAGGAGGGCATTGCCTCCAAGGCCAGCGATATCGACATGGTGTACCTGATGGGTTACGGTTTCCCAATTTACCGTGGCGGCCCAATGAACTACGCCGACCAGGTGGGGCTTTTCAATGTGGTGCAAAGCATGGGCCGTTTTGCACAGAACCCACGCGACGACGCTGCCTTCTGGCAACCGGCGCCCCTGCTCGCCCGCCTCGCCGCCGAAGGCAAAACCTTCAATTGATTTGAACCAGAGGACTCCACCATGTCATCAGCCGTTATTGTCTCCACCGCCCGCACCCCGCTTGCCAAAAGCTGGAAAGGCTCGTTCAACATGACCCATGGCGCCACCCTGGGTGGCCATGCCGTGCAGCATGCCATTGCCCGCGCTGGCATTGAAGCCGCCGAGGTCGACGACGTCATCATGGGTTGCGCCACGCCCGAGGGTGCCACCGGCGCCAACATCGCGCGCCAGGTGGCCCTGCGCGCCGGCTGCCCGATCACAGTCTCCGGCATGACGGTGAACCGCTTTTGTTCGTCGGGACTTCAAACCATTGCCCTGGCCGCCCAGCGCGTCATCGCGGGCGAGGGTGATGTTTACGTGGCGGGTGGCGTTGAAAGCATTTCTTGCGTCCAACAGGAAGCGAACCAGCACATGCTGGCCGACCCCTGGCTGGCCAAGAACAAGCCCGAGATTTACTGGAATATGCTGCAAACCGCCGAAAACGTGGCCAAGCGTTACGGTATTGGCCGCGAGGCGATGGACGAGTACGGCGCCGCCAGCCAACAACGCGCCACCGCGGCGCTGGCAGCAGGTCTGTTTGCCGACGAAATTGCCCCGATCACCGTCACCATGGGCGTGGCCGACAAGGTGATGGGCCTGACCACCAAGCAAGTGACGGTCAGCTTTGATGAAGGCATCCGCGACGGCACCACCAAAGAAGGCATCAGCGGCCTGCGCTCAGCCCTACCGGGTGGCCTCATCTCGGCCGGCAACGCCAGCCAGTTCTCGGACGGCGGCGGCGCCTGTGTGGTGATGTCGGAGACCCTCGCCGAAAAGAAAGGCCTCAAGCCACTGGGGCGCTTTCTGGGCTTTGCGGTAGCAGGTTGTGAGCCCGATGAGATGGGCATTGGCCCGGTGTTTGCCATCCCCAAGGTGCTCGCGCGGCTGGGCCTGACGGTGGCTGACATTGACCTGTGGGAACTCAATGAAGCCTTCGCGGTGCAGGTGATCTATTGCCGCGACAAGCTCGGCATCCCCGGTGACCGCTTGAATGTCAACGGTGGCGCCATTGCGGTGGGCCACCCCTACGGCGTCAGCGGCCAGCGCCTGACTGGCCACGCCCTGATCGAAGGCCGCCGGCGCGGCGCCAAGCGGGTCTGCGTCACCATGTGCATCGGCGGCGGCATGGGCGCCGCTGGTGTGTTTGAGGTGCTGTGAGTAGGCTGAGATGCCCAACGGTCGTCATTCCCGTGACAACGGGAATCCATGCCTGAGGCTGCCATGAATTTGCGCTCTACCGTCGATTTTCTGCTGTACCAGTGGTTAGAGGTGCCGGGCCTGGCGCAGCGGGAGCGGTTTGCCGACCACTCGCGCGATACCTTTGACGCGGTGCTGGACACCTGCGAGCGCATTGCGCGCGACAAGTTTGCGCCTTTCAACCGCCTGGTCGACACCCAGGAGCCTCACTTTGACGGTGATCAGGTGGTGCTGCCCGCGGCGACGCTGGCGGCCGCGCAGGCCTACGCCGCATCGGGCATGCTCAGTGCGGCACAGAACTACGAGCACGGCGGCATGCAACTGCCCTACACGGTAGAGGCCGCAGCCAATGCGTTCTTTGCCTGTGCCTCGGTCAGCATTAGCTCAGGCATGCTGACCACCGGTAACGCCAATTTGCTGATGGTCCACGGCACGCCTCAGCAGCAAGCCGCCTTTGCCCGCCACGAGTTCTCGGGGCGCTTCTCGGGCACCATGTGTCTGTCGGAGCCGCAGGCCGGCTCCTCGCTCAGCGACGTGGCCACCCGTGCCCTGCCCGACGGCCCTGAATTTGCCGCCGATCCATTGGGGCCGCGCTACCGCCTCAAGGGCAACAAGATGTGGATCTCGTCGGGCGACCACGAACTGACTGAGAACATCATTCACCTGGTGCTGGCCAAGATTCCCGGGCCAGATGGCAAGCCGGTGCCGGGTACGCGTGGCATCTCGCTGTTCATCGTGCCCAAGAAAATGGTTGATGCCGAGGGTCAACTCACCGGTGAGCGCAATGACGTGGCGCTGGCCGGCCTGAACCACAAACTCGGCTGGCGCGGCACCACCAACTGCCTGCTCAATTTTGGCGAGGGCAAGTACCCGGTCCGCCCACAGGCAGATGGTCCGTTTAGCAGCGGTGCTGGCGCCATTGGCTACCTGGTGGGGCAGCCCGGCGAGGGCCTGCGCTGCATGTTCCACATGATGAATGAGGCCCGTATCGGCGTCGGCATCGCCGCCACCATGCTCGGCCTGGCCGGCTACTACGCCTCGCTGGACTACGCCCGCAACCGACCGCAAGGCCGCCCTATCGGCAGCGGCGGTAAGGACGCTGCCGCGCCCCAGGTGCGCATCATCGAACACGCCGACGTCAAGCGCATGCTGCTGGCGCAAAAAGCCTACGGTGAGGGCGCCCTGGCCCTGGCACTGTACTGCGCCCGCTTGGTCGATGAGCAGCGCACTGGCTCGGCTGCCGCCGCCGACGAGGCGCGCCTGCTGCTGGAGGTGCTCACGCCCATTGCCAAGAGCTGGCCCAGCGAGTGGTGTCTGGAGGCCAACTCGCTGGCGATCCAGATTCATGGTGGCTACGGTTACACACGCGATTTTCCGGTGGAGCAGTACTGGCGCGACAACCGGCTCAACATGATTCACGAAGGCACGCACGGCATCCAGGCGGCCGACCTGCTTGGGCGCAAGGTGCTGATGGAAAACGGCCGTGGCCTCGCTTTGCTGAGCGCACGCATCGAGGCCACGGCCGAGCGCGCGCTGGCGGTGCCGGCCCTGGCCGAGCATGCCCTGGCGCTGCGGCAGGCCCTGCAACAGGTGGCAGGCGCCACCCGGTCGGCCTGGGCCACCGGCGTTCCCGCTGAGGCGCTGGCCAACGCCGTGCCCTATATGCAGGCCTTCGGCCATACCGTGATGGCCTGGATCTGGCTGGATGTGGCTTTGGCTGCGCTGCGCGACGATGCTACACAATCAATAGCACAAACCCAAGGCAGAATAAGGGCTACAGCCTATTTTTACCATTACGAGCTGCCCAAAATCGGCGCCTGGCTGCAGGTGGTAAGCACCCGCGACCCGATCTGCGCCACCATGCCAGACGCAGCGTTTTAGGCGCTCGCCGCGACCCGCGATTCATGAGTCCCCGCTGCAGCCTGCCCTCGACTTGATCGGGGGCGAGGACGACGGGCTGTCGTCATCCCCTGCCACCGCGTCATCCCCGGCTTCGACCGGGGATCCATGGCCCCCTGGGTCCCCGCGTGCGCGAGGACGACGGGCTATCGTCATCCCCGGCTACGACCGGGGATCCATGGCCCCCTAGCGTGACCGCCAGGCCCGCCAGCCAAAGCTCAGCAGAGACACTCCCACCACCACCATCAGGCCCTGTTGCAGCACCCGGTTTTCTGCAAAATCTAGGGCCTCCGTCCCCAGCGTGTAAAGCGTGGCGGCCAGCAGCAGCGCCAACAGCCACTGCCCTGGGCCAGTCGGCCGGAACCAGGTCGGGTTCAGCCGCAGCCACAGGGCATGCCCCAGTGCCCCGGCGATCAGGCCAATTGCGGCGCCCGCCAGGACATCGCCCGGCCAGTGCGCGCCGACGGCGATGCGCGACAGTCCTGCGGCCGCAGCCAGACCAAACAGCCAGAGCGGGCGTTGGCCTGGCCGATCGGTGCAGGCCAGATAGAGCGCGGTGGCGGCGGCAAAGGCGGTGACGGTGTGGCCCGAGGGGAATGCCTCCAGGTGCAAAGGCTCGCCCAAAAGCCGAAATTGAGCCGCGTCCAGCACCGCCGCCGGTCGCGGGCTTTGAAACCATGCCTTGATGCCTCGCGACAGCAGGCTGGCGAAAGGCGCCGCGCACAGCCAGGCCCACATCAGCCGTGGCGCCAGTACCAACAACGGCGAGGTAACCGCCAGCAGCCCCCACCCATTTCCCAGCAAGGACAGCCCGGCCCACAGGCTGCCAGCCAGCAGGGCGCAGGCGTGATTCAGTGTGAGAAACAGGCGCGGCTCGAACCAGCCCATCCAGACCGGCGCGCCAAAAAGCAGCAACAGCAAAGCCACCGCCATGGTTGCGGGAAGTCGGGAGTGGCCGCCAGACCATGTGGCGCTCATGTATGCAGCCCGTTGTTGCCCTGCCAGCCACGGCAGTCGTAGAAGCGGAACTCGGACAACAAGACGCCCCAGCGGCGCACCGGCATGCTGCCTAACAGACTGCATTCTTCAAAGCCCTCTGGGCCTACAGGCAGCGCAAAGGGCATCAGCGACCAGTCCACCAGCAGTGCCTTGCCCTCGGCAGCCAGTGGCGCGGTCCATAAATCAAACTGGTCGACCCGATGGTCGAGCACCTGAACCGACAGTGGGCGCGCGTACCAGCCCAGTCGGCTGGCCAGGGTCCAATGCTGAACGGCCAGCGCGCTCAGGCCATGGCTCTGCGCGAGCAGGCGGGCCCGTTCACCGGCCAGATCCCAGCCGTGTAAGTCGGCAAAGGGGTTGTCGGCCTGCGTCTGCGCCGGTTCGTTGTCGGGCCAGGGCGCCAGCCCGGTGGCCATGGCGCTCAGCAGCAGGGCGAGGGCCACCGCTTGCAAGCTGGCCACTGTGGTCAGCAGCCAACGCCGGCCCTGCTGCAGTGCGCGGGCCAGACCCAGCCCTGCAAAAGGCACCAGGGCGGCCCAGGCTGGTGCTGTCCAGTGGGGCAGGCTGCTGCCACCGGCTGATAACCAGGCGAGCACGCCAAAGGGCAACAAAAAAAACAGCGCCGTCAAGCGCCCAGCAGCCGGGATGGTCCTGCGCCAGCCTGGCCCGGCCCACAGCAGCAGCGGCCCATAAGCCAACAACTGCAGCAGGCCAAACACCAGCAAGGGGCGCACCTGCCAACCGGTGCCAGCGCCGTGCTGAGCCTGGTAGGCAAAGGACAGCCAGTTGTGCTGTGCATTCCACGCCAGCACCGGGGCGACCAGCAGCAGCGCCAGCAGCGTGGCCGCCCACAACCAGGGGTGACGCAGCAGCCCCCAGCCGTGGGTCCGCAACAAGCAGAGTGCCACGGCCAGCGCGGCCAGGATGGCGGTGTATTTGCTCAGGCCAGCCAGGCCCAGCAGCAAGCCCAACAGCAGCCAATCGCGCGGCCGGCTCAGAGCCAGTGGCTGCATCAGGCGAAGGGTTTGGCGCAGCAGTGCCAGACTCAGCAGCGTCAGCAGGCTGTCTGGCAGCAGCCCGATGGCCAACACATTGAACAGCGGCACCAGCAGAAACACGCCCACTGCCGCCAGGCCTGCTCTCTCGGGCGCAAGTTCGCTGCCCTGGCTGAGTTGCTGCGCCAGTTGCTGGATCAGCCAGCCTGAGGCCAGCCAGATCAGGCCTGGCAGCAGCCGCAGCACCGCCACCGGTGCGTCCACCGCCACCAGCGGCCACTGCAGCCAGCCCACCATGGGCGGATGGTCAAAATAGCTCAGCGACGGGTGCAGCGCGTAGAGCAGGTAGTGCGCCTCGTCTACCGACAGCCCGTGCAGCGCACCGACAGTGGCGTGCAGCACAAAACCCAGCCCCAGCAAAATCTGGGCTTGCCGCTGGGCGGGCAGGGAATGTGCAGGCATGGGCTGGCGCAAGGCAATCGATGACAAAGCAATGAGTCTAACTTGCAGTATCACCAACGGTGGCGCCGTCAGCGTCTCACGGCGCTGGGCAAGGTCCGCTCGAATGTTAAAACTAAAAGCCTTACACTGTTTCAGAGTTATTTGACTCAAGACAACTACAAAGTCGTATTCAGTGATCGTTAAACAGGTGCAACTGTTCAGTGGAATAAGGGCCAGGGTTGGCATGTTGGGTCATGTGCTGTCCCGATTAACCGTTCTGCGTCGGCCGCCGGTCACTGAAGAGTTTTACCGGCAAATCTTGTTTACGGGTACCAGCGCCGCCGGTGGCATGGTGGTGCGCGGGGCTTTTATCGGAACCCTGCTGATCGCTTATGTGATTAATGTGCTTGAAGCGGACGTCACCCTGGCTGTCAAAATTTTGTTGCTGGTGGTCATGCGAGAGTTTGGGCCTTTGTTGGCAGCTATTTTGGTTATTCAGCGCAGCGGCACGGCAATAGCAACCAACCTGTCCTTGATGCATATCTCCGGCGAAATTGATTGTTTGCGTCAGATGCGAATTGACCCGTATGACCTTTTGGTCGTACCACGGGTCGTCGGCATGGCGCTATCGCTGGCAGTGCTGACTTTTTACGTCCAAGTCATTGCAGTGGGGGGTGGCATTTTTCTCAGTGCGCTCATGATTGACGTGTCGGTCGAGGAGCTGGCCGATAACTTCTTTCGATTCGCAAGCATCAGGGACATCACTTATTCGGTGCTGAAGAGCCTGTTGTTTGGCAGTGCAATTGCGCTTATCTCCTGCTACCACGGCCTGAATCCTTCTGACAATTCGATCAACGCCGTGCCCAAGGCTGCTGTCAATGCGGTGATGGAAAGTACCTTGGCGGTGATGACCTTGAATGCCGTATTCGCCTATCTGGCGTTCGGGCTGTTATTTTTTGGTCTCATACGGGCACAGGCATGATTGCAGTACCCTGGAATGCCTTGCCGATGACAGCAGTTGAGCCCAAAGACACGTCTTGGGTGGCGCTGGCTTATAAATCTGCTTCAGAGGATTTGATGCAAGATTCGATTTGCATCCCGGTGGGGGGAAGTCATTGCATCACGGCACCTGCCTGTTTGACGGCCGAGTTGTTTGCAGCAGTCGTGGGCTTCAAGTTGGTGGGTGGTGCTTACTTGATGGTTCTGGGGCAGGATGTTGATGCCATCGACATGTCTGCGCGTGAAGAGCTGCTGACCCGAACCTCTGTGTTGCCTGCAAAGGGGGGTTTGATCAGTTATTTGAATGCTTGGGAAAATATCTCTTTGCCGCTTGGTTTCCACCGGCCCAAGCTCTTGCCCAATGCTGCACCTGTGGTGCTGGATTTATTGAGTGGCTTTGGTATGGAGCCCCGTGCCCTACTGGCAAAGATGCCCAGTGTGTTGACCGCTCGCGAAAAACTTGCCGTGGTGTGGACGCGTGTACTGCTGGAGTCCCCGGCCCTGGTGCTGGCAGAAGCTTCAGGTTTTGGACGCGAGGCAGACCCTGCACTTGGCATGCCTTTGGCGGCATTTTCCACGGCTTACCAATTACAAAATCCAACCGGGACATTCATCCAGCTTGAGAATATTCCGGGAAACTGACATGCCTTCATTACAACCATGAGCACAGACACCCTATCACCGGCGCAAACCTACAACCCTCCCAGGCGCTTTGCGGGTATTGAACATAAAGTCAATCGCTTTTTTCTCCTGGCATTGGTCGGCCTGATCGGGTTGATTGGCCTGGTCAGCTACAAGCAGGGTCTTTTCGTGCGGCATGTCCCTCTGTATTTTCTGACGACCGATGCAATGGGCATCAGCAAGGGGATGTCTATCCGATTGTTCGGATTTCAGGTGGGCGTCGTTAGCGGTTTGCTGATCAGCGAGGGGGGCGTCAAAGTCGATCTGGCCATCACTGAGGAGCATATCAGCAGGATTGTCAAGGGCTCTCGGATCAAACTTGTCCGTGAGAGCTATATCGGCGGTGCGAGCCTTCAAATCATGCCTCCAGTCAAAGGCGAGATGCCTGCCACGGTGATTCAGGCTGGCGACGAGCTGGTCTTCGTCGCCAGCCCCTCTATGGGCGGCATCGTTGATGACCTCAGGAGCCAAGTCACGCCATTGATCAGCGATATGCGAGGTGTGCTCGGGGAGTTCAATCACCCGGACAGTGATTACCGCCGCTCTATCAAGAGTGCCAGCGAATTTGTGCAGCAATTGCCAGCTACCAACCAGGATGCCCGGCGTTTGCTCAAGAGCGCGGATCACGCGGTTCAATCGGCAGAAACGACCTTGGTTTTGCTGTCCCGCGTCGGAGAGCAGGCACAGCAGCAGTTGCCGGTGCTGGTCGGCAAGGCTGCCGTGACCATGGATTCCATTTCGGGGGTTGCGGAGCAGTTACAGGTGGTAACCCGGGACAATGGGGCGGCCTTGAATGTCGCTTTGCAAAGTGTGCCTACCCTGATGCGTGAGGCCGGTGGCCTGATGCGAAATGCCAACGACCTTGTGCAAGAGGCCGGCGACGTGATGCTCGAAGGGCGAGCTGTGGTCGGCGCCGTTCGGCAGGTCTGGCCCATACGGAACATCCTTGAGCCCCGGGCGACCAGGACCCTGACCATTGACAGTTTCGAGTCAGCAGTTCCCGCCCGATCCTTGCCGGCACTTGCGCCTCAACCGTGAGCGCGCTGCGAATGGATATGCTTTCTCGCGTAATACGAACGGTCATCGTGGTGTTCGCCCTTGGCATGCTGGCAGCCTGTGCCCAACTGGGTGCAAGCCGGCAGATCCCGGAGCGTGAGTTGGCCGCTATTGACGCCAATCAGCTCGCCGACTCATTGTTTCGTCGAGGTGATTTTGAGGGTGCAGCCAAGAACTACCGGGAAGCGCTGCGTATCGCTCGCTCCATTGAAGCCGTGGACGATATTGCCGCTAATGTCGTCAACCTGTCTATCGCTTTGCAGCGGCTGGGGCGACCGGCAGAGGCCCGCGCAGTTTTGGCGCTGGTCGGGGATCAATCGGTACTTTCATTCGCGCCGACGCGGCTCGCCCAGGTCGCGCTCCGGCGATCCATATTGGAACTTGAGGAGCGGCAGCTCAAAACAGCTGCCGAATGGGCTGACAAGGCTGGTGCGTATTGCAAGGACGCGAGCTGCAGTTTGTTGGCCTCCGTGTTCAATGTCAAGGGGCAGATTGCCTTGGAAAGTGCCAGTGGCCAATTGGTTGCCTCCAATGCTGTCATTGCGCTCAAGGCTGCGAGGGACAGTGGCAATCAAGTCGAAATAGCCAACGCGCTGCGCTTGCTTGGACAAGCGGCAACCCTCAAGGGCGACACCCGCGAGGCCTATGGCCATTTGAGCGAGGCGCTGGAGATCGACCGTCAGCTGGCCTTGCCCTCGCGCATTGGCATGGATTTGGTGGCCTTTGGCAAGGCCAAGGCACGGGGTGGTGACCGCCGTGCCGCTGCGACTTACTACGAACGCGCCTTGGCGGTGATGGAGGCCGATCGTGATGTGCAGGCCGCGGCCACCGTACGTTCGCTCCTGCATGAACTCGGCGGCACGAGATGATTGATTCGAGGCAATACGCCGTCGGAGGCTACTCACAGCGCGGGTTGATGGCCTGCCCATCCTGCGACGGCGTTCATCGCCTGACCGGGTTGGCGTCGGGTGGCAAGGCGCTGTGTGCCCGTTGCGGTGCCTTACTGTTTCGTCATTTGCCGAAAAGTTTGGATCGTGCGACGGCACTGTATGTGGCCGCCCTGGTGCTTTTTTTGTTGGCCAATATGCTGCCTTTCCTGTCCTTGAAGCTGGGGGGAAGAATTGAGCAAAGCCGGTTGATTTCAGGCAGTTTTGAGATGTACCGGGCCGGCATGCCAGAAATGGGTCTGCTGGTTTTGCTGACAAGCGTTGTTTTTCCGTTCATCACGATCTGCGGCATGATTTATGTGCTGTTGCCCTTGCGCCTGGGCATTTCTGTGCCATGGACCATGCCGGTCTGGCGTGTCGTGCGAGCGATAAGCCCCTGGAGTCTGATGGGCGTCTTCATGTTGGGCTTGCTGGTGTCGGTGTTGAAGCTGCAGGAATTGGCCATCATCATTCCCGGATTCGGTTTTTTTGCTTTTATTGGGCTACTTTTGGTTAGCTCGGCAGCAGCCGCCAATTTCGACCCTGGGATCATCTGGCCGCGCGTTGGACCCGATGAACTCAAGGTGCCCATTGGCCAGGGTTGCACTGCAGCGGAATCAGGCTACGTCAGTTGTCCCGCCTGCCTGATCCTCATGCCTGGCCCAACGCCCGGTTCATCGGCAGGCTGCCCTCGCTGTGGCAGTGTGGTTCATGGCATTCGTCATGCGCATAGTCTGTCCCGGAGCTGCGCCTACTTGATCACCGCCAGCATGCTGTTGGTACCAGCCTACCTGCTGCCTGTCATGACGCTCATCCGCTTCGGTCAGAAGGAAAACAGCACGATCTTTGCTGGAGTCCTGCACCTCATCCAGGATGGGGCCTGGCCTTTGGGTTTGTTGGTTTTTTTTGCCAGTATTTTGGTGCCTTTAACCAAGATCACCGCCATGTTCTTTCTGCTGATCATGGTGCACCTGCGCTCCGACTGGCGGCTTCGCGACCGAACGGTGTTGTACCGTTTGACCGAGGCTGTTGGCGCATGGTCTATGGTCGACATCTACTTGATCAGTATCCTGATCGCCCTGCTGCGCATGGATGAATTGGCGACAATTTTCCCCGGTGCCGGGGCGACATTTTTCGGTGCTGCCGTGGTGATGACCATGATGGCTGCTCATTCATTTGACCCGCGTCTGATGTGGGATCGAGGCATACGTTATGACTGAACCACTCTTGCCAACCGTGAGAAAACGGAGCGGCTTTTCTCTGGTGTGGCTGATCCCTTTGATCGCTGCAGCGCTGGGCGCGTGGTTGATCTTCCATACCCTCAGTCAGCGTGGCCCGTTGGTGACAATCACTTTCCGGACTGCTGACGGCATTGAGGTCCAGAAAACAAAGATCAAATACAAAAGCCTGGATATAGGGGCCGTCGAGACCGTCAGCTTTAGCAGTGACTTTTCGCGCATTGAAGTGCGCGCCCGGCTGAATCTCGATTCTGCGCATTTTCTCAAGGCTGACACCCGATTTTGGGTGGTAAGGCCATCGCTCAGTCTGCACGGCATCTCTGGACTCGGCACACTGCTGTCGGGTGCATACATCGAAATTGAGCCGGGGCAAGGACAGACCCAAACGGCGTTTGTTGGCATGGAGACCCCACCGGTGGTGACTGCGGAACAGGCCGGAACGCGTGTGACGCTGTTGGCCAGCAGGCTGGGTTCGATTGATCGAGGTTCCTTGGTTTACTACCAAGGCATTGTGGCCGGTCAAGTTTTGGGCTACGAAATGGCCGCAAATCAGCGCAATGTGATGATCTACGCGTTTGTCAAGGCGCCTTTTGAGCGATTGTTACGCAGCAATACCTTGTTCTGGAATTCCAGCGGCGTGGATGTTTCTGTCGGCCCGGAAGGCATGCGCGTTAAAACTGAGTCGGTGCGGTCACTGCTTTTTGGTGGCATTGCTTTTGACACGCCCCGAAACGAAGTAAGCCCAGCCGAAGACGTGACAGGGTTAACCTTCACACTTCATGATGACTTCAAGTCAATCCAAGAGAAGTCTTACACCAACAAAATCCGTTTCGTGATGTACTTCGAGGACTCAGTGCGAGGTTTGAGTGTCGGGGCGCCGGTTGAATACAAAGGCATCAAAATCGGCTCGGTGGTCAGCCTCCGGCTGGAGGACGATGCGCGAACCAGCAGCTTGCGCATCCCGGTTGAGGTGGAATTGGAGCCCGAGCGTGTCGTCAGGCAGGGGGAGCAGATGAAACGGGCACCACTTGCCGCTTTTCAGACCATGGTCAAGCGTGGTCTTCGGGCCCGATTACAAACTGGCAGTTTGCTCACCGGGCAACTGTATGTGGATCTGGACTTGCAACCCGACGCGCCATTACGTTTAATTGGCCATCAGGGCGCTGTGCCTGAGCTGCCTACTGTTCAAGCCGACCTGGAAAAGGCAAGCACGACCGTGCGTGGCATCCTGAACAAGTTGGATAAGGTGGACCTTTTGGGCATCAGCAAGGAATTGCATGGCACCCTAAAAGGCGCCAACGCGCTCGCCAACCACAAGGAAATTGAGCGGTCGCTCTCAGACCTGTCTGCCTCGTTGGCGACGCTGCGCAGTCTGGCCGGGAAGATTGATCAGCGGGCGGATCCTGTGATGGACCAACTTGGTGGTGCTTTGTCTGCAGCGCGCAGTCTGACTCAGAAGATTGATCAGCGGGCGGATCCTGTGATGGACCAACTGGGTGGTGCTTTGTCTGCGGCGCGCAGTCTGACCCAAAAGATTGATCAGCGGGTGGATCCTGTGATGGACCAACTGGGCGGTGCTTTGTCTGCGGCGCGCAGCCTGACTGAGAAGATTGATCAGCGGGCGGATCCTGTGATGGACCAACTGGGCGGTGCTTTATCTGCGGCGCGCAGCCTGACCCAAAAGATTGATCAGCGGGCAGATCCTGTGATGGACCAACTGGGCGGTACTTTGTCTGCGGCGCGCAGTCTGACTCAGAAGATTGATCAGCGGGTGGACCCTGTCATGGATCAACTTGGCGGTGTTTTGTCTGCGGCGCGCGTGGCGTTGGATCAATCAAAAACCACAATGACCCTCGTGGATGCTGTCTTGGAGCCCGAGTCGCCGTCGGCCTACGCATTGATGAAGCTCATGCGCGAACTCACAGGCACTGCTCGCTCAATCCGCGCACTTGTCGACTTGCTGGAGCGTGAGCCGCAGTCCATGGTATTTGGTCGTCGGCCAACCGGAGAAGGAAAGTGACGATGAATATTTTTCTGATCTTGCGGCGCGTCAGGCTCGCAGGCCCTTGGTTTCTTTGCCTGCTTGTCGCATGCGCCACCGTGGCTTGTTCAACTTCGCAGGCCCCACGCCTTTTTGTGATGAGCCCGATCCCGGTGGCTGCGGCTGTGCCGGCTGCTGTGAGCAGAGACCTGTCGGTGTTTGTGCGAGAGGTTCAGATACCGCAATACCTGGAGCGGTCCCAGATCGTTTTGCGAGGGACTGACCATCGCATTCAGCTCGTGGATGACGCCCATTGGGCTGGAAATTTGCAGCAGGACTTGGTCCGAGTCCTGACTGAAAATCTGGGTGTGCTTCTCGGCAGTGACCGGGTGTCTTCAACTTCTCGCAGTGGCGCCTTGAAGCCTGACTTTCGGGTTGACGTCGATATCCTGCGTTTTGAGCGTGAAAGCAGCGGTCAGGTTGTGCTGGTGGCGCATTGGTGGTTGATGAGGGGGCGTGACGGCGCACTGCTCGACTCGCAGACCGTTCGTTTGTCCGGTGCTTTTGTCCCTGATCGATCGTATGACGCGTTAGTTGCCGCCATGAGCGCCGTATTCGGTGACCTCGCACGCGCCATGTCCGCCAGCATCATCAGACAGTCCTCGACGCCATCCTGAGATCAAGGCCACAATGACCTGACAGGGCCTGGGTCGTGTTCACTTTGCGCTGCGGCAGCCTGCGCTGTTTTGATCCAGGAGTTGGATCTGCCTTTGATCGACAGAACCGGATTGAAGGTCATTCAGGCTTGATGCCAAGTATTGTTATCAGCTCTGCCATGTATTTGATATCCTGCTGCACATTGGCACTGTAGGCAGTCGAATCGGCGTAAGACACTGGTGTGCCAATCTTGTCGGCTGCGGACTTGAAGCCATCGGACTCTACAGCTGCCGGACACGCTTTGCGTAGCGCCGCCGAGGCAGACACAGGCATGCCCCTGGGCGCGTAAAACCCGATATACCCAGGCAGCGTGCTGCGCTTGAAGCCAAGCTCCTTCAGCGTTGGCACAGAGGGGTTAGCCGGCAGGCGTTGATCGGCAATAAGGCCAAACGCTTTAACATCCTTGCGCGTGGCCAAGAACGTTGGCGTGGTTACCGCAAAGTCTACTGCGCCGCCAATCACTTGCGTGTACATGTCGCCTATGTTGCGATAGGGAATGTGGTTGAATTTCACACCCATTTCAAGCGCGACGCTCTCGGCGATCAGATGCGGGCCACTGGCATGGCCGCTTGAGGCAAAGCTGATCTTTCCAGGCGCCTTGCGCGCCGCATCGATCAGTTCTGCCAGTGTGTTGTAGGGTGAATTGGGTCCCGCGACGATGACAAACATGCCCGTGTTGCTTTGGCACAGGAATTCAAAGTCGTCCGCCTTGTATTTCAGGTTCTTACGCACCTGCGGCTGAATTGAAAACTGCCCTTGCGGACCAAATCCGATGGTGTAGCCGTCAGCCTTGGATAGCGACACGGCTTCGACTCCAATGACGCCACCGGCTCCATCGCGGTTCAAAATCACAAAGGGTTGCCCAAGCGTCCGCGACATATGCTCTGCCAATGTTCGGGCCAGAATGTCGGGCTGAGAACCCGCCGTAAATGGGACTATGACCGTCACAGGCCGCACAGGGTAAATCTCCTGCGTCTGGGCCCCAGAGAGGCCTGCCCATGTCAAAAGCAACATGGGCAAAAGTAGCGGTTGACCCAAAGCGTAGCGCCTGGACGGGTTAAGCGTTTTCATGATATCTCCTTCAGAGTACTTAAGTGAGGTTAGCCGTTGATGAAACCTTGACTCCGCAGCCAGTTGCAGCCCAAGGACAAACCATCCGCCAACTTCTCTGGCTGGTCGAAGTAGTAATGCGTTGCACCCAGTACCCGGTGATGTACCTTGTCCCTGCTTGCAAGTGCGGCAAACATATCGCGCATATGGTGAGGCAGGCAGCCGTCATCGGCCGTGTTCTCGATAAGGCAGGCAGGCACAGTAACACTTGTGGCGGATTTGATGCCGTCTGCGTTGGAAAGGTCAATCGCGTACTGGGACAACCAACTCCGTAAAGTTGTGTAACGCGCCAGACCGGCCGGCGCATCGTTCAACATGCGCGGATCCCCCATATAGCAGGTGCCGCGAGCACGATCACTGGGGTCAATGCTGCAATCCAGCCAGGCTGGTTCGGCCATCGTGCCATGAACCACAAAGCAGTGCTCCCGGTCACTATGGCCCGTTCGGCGTGATTCCTCTAGGAGAGTTTGAGCCCAAGCGGTGATTCGCCGGTTGCGCGCTATTTGTGCTGCACGATAGCGCTCTAAAAATCCTGCGCTGTAGGGCGGCCTTTCGGGATTTTCCGGATCGTAGAGATTCAACGAAGGATCGCGCTGAAATGGCCGACTTTCGTCATGGATGGATGGATCAATCCATTCTGTCAGCGTTCTCGCCCTGCTGCTATGGGCAGCCAGCAACAATATGCCGTCAGCCGGCTGCAGTTTAGCGCTGGTCAGATCAGGAAAGTCCCCGGCGGGCGTCCCCGTCACAGATGGATGCTCGGCCTGCGCCTGATAAAACAGCGACAGCGAGCCGCCGCCAGACCATCCCGCAAGAATGACACTCTCATAGCCCAACTTCTCTCGGGCATGGCGCACACATGCGCCCATGTCAAGCGCCACTTTTTCTATGATCAGCGCACTGTCATTGCGCGGGTACCTGCTGTTGCAGCTCAACACATGCACACCTGACTTGGCAAAACCCGCAACCATTGGAAGGTACTGGGTTCCGCCGGCGGGATGCATGAAAAGAAGAACGGTCGTTGACGGCCGATCCCGGGGCACCAGATGATGGGCTTCTAGGACCACCGTATCGTTACGCCCCGCATAGGTCTCTTTGATTCGAGACTGCTCCTGAAACACGATTAGCAGCGGTCGGCGTTCATAGGCAAATTGCTGCATTAGGCCCCCGGTTCCAGTGGTTGAGCTTCCCGGGGTAATTTCAGGCCGCGCGACTGCTTGAGTTGTGATGTTCTCCGCGTCCACGCGACCAGTTCTTCATCGGCCTTTTCATGTTCGTGGGCCATGATCTGCACATAGGCATCAGCACGGGCTGTGATTTCAAGCTGGATCCCATTGGGATCATAAAAGTAAATTGATTTCACAAAGCCGTGGTCAAGGGGCCCCTCACAAACCACACCGTGGCGCATAAGCCGTTCCTGCCAGATTTCAAGCGCTTGAAGGCTGCCTACCTGAATGGCCACATGCCGGTTAAAACCTGATCGCCGCTTAAACTGCTCTTCGGTTGCCGTGTCGGGAGCATCGAAAAAGGCGATGAAGCTGCCATCACCCAGTTCAAAGAAGAGATGCAAATAACGCAGCTGGGTGCCGGTACCTGAAATTTCATCAAAGGCCAGCCCAGCGGACAGGGGTAGTCCCAGCACATCCCTGTAGAAATGACAGGTTTCAGCGGCGTCCCGGCACCGGAAGGCAACGTGGTGAAACTGTTCGAATTTTGGAAGCGCCGGCGCTTCATTCATTGCGAGATCCCTTTCAGATGTCGGAAGACGCGCATACAAACCAATAGACCACAGTGTGCCGCTCGTCTGTCATGCTGACAAATGGCCCCAATGTATTGACCTATGTCTTTATTGCATAGCCCTAATGCTGGATGCTGGCTCGATTTTGTAACCGGTCGATGAAGCTGTTCACCAGCGCCGGACGGGCGTTGACCCGCTTCATGTAGGCCAGATACTCGACATCAGCAAAACGGTGGGAAACTGCCAGCTTACGCAGCGTACCCGCTGCCAGATCAACATCCACATGACCCAGCGGAAGTAAGGCAATGGAATCTGTCTGAACCAATACCTCGCGCAACGCGAGGAATGAATTTGTCGTAAAAATTCGCGTTGGTGGGGGCACGCCCGCCGCATGGAACTCATCCTCAAACCGGCGCTGCCAGTCAAGTGCACCGGTTGGAAGCACCCATCGGTGGGCATTGAGATCAGCCAGACCGAGGTTTTGTCTTCCGGCCAGCGAATGTTTGGGGCCAGCAACCATGCAGGTGGGCTCACGCACCAGAGGCAGGCTCGTAAAAGCATCGTCACCAGATGTCTTTAGGGGGGTTGAAATCGCCAGGTCAATAGTCCCCCTTTGAAGTTGGACCCAAAGGTCGTCAGGCATGGCCTCAGTCAAGGTGGCATTGACATCATCGCGATCACGCAATAAGCCCAAGATAGCAGGCGTCAGCAACCAGCCAATCACACCGGGGGTGCCCCCAACGTGCAAATTGGTACGCCCCGACTTACGCCGCTCTTCAATATCCTGCAGGCAACGCTCAAGCTCGTTTTGCACAATGCGCGTGTGATACAGCAGTGTGTCCCCATAAGGTGTTGGCTCAACACCCGTTGCGGTACGGGTAAACAGTGGCACACCAAGCGCCTCTTCGATGGCCTGTAGCCCTCGAGACAAAGACGGCTGCGAGACGTCCCTTGCGCGGGCCGCCGCATTGATGGAGCGATGCTGGTCAATCTCCAACAGATTGAGCATAGTACCAAGGTTGAAGCGCCGGATGTTCATTGAATGCTGCCCAATCCACTAAGAATCTGGTTATAGCCAAGACGCATATGCTAGCGCCTCGGTGACATTGGCGGAATCAAGGTATTTAATGCAGACTTACCTTCCTGCTCACCCACTCATCTAGAACATCTTCATGCAAGCAAAAAAACCTAATTTTTTGTTCATCATCACCGACCAGCAGCGTGCGGACCACTTGGGCTGCTACGGCAACCCTGTCTTGCGTACGCCGAACATTGACGCCATTGCGTCCAAGGGATGGCGTTTTGACCGTTTTTACGTCGCTTCGGGTGTGTGCCAACCCAATCGCAACACCATCATGACCGGGCGTATGCCCTCCCTTCACGGAACCCGCCAAAATGGCATACCGCTGTCTCTTGATGCGATTTGCTTTACACACCTGCTCCGGGAAGCAGGGTATCGGACCGGATTGTTTGGAAAAGCCCACTTCCAGAACTTCACGGGTGACGAGCCACGCTTCAAACTTCAATTTCCCGCTGGAACAAGACCACCACCTGACGACATGCGTGACGCCATGCGCGGGCTTCGGATGGGGCCGTTATATGACCGCGAACTCAACTCAAACACCAGCACTGACCCGACTCAAGACGAAAGAATGGGTGAGTTCTATGGCTTTGAGCGCTTTCGCATCTGCACCTGGCATGGCGACGATGTGCGAGGCCACTACAGCCATTGGCTAAAGGATCGGCTTCAAGGGGCAGACGGTCTGCGCAGCGCTATAAACCCTCAAGCTGCACCCGGCTACAACGCGCCACAGGTTCGCTGGTCGCGAATTCCCGAGACCCTATACCCCACCAGTTACGTGGCTGAACAGACCATTGAATACCTTGAGGAAAGAGCGCGCGACGAATCGGACGATCCGTTTTTCATTCAGTGCTCATTTCCAGATCCGCACCACCCATTCACCCCACCTGGAAAGTACTTCCATATGTACCAGCCTGGCGACATCAAGCTGCCAGCATCTTTCCACCACCAACCGCACACTCAGACGCCTGTTCTCCAGCGCATGCATGACGAGCTCGCCAATGGCACAGCCGACCGTTCCTGGGTTTCGCCATATGCGGTGACAGCAGACGAAGCGCGCCAGATTACAGCTGTAACCTATGGCATGGTGACGATGATCGACGACGCAGTGGGTCGGGTCATGGCCAAATTACACGAACTTGACTTGGCCAACAATACTATTGTGATCTTCACCAGTGATCATGGTGACTGGATGGGCGACCACGGCATCATGCAAAAAGGGCCCTTGCATTACCAGGGCCTGATTCGCGTTCCCTTTGTTTGGTCAGACCCGGGCGCGGGTGAAGCTGGCATGCACACGCAGCAGTTAGCCAGTTCCCTGGACATCGCTCGAAGCATTCTGATGCGGGCCGGTGTCGCGCCCGCCAACGGTATGCAGGGGCAGGATCTTGGCGATGTCATGAAAGCTGGCGGTAAATCGAAACATGAATGCGTAATTGTTGAAGGCCAGACATCGAGACCCTACCTGGGTATGGCCACGCAGGTTCGAATCCGCACCATGTGCGACGGCCAATGGCGCATGACGCTTTGGGAAGGTTTGCCGTTCGGCGAGTTGTATGACCTGACACATGACCCAGACGAGATTGTCAATCTATGGAACGAACAAAGCGCGCGCGAACAAAAGGCGATGCTGATGGAACGTATGCTGTGGAAGATGATCGAGTTACAGGACCGCTCACCATTCCAGGTTGGGGAGGCCTAACGCTATGTTCATCATCAACGCATTACATCGCGCCGCACAGGTCCACGGTGATCGGATTGCATCCGTCCATCAAGGGCGCAGCTGGACCTGGGCCCAGGTTTTAGATCGTGTGGCCCGGCTCGGCAGCGTTTTGCGCGCCTATGACGTCAAGCCGGGCGATCGGGTCGCCGTCATCGGGTGGAATACCGATCGCTATCTGGAGGCCGTGCTGGCCGTTTCATGGGTTGGCGCTGTCGTGGTGCCCCTGAATACCCGGCTTGCACTGCCGGAAGTGGCCTATCAGGTTCACAATGCCGGCGCAACTTTGCTTATTTTTGACCCGGAGTTTGCGGGTCTGTCAGATATCTTGTGCGAGAAAAACCTCGCCATGCGGCGAATTACGCTGTCTTCAACGCCTGCAAGGCCCGATGCGCTGGCCAGTGACAACCTGATTGCGCTATCTCAGCCCGGCACGAATGCCAACCCTGGGCCGGGCGACCTGATGGGGATTTTCTACACCGGCGGCACCACCGGTTTGCCAAAGGGGGTCATGACGACGCACGCCAACATTGCACAGCAAATCACCTGCCACATGATGGACCTTGGCTGGACGCCAGCGACGCGCTACCTGCATGTGTTGCCTATGTTTCACCTGGGCGGGCTGACTGCGGCCTATTGCCTGCTGTCACTGGCTGGATGTCAGCATTACATGGAAAAGTTTGATGTGTCTGACTTCGTGGAGCGCCTTGCCTCAGAGCGCATCACGGCAGCAGCACTTAGCCCGGTTTCGATTGGATGGCTGCTTGACTCACCACGCATGGCCACACTTGACTTTTCGGCCCTACACCAATTGGGCTACGGTACAGCGCCTATAACTGAGGCCGTTTTGAGAAAGGCGATGGAACGGCTGCCGCGCGTGCAGTTCACCCAGGTCTACGGGCAAACCGAAATCACCGGAACCATATCTGTCTTGCGGCCTGAAGACCATAAACTAGACGGCGCCAATGCCGCGCGGCTTCGTTCCGCCGGGCGCGCCAGCTGGGGCGTACACATCCGCGTGGTCAACGATGCAGGACATGATGTGCCAAGTTACGAGCTGGGAGAAATAGTGGCACGTAGCCCGGGTATGACGCAGGGCTACTGGCAAGACCAAGCCCAGAGTGCCACTGCGTTGCGCAATGGCTGGCTCCACACCGGGGATATTGGCTACCTGGATGCCGACGGATACCTCTTTGTCGTGGACCGGAAAAAAGACATGATCGTTACCGGTGGTGAAAACGTATTCTCGTCCGAGGTCGAGAACGCGATCGCCACGATTCCGGGTGTCGCTCAAGTGGCAGTGATTGGCATACCCAGCGATGTGTGGGGCGAGGCGGTGCACGCGGTTGTCGTCCAGGCCCACGACGCCACCCTGACGGCCGAGAACATCATCAACCATTGCCGCACTCTCATTGCTGGTTACAAATGCCCGAAAACTGTCGAAGTGCGAACAACGCCCTTGCCCCTATCAGGTGTCAACAAAATCCAGAAACATGTTCTTCGCGAAACCTTTTGGCGGGACAAGAGCCGTCGCGTGAATTGACGGTTCTGTCGCATTAGCGGAGTCTGGCCGAGCAAGCCGCTTCATGGGCCGACTGTTCAAACAGCCAAGCTGTGGAACTGCTGTGCCGTCGTCGCCCTGGCCGTTTATCGCGAGGGTGACACCGGCGCTCTGGCCGGTCCTGCAAAATCACACACCTAACCCGGAGCCCCACCATGACGCGCACCATTCAGCAATTGTTTGACCTTACTGGCAAAACGGCCCTGGTGACCGGCGGCTCGCGCGGGCTGGGGCTGCAAATGGCCCATGCTCTGGGTGAGGCTGGCGCCCGCGTCATGATCAGCTCGCGCAAGGCGACTGATCTCGAGCAGGCCTGTGCCGAATTGCAGGCCGCTGGCATTGACGCGCGCTGGATCGCCGCCGACTGCGCCCGTGACACCGAGATTGAGCGCCTGGCGAATGAGACCCTTCAGCGCATGGGCGATCTTGATATTTTGGTGAACAACGCCGGGGCCGCCTGGGGGGCGCCGGCTGAGGACCATCCCGTTGAGGCCTGGGACAAGGTGATGAACCTCAATATCCGAGGCTACTTTTTACTCAGCCAGGCCATCGCCAAAAAGAGCATGATCGCCCGGCGCAGCGGCCGCATCATCAACATTGCCTCCATCACCGGTCTGGGCGGCAACCCGCCCGAGATCTGCACCATCGCCTACAACACCTCCAAAGGCGCGGTGATCAATTTCACCCGCGCTCTGGGGGCCGAATGGGGCAAGTACAACATCACCGTCAACAGCATTTGTCCGGGTTTTTTCCCCAGCCGAATGACCCAGGGTGCCCTGGCCGAGCATGGCGAGACATTGGCTGCCCACGCGCCGCTGGGTCGACTCGGTGACGACGAAGACCTGAAGGGCCTGTGCGTGCTGTACGCATCGGACGCCGGCAAACACATCACCGGCCAGTGGCTGGCGGTGGACGGCGGCGTCAGCATCGTGCGCGGCGGCTAGTAGGCTGACGAAAATGACCCAAAACATCCAAATCCACCTCGATAACCGCCCGTTAGGCGAAGCCCAAGCCAGCAATTTCAAACGGGTTGTGGCGCAAACACCGCCCCTGCAGGACGGCCAGGTGCTGGTGCGCCACCACTACCTCAGCCTGGACCCGTACATGCGTGGCCGCATGAATGACGCCAAGAGTTATGCCGCACCGCAGGCGCTGGGCCAGACCATGGGCGGCGGTACGGTCGGCGAAGTGATGGAGTCGCGCCATGCGCAGTACGCCGTGGGCGACCAGGTGGTCGGCATGGGTGGCTGGCAGCAGTACAGCGTGGTCAAGGGCGATCAGCCTGGTGCCCTGCGCAAGGTGGATACCACCCACGTGCCGCTCAGCGCCTACCTGGGTGCGGTCGGTATGCCTGGCGTCACCGCCTGGTATGGGCTGGTGAAAATCATCGAGCCCCAGGCCGGCCAGACCCTGGTGGTGAGCGCCGCCACGGGTGCTGTGGGCAGCGCCTTTGCAGCGCTGTCCAAGGCGCGGGGCTGCCGCACCGTGGGCGTTGCCGGCGGCCCCGACAAATGCCGTTATGCGGTGGATGAGCTGGGTTTTGACGCCTGCATTGACTACAAACAGCACAGCAGTGCCGCCTCGCTGTCCAAAGCCCTGCGCGCCGAGTGCCCGAATGGCATTGACGGCTATTTTGAAAATGTGGGCGGCATGGTGTTAGACGCCGTGCTGCCGCTGATGAATGCCTTTGGCCGTATCGCGGTCTGCGGCATGATCGCGGGCTACAACGGCGCGCCGCTGCCGCTGGCCTACCCGGCGTTGATCCTGACCAACCGGCTGAAAGTTCAGGGCTTCATCGTCAGCGAACACATGGAGGTATGGCCCACCGCTCTCAAGGAGTTGGGCCTGTTGGTGGCCAGTGGCAAGCTGCGCGCCCGTGAGTCGGTGGCGCAGGGCATTGAGGCAGCGCCCGAGGCCTTTTTGGGTCTGCTCAAAGGTCGTAATTTTGGCAAGCAACTGGTCAAGTTGATCTAAATCTCGTTCATATCATCCTGGAGATTCCCATGGCCGACATCATTCTTCACCATTACCCAACTTCACCCTTTTCGGAAAAAATCCGACTGGTGCTGGGTTACAAACAGCTGGCCTGGAAGTCGGTCTTCATCCCGTCCATCATGCCCAAGCCCGATGTGCTGGCCTTGACCGGCGGTTACCGCAGAACCCCGTTCCTGCAAATTGGCTCAGACATCTATTGCGACTCGGCCCTGATCTGCGAGGTGCTGGAGCACCTGCAGCCCACGCCGGCGCTTTACCCGGCGCCGCACCGTGGCCTGGCCCGCGTGCTGGCACAGTGGGCTGACAGCACCCTGTTCTGGGCTGCCATGGCCTACAGTCTGCAGTCGCGCGGTGCCGCAGCCATGTTTGAGGGCGCCCCTCCAGAAGCGGCCAAGGCTTTTGTCGCTGACCGTGGCGCCATGACCGCCGGCATGACCCGCTTGCGCCCGGCCGATGCCACCACCGCCTACAAATCTTACTTGCGCCGCATTGCGACCATGCTGGAGGGGCAAGACTACCTGTTGGGCGCGGCGCCCTGCGTGGCCGACTTTGCGGTTTACCACCCCCTGTGGTTTGCACGCCGTCGGGTCACGGTGATGGCCGGTATTTTGGATGCGACCCCCGCAGTGTTGGCCTGGATGGACCGCATGGAGGCCATCGGTCATGGCCATGTCGACAAACTCTCTGCTACTGAAGCGATAGCAATATGTTCAGCATCCACGGGGCCTGCAGGCCAAATTGATGCCTATTTTCAAGATGAGCACGGTATTCCCTTGGGCAGCCGGGTGACGATCACTGCCGAGAGTTTTGGCCTGGAGCCAACTGAGGGCGAACTGGTGGCCGCCACCCGCACCCGCTACACGCTGCGCCGGGTCGACGAGCGGGCAGGGCTGGTGCATGTGCACTTCCCGCGCATCGGCTTCACCCTCAAGGCAGCACCGGCCGCATGAGCCTCGCGCCGGCCCTTGACTGGCAGCTCTTGCCTTTCAATGCCCTGACCACGCGCCAACTGCATGACTTGTTACAACTGCGCAGCGCCGTGTTTGTGGTGGAGCAGGCCTGTGTATTTCAGGATGTGGATGGCGCTGACCCCCAGGCGCTTCACCTGCTGGGCAGCCGTGCCGGGCAACTGCTGGCCTATGCGCGCTGCTTTGCTGCTGGCATCAAGTACCCCGAGGTCAGCATTGGCCGGGTGGTGACAGATCCCGCACACCGCGGAACCGGGCTGGGCCACGCCCTGATCCGCCGGGCGCTGCAGGCGGTGGCCGAGCAGTGGGGTGCGCAGCCCGTGCGCATTGGTGCGCAGGCGCGGCTGGAGGCCTTTTATGCCGGTCACGGCTTTGTCGACGCGCAACGCCCCTATGTCGAAGACGGCATTGACCATCTGGAGATGGTCTGGCACCCCCTCAACTCAGGAGCAATTGGATGATCACCGATTTCAACAACAAAACGGCGGTACTCACCGGCGCCGGCTCGGGCTTTGGCCTGGAATGTGCCCGCATTGGCGCCCGGCTCGGCATGAACCTGGTGCTGGTGGATGTGCAGCAGGACGCACTGGACCGGGCTGCGCAAGAGCTGCAGGCGGCTGGTGCGCCGGTGCTGGCACAGCGGGTTGATGTGTCGAACGCCGCCGCCATGGACGCGCTGGGCCAGGCGGTGCAGGCGCGCTTTGGTGCGCCGCACTTTGTCTTTAACAATGCCGGCGTTGGCTCTGGCGGCCTGATCTGGGAAAACTCAGCCAAAGACTGGGAATGGGTGCTGGGCGTGAATGTGATGGGCGTGGCGCACGGCGTGCGGGTCTTCACCCCCATGATGCTCGCCGCTGCCGCACAAGACCCGGCCTGGCAGGGCCACATCGTCAACACCGCCAGCATGGCCGGCCTGCTCAATGCGCCCAACATGGGCATCTACAACGTCAGCAAGCACGCGGTGGTGGCCCTCAGCGAGACCCTTTACCAAGACCTGGCGCTGGTCACCGACCAGATCAGCGCCTCAGTGCTGTGCCCCTATTTTGTGCCGACTGGCATCAGCCAGAGCCACCGCAACCGCCCGGCCGATGCCGCGCCGGACAAGCCCACGCGCAGCCAGCTGATCGGCCAGGCCATGAGTGACAAGGCGGTGGGCTCAGGCCGTGTCAGCGCGGCCGATGTGGCGCAGAAGGTGTTTGACGCCATGGCAGCCGGCCAGTTCTATATTTACAGCCACCCCAAGGCGATCGGTTCAGTACAGGTGCGCCTGGAAGACATCATGCTCGCCCGCAACCCCACAGACCCGTTTGCCCACAAGCCAGAGTTGGGGCTGGAACTCAAACGCGCCTTGCGCGCGGGCTGACGTCGGCCGCAGCCTTAATGCAGGCGGCTGCCTGATGCCTCGGAAAACAGGTCAACCTGATTCAGCGCCTGCTCCGACTTGCCAATCTGGTTCATCATCAGGGTCAGCTCGTCGTCTTTGATGAACCCAGCTGATGACGTGGCCAGCAGCATGTTGTCTGGGTGTTGTGAGCGCGACACCACAAAGCCCTGCACATAGTCCACACCAATCTCGATCAGGGTTTGCACCGTC